>JAEZDV010000051.1 GCA_023417985.1 Actinomycetes bacterium | reverse complement strand
GTCCGGAGCGGGTCGCGCGGCGACCGCGACGACGGCGAGTGCCACTACCGCGGCAACGGCGGCGACGACGATCGCCGACCTCTTCCCGCGTCCACGCCGGACGGTGGGGAAACCGTTCCGGTTCAACGGTTCGATGCGGCGCCCCATGTCGGTGAGTTCGGTGTCGAGAGGAATCGCCGTGAGCACACGGTCGCGCAGACGCGGCGGGAGTGGGACGGGCGGCAGGGAGGCGAACAATCCGGTGGCGTTCGGGACCGTCGGTACGGCGAGGTCCACCGCTTCCTGGGCGCGGGCGAACGAGCGGCCGTCACCGGCCACCGATCCGAGAATCGCGTCGATCTCCTGCGCGGTGAAATGGTGTCGCACCGACAGTTCGAGGACCTCGCGTTCGGTGGCACCGAGTTCACCGACCGCATCGCGAACCGCGTACACCTCGGGTCGCAGCGGCGGCGCCGCAGGATCGGTCGTGGGCACGAAACCGACGGAACCGCTCACGCGTCCCTGTCTGCCACATTCCGATCGGACGATCGCATAGAGCCACGCACGCAACAATCCGATGTCGCGAAGGGCGTCGATTCGCCGCGTGGCGATCCAGACCGAGTCGTACACGACGTCGGACGCGGTCGATCCGTCGACGAAGCCACACGCGTACGCGAACAATCCGGGTGCGTACAGGTCGTACAGCCGCCTCGTCGCGGCAGGATCTCCCTGCCGCAGTGCCTCGCCGACCTCGCGGTCGGTGGACCCGTTCCGGTACGCCATCGATGCAAACCTCCCCTGTTGTCCGCGCCCCGTGCGCCCCTGCGGGACTCGCGCCCGCGTGCACTCTACGAGGCGTGCTGCCGACTGGGAACGCTCACCGGCGGAGAGCGAGATCTCCGCGGCCGGTGCGCCCGTCCGAGGCTCTGCCGGGGATGTTCCCGCGAACACCACGATCCCCTGTTTTCGATGCCGTTACGTACGTAGGGTGGCCAGTTATGGCGGCATGGACAGCGAACGACATCCCGGACCAGAGCAACCGCACCGTGGTGGTGACGGGGGCCAACAGCGGCCTGGGAGCCGAGACGGCCCGAGCGCTCGCGCGCGCCGGTGCACAGGTGGTCCTGGCGTGCCGCGACGTCGCGAAGGGCCAGGAGGTTGCCGACGGCATCGGGGAGAACGCCGAGGTACGCAGGCTGGACCTCGCAGATCTGTCGTCGGTACGCGAATTCGCCGCGGGCCTCGCCGCCTCCCACGAGACGATCGATGTGCTGGTGAACAATGCAGGTGTGATGGCGGTGCCGTTCCGCCGTACAGCCGACGGGTTCGAGATGCAGATCGGTACCAATCACTTCGGGCACTTCGCGCTGACCGCACTTCTGCTGGGCCGTATCACCGATCGGGTCGTGACCGTGAGCAGCACCATGCATCGGATCGGCAAGATCGACCTCGACGATGTGAACTGGGAGCGGCGCCGATACGAGCGGTGGCCGGCCTACGGCCAGTCGAAGCTGGCGAATCTGCTGTTCGCCTACGAGTTGCAGCGGCGATTGGCCGCACACGGGTCGGCGGTGAAATCCATTGCGGTGCATCCGGGGTACTCGTCGACGAACCTGCAGTACCGCAGCGAGTCCCGGTACGGAAAGCTCGTCGAACTCGTGACGCCGGTGATCGGGCAGTCCGCGAAGATGGGTGCGCTGCCGTCACTGTACGCCGCGACCTCCCCCGACGCGGAGCCGGGCGGTTTCTACGGGCCGGGTGGACTGTTCGAGATGCGGGGGCACCCCAAGAAGGTGAAGTCCAATGCGCGCTCGCACGACGAGTACGTCGCGTCGCGTCTGTGGGAGCTGTCGGAACGACTCTGCGACGTGCAGAGCCCGCTCACGTCAACGTGAACGACACCGGGGGCAGGTCGTCGCGCCGGCACAGTCCGGTCTGGTCGACCAGATCCAGGGTGCGCAGGTAGCGGCGTACCAGATCGCCCGGCGAGAGCCCGGCTTCCGACGCGACGCGAAGGGCCACCGCGAGACCGTCCCCCCGGGCCCATCGGTGAACGGCCTTCACGGCCACCGGATCGGGATCGGGGGTGGCCGTCAGCCCGTGTCGTTCCTCGGCCGCGGCGAGTTCGCCCCACAGCCGTGTGGTGGCGCGCAGTGCCTCGTCCACCGCAGGGGTGGTGGATCCGGAGGCACCTGCGCTGCGCTGCCGACTCTCGCCGAGCACGCTCGACGTCACCGCTGCGAGTTCGCTGGGCTCGAGTCCCGCCCACGCGCCGGTCCGCACGCACTCGGCGACGAGAAGGTCACTGGTGCAGTAGATCCGGCCGAGTCGTCTCCCGTCGTCCGTGACGTGCGCCGACTTCCCGGCGGGATCGAGGTGGACATATCCGCGTTCCTCGAGCACCGCGAGTGTGCGATCGAACGTGTCGCGCAGACGCCCGGTGACCGCGTCTATCTCGGCGCGCATACGACGGGTGTCGGTACGCAGCTCGGCGAGGCGGCCCGCTGTCGCCAGGAGGTGAACGCGGTCCGGCCGGTGGTGGCCGGGATGTGAACGCACAGCACGGGCGAGTGCGGTGACGGTGTCGGCGGGGGCGGTGGTGCGTGCGACGGTGAGCCGTTCGTGCAGGCTCCGGTACTCGGCGAAACCTGTTGCCTCGGAAAGCTGCGCGTCGAGATCGGCAATCATCGTCGTATTCACCCGCACGGCGTCGGACAACGCACTCACCGACCGTTCCGCCTCGAATTGCGCGAACGAACGGTCCAGGAGTTCCCGAGCCCCCTCGAGGCCGAGGCGATCGACGAGGTTGACGCAGGTGTTGTAACCGACACGGAGCGAGCTGTGCAGAGGGTAGGCGCGGGTCGAGGCGAGCCCGGCCACAGCGGCGGGCAGGGTGTCGGGGTTCCACAGGACCACCGCGTGCCCCCGCTCGTCGATCCCGCGGCGCCCGGCGCGACCGGTGAGCTGGGTGTATTCACCGGGTGTCAGGCGAACCGGCCCGGAGGCCGTCGGTTTGACGAGGCGTTCGAGCACGACGGTGCGGGCAGGCATGTTGACGCCCACCGCGAGTGTCTCCGTCGCGAACACGACGCGGACGAGCCCGCGGGAGAACAGGTCCTCCACCGCGTGCCGAAACGCGGGGACGAGCCCGGCGTGGTGGGCGGCGAATCCTCGTTCGAGGCCCTCCATCCAGTCGGCGTACCCCACCGCGTCGAGATCGGCCGGAGGCAGCGCGGCAGTGTGCAGGTCGGCGATCGCCCGGATCTGCGGAATCTCTGCCGCTTCGGTGAGCCGCAGCGACGAGTCGAGGCATTCGGTGACCGCCGCGTCGCACCCGGAACGGCTGAAACGGAACCAGATCGCGGGTAGCAGCTGTTCGGCTTCGAGCCGCGCCACGATCTCCGGACGGTCACCGCCGGCAGGAACCGGCGTGGGGGTGCGGCGTCTGCGACGCTTCCCGCCGCCGGGAGGCGGGGCTGCGTCGGCCAGTTGCCGATGTGCGATGTAGCGGTCGAGGGTGTCGTCGACGATGCCGGTGGTGGGGGAGAAGAGGTCGAACAGGCGGCCACCGGCCAGCATGTGCTGGGTCAGCGGTACCGGGCGGACCTCGTCGACGACCACCGTCGTCTCACCGCGCACACTGCGGATCCACTCCCCGAACTCCTCCGCATTGCTCACCGTCGCCGAGAGGCTGGCGAGTCGCACCTCGGCCGGAAGATAGAGGATCGTCTCCTCCCAGACCGCTCCGCGCTCACGGTCCGCGAGATAATGCACCTCGTCCATCACCACATGGGTGAGCCCGTCGAGCAGCGGGGATCGGGAGTGCAGCATGCTGCGGAGGACCTCGGTCGTCATGACGACGACGGGTGCATGCGGGTGGAGCGTGATGTCGCCGGTGAGAAGGCCGACCTCGCCCTCACCGAATCGCTCGACGAGATCGTTGTACTTCTGATTGCTCAGCGCCTTGATGGGCGTGGTGTAGAAACACGTGCCGCGCGACGGGGTATCGGCTCGCGAGGCCGAGGAGTGGCGTATCTCCAAGGCGAGGTAGGCGGCGAATTCGCCCACGACGGTCTTTCCTGCCCCCGTCGGCGCGCACACGAGCACGTCCCGGTCGTCTTCGAGTGCGCGACAGGCCCGGACCTGGAAGTCGTCGAGAGTGAATCCGAGTTCGGCCGCGAACTTCGTCAGCCGTGACCCGTCCTGCATACGCACGTGTCCACGCTACGCCGACGCAGCGTGGACACGTGTTGAGGCCGGTGGGCGGGACCGGCGATCAGTCCTCGGAGACCTCGAGAGTGACCTCGATGTTGCCGCGGGTCGCGTTGGAATACGGGCACACCTGGTGCGCCTTTTCCGTGAGTTCCCGGGCTTGCTCGGCCGAAAGCTTGGGCAGGGTGACCTCGAGGGTGACCGCGAGGCCGAATCCGCCGCCGTCGGTCGGGCCGATGCCTACGCGGGCGCCGACGGCGGAATCGCTGATGTCCGCCTTCTCCTGCCGCGCGATCATCTGAAGCGCGGAATGGAAGCACGCCGCGTATCCCGCCGCGAACAACTGTTCGGGGTTGGTGCCTTCACCGTTGCCGCCCATCTCGACCGGCATGGCGAGGTCGACCTCGAGCTTGCCGTCGCTCGTGCGGGCGTGGCCGTTGCGCCCGGCTCCCGTGGCGAGGGCTTCTGCGGTGTAGATGATGTTCACGGCGGTCCTACCTTTCCTCGTTGATGTCGTCGGCTGCGTTCTGCAGCGCGGCGGTCAAGCGGTGGAGCGTGTCGCGGAGTTCGACGAGTTCGTCGAGGTCGAGACGTCCTGCGCGGGCTACGCAGCCGGGGATGTCCTCGGCCTCCTTCCGGAGGGCGTTGCCGGCGTCCGTGAGGTGGACGACGACACGTCGCTCGTCGTCGCGTTGCCGTGTCCGTTCGACGAGCCCGGCCGACTCGAGTCGTTTCAGGAGAGGTGAAAGCGTCCCGGTGTCGAGGTCGAGCGCGTCGCACAGGTCGTGCACCCCGCGCGCGTCGCGTTCCCACAGTGCAAGCAGCACCAGATACTGCGGGTAGGTGACGCCGAGTCGGTCCAGGAGCGGTCGATACACCGCGGTGGTGGCGCGCGACGCCCGATAGAGCGCGAAGCACACCTGCTGATCGAGAGCGAAAGGATCCGACACGAGAAATAAAGTAGTGCCCCGTTGTGTTGTGCACAATACAACGCTCTACTCGATCCGAGTGACGTACCTCACCTTCATTTGCCCTCCGGCTCCGGAATTGATGAAGTGTTCGGCACGTTAGTTGAGTGAGTAAGGCTCAAGTCAAGAGAAAGGCTTCGGAATGACGGCATTCTTCGGGCCTGGCGGCCCCGGCCGAATCGACCTCTCCCGCTTCATGAGCCGCGGTACGCAGGAACTGATGGCGGTCGCGGCTCGCTTCGCCGCAGAACGCGGTGACGCCGACCTCGACGCACTGCACCTCCTCCGCGCCATGGCGGAAACCGATCCGGCTCGCACCGTCATGACCCGGTCCGGAGCCGATCCGGCCGCAGTCGTCGCGGCTGTGGACCAGCGGTTGCCGCAGAGCAACCCGGACTCCGGGGTTTCGGCTCCCGCCCTCAGCGGTGCGGTCAAGACCGCGCTGCTCGAAGCGCACCAGCTCGCGCGTGCGCTCGGCTCGACGTACATCGACCCCGAGCACGTGTTCTTCGCTCTGGCTGCGGATCAAACCCGCGCCCCGGGTCGGTTGCTCGCTTCCCTCGGCGTCACCCCGCAGTCGCTGCAGACGGCGCTTCAACCCGTGCCGCCGGCCGAGGCGGGCGGCGACTCGGCGACCCCGACCCTGGACAAGTTCGGTGTGGACCTCACCGAGCGGGCCCGCAACGGTGGTATCGACCCCGTCGTCGGCCGCGCCGACGAGATCGAGCAGACGCTCGAGATCCTCTCCCGCCGGACCAAGAACAACCCAGTCCTGCTGGGTGAGGCGGGCGTGGGCAAGACCGCGATCGTCGAAGGGCTCGCCCAGCGAATCGTCGACGGCGAGGTTCCGGAAAACCTGCGCGACAAGCGAATCGTCCAGCTCGACCTGACGGGCATGGTCGCGGGCACCCGCTACCGTGGCGACTTCGAGGAGCGCCTGACGAAGGTGCTCGAGGAGATCACCGCGCAGGCGGGCGCGCTGATCGTGTTCATCGACGAACTCCACACGGTCGTGGGCGCCGGTGGCGGGAACGACAACGCGATGGACGCGGGCAACATCCTCAAGCCCAAGCTCGCCCGCGGCGAACTGCACATCGTCGGTGCGACCACGCTCGACGAATACCGCAAGCACATCGAGAAGGACCCGGCGCTCGAACGCCGCTTCGGTCCCGTGATGGTCGGTGAGCCGAGCCGCGAGGACACGGTTGCCATCCTCCACGGACTGCGGGACCGCTACGCCGATTTCCACGGCGTCCGTTACACGGACGAGGCCCTCGACGCCGCTGTGGAACTGTCGGTCCGGTATCTGCCCGACAGGCACCTGCCGGACAAGGCGATCGACCTCGTGGACCAGGCAGGTGCGCGGCTGCGGCTGCACACCCCGCGGGTCGACGACGCGCAGCTACGGGATCGTCTCGTCGAACTCGAAGCGGAGAAGGACCGCGCGGTGCAGGCCGAAGACTACGAGGAGGCTTCGCGGGTCCGTGACGAGATCGTCCGCATCCAGCAGCGCCTCGACTCCGGCTCGCCGGCCGACGCGGAGCTGCCGGTGGTCGGCACCGAACTGATCGCCGAGGTCGTCTCGCGTGCGACGGGCATTCCCGTCACGCAGATGACCCGGGTGGAGAAGGAACGCCTCCGCACCCTCGAGGACGAACTGCACAAGCGCGTCATCGGTCAGGACGAGGCGGTGCGCGCGGTCGCGCGTTCCGTCCGCCGGAGCCGCTCGGGTATGAGCGACCCGCATCGTCCGGTGGGCAGCTTCCTGTTCCTCGGCCCGACCGGCGTGGGCAAGACCGAGCTGGCGAAGGCGCTGGCGGAAGTCTTGTTCGGCGACGAGCGCAAGATGCTGCGCATCGACATGAGCGAGTTCGGTGAACGGCACACCGTGAGCCGGCTCGTCGGTGCCCCGCCCGGGTACGTGGGCTACGGGGAGTCCGGTCAGCTGACCGAGCAGGTCCGCCGCAATCCGTATTCGGTCGTGCTGCTCGACGAGATCGAGAAGGCGCACCCGGATGTGTTCAACACCCTGTTGCAGGTGCTCGACGACGGTCGCCTCACCGACGGCGAGGGCCGCACGGTGGACTTCACGAACACCGTTGTCATCATGACCAGCAACCTGGGTTCGGACATCATCTCCAGCCGCGGTGGAGCCATCGGGTTCACCACCGGCGATGCGGAGGCGGCCGAAAAGCCCCTGCGCGATCGGGTGATGGGACGGCTGCGCGAATCGATGCGGCCGGAGTTCCTCAACCGCATCGACGAGATCGTCGTCTTCCGCAGGCTCGACGACGAGCAGTTGCACCGGATCGCCGATCTCCTGCTCGACGAGAGCCGGAAGCGGCTCCAGGCCAAGGGCATCGAGATCGATATCAGCCCCGAGGCCGTGGAGTGGATCGCCCGGCACGGACATCAGCCCGAATTCGGTGCTCGTCCGCTGCGCCGGTCCATCGCTCGGGTGGTCGACGACCGGATCGCCGACATGCTGCTCGACGACACCCTCGTCGAGGGTGGGCGCGTCGAGGTCGACGTCGCCGGCGACGAACTGGAGTTGCAGGTGAGCTGAGGCTCGAACTAGAAAAGGGGCGGGTGTGTGCAACTGCACACACC
>JAEZDV010000383.1 GCA_023417985.1 Actinomycetes bacterium | reverse complement strand
GCCCGGACCCTCGGGGGGTCCGGGCCGTTCCGTCACTCCGGGACGTTGTCCGCGTACCCCAGCGTCCTGAGTTCGTCGCGGATCTTGTTCTGCGCACGGTCGAGGGACTCTGCCGACGGATCCTTCTCCACGGTTGCGAAGTCGAAATCTGCCATCGAGCGGGCCGGGAAGACGTGCAGGTGCAGGTGCGGAACCTCGAGACCCGCGATCACCAGACCGGTGCGCGGCGCGTCGTACGCGGCCCGTACCGCCTTGCCGACGATCTGCGCGACGCCGTTGAGCTTGGTCCAGAGTTCGTCGTCGACGCTCTCCCAGTGGTCGACTTCCTGCCGGGGCACGACGAGCACGTGCCCTTCGGTCAGGGGGTTGATGGTGAGGAACGCGACGACGTCGTCGTCCTGCCAGACGAATCGGCCCGGCAGTTCCCCGGAGATGATCATGCTGAAGACGGATGCCATAGCGCGAGGATAGGCGGATCGCAGTCGGTCGGCGACCTCCGCGACAGCCGGGAGCCCGCCGGATGCCACCGGTGTTCGCGCTGCGCGTCGAGGGTCCGGACCACCACAGTCGTATCGTCGCTCACATGGAGGCCCCCGAACCTGTGTGCTCCGAACCTGTGGATGCCGAATCCGCAACCCCCGAATCCGCAACCCCCGGATCCGCAACCCCCGGATCCGCACGCCCCGAATCCGTGCGCACAGGACCGCTGCGGGAACTCGTCGACGAACTCGTCACGCACGTGCTGGCGGGCCTTCCGGAGGGCCGGCGCACCGTAGTGGGTCTGTGCGGGCCCCCGGGCGCGGGCAAGAGTCGCGCGGCATGGTTGCTGATGAAGGCGCTCCGGCGAGCGGGTATCGCCGCCGGCCAGGCCCCCATGGACGGGTTCCACTTGTCGAACCGGCAACTCGACGCCCGCGGGGCCCGCGCCCGGAAGGGAGCGCCGGACACGTTCGACGTCGCGGGTTATCGCAACGTCCTCGAGCGGATCAGGGCACGCGGCAGTGAGACGATCTATGCACCGGACTTCTCCCGGCGGCTCGACGAGCCGATCGCCGGGGTCCACGCGATAGCTCCCGAGGACCGCGTGGTGATCACGGAGGGCAATTACCTGCTGTTCGACGAGGGAGGATGGGGCGAGATCCGGTCGCTGCTCGACCTCTCGATCTACCTCGACGTCCCCGATCCCACGCTCACCCGCCGCCTCGTACACCGGCACGTCGCCAACGGACGAGACGACGATCAGGCCCGCGACTGGGTGGACAACGTCGACCTCCCCAATGCCGCTGCCGTCGCCCGGAGCCGCTGCCGCGCCGATCTCGTGTGGAAACCGGTCCCGTAGTCTGTCCTGCGTGCGCGTACTCGTTATCGGCTCCGGTGCCCGTGAACATGCTCTCGCCCTGGCCCTGCGCCGCGACCCCGGAGTGACGGCCGTCATGGTCGCGCCCGGTAACGCCGGGACCGCCGCGATCGCCGAGCAGTTCCCGGTGGACGCGGCAGCCGCCGACGACGTGGTGGCGCTGGCGAAAGCCCAGAAGGCGGATCTCGTCGTCATCGGACCCGAGGTCCCGCTCGTGCTCGGCGTAGCCGACGCTGTCCGCGCGGCGGGGATTCCCTGCTTCGGCCCGTCTGCCGCCGCCGCGCGCATCGAAGGATCCAAAGCGTTCGCGAAGGATGTGATGGCCGCTGCGGGCGTGCGCACCGCCCACAGCGAAGTTGTGGACTCTCCCGCGCAGATCGACGAGGCACTCGACCGGTTCGGGCCCACCTGGGTCGTCAAGGACGACGGTCTCGCCGCCGGCAAGGGCGTCGTGGTGACCACCGACCGCGACGCGGCCCGCGATCATGCCGCGGAGATCATCGAGAACGGCCATCCGGTGCTGCTGGAGTCGTTCCTCGACGGCCCCGAGGTCTCGCTGTTCTGCCTGGTCGACGGCGAAACCGTGGTGCCGCTTCTTCCTGCCCAGGATCACAAGCGAGTGGGTGACGGCGACACCGGCCCGAACACCGGGGGAATGGGTGCCTACACGCCGCTCCCGTGGTTGCCCGAGGGCAGCGTAGAGCGCATCGTCCGTGACGTCGTCGAACCGGTCGCCGCAGAACTCGTCCGCCGCGGCTGCGGATTCTCCGGCCTGCTGTATGCGGGCCTTGCAATGGGCGCGGACGGTCCGGCCGTCGTCGAATTCAACTGCCGCTTCGGGGATCCCGAAACGCAGGCCGTGCTCGCCCTGCTCGAGTCGCCGCTCGGCACCGTGCTCGACGCGGTCGCCACCGGGACGCTCGACACTCTTCCCCCGTTGCAGTGGCGTGACGGCGCCGCGGTGACGGTCGTGCTCGCTGCCGAGTACTACCCGTCCACCCCGCGCACCGGGGATGTGATCGCCGGTGCAGACGGTGACAATGTGCTGCACGCCGGCACGAAGCGGGGGCCGAACGGTGAGCTGCTCTCGGCAGGTGGCCGCGTCCTCAGCGTGGTCGGTGTGGGCGACGATCTGGCCGCCGCGCGTGCCGACGCATACGCCACACTCGAGGGCATCAAGCTGCCCGGCGGTCACTTCCGCCGCGACATCGGGCTCGCCGCAGTGGAAGGCCGGATCACGCTGTAAGCGCAGGGAGTGGGCCTCGAAAGCCTTGCACCGACCAGGTGCATGTTGCACACTCTGTGCATCTTCTGACGTGCCAGGGGTGAAGCATGGTTTCGTGGCAACGAGCACTCACGCAGGATCCGACACCGCTACGGCACCACAATGTCGTGGGGTATCCGCTGCCCGACGACATCGTCGTCGAGCGTGATCTTCCCATCCGCACGGGCGACGGCACGATCCTGCGTGCCGACGTCTACCGGCCGCGTCATGCGCCCGACGAGCAACTGCCCGCGCTCGTCGCCGTCACGCCGTACGGCAAGGGCGTCGGCATCGACGACTACCCCGTCGACTTCGCGGCGCTCGCAGCATCGGGCGCGTTCGTCGGCGACATCGAGCTGAGTGAGGCCACCTCGTTCGAAGCCCCGGATCCCGGCTACTGGGTCCCTCGCGGATACGCCGTCGTCGTTGCAGACATGCGTGGTTGTTTCGCCAGCGACGGTCGCCCGAGGTTGCTGCTCAGCCGCGCTGCGGTGGACGCGGCGGCGGTGATCGAGTGGGCCGCGGAACAGACGTGGTGTACCGGCAGGGTCGGCCTCGCCGGGGCGTCGTACCTGGCCACACTGCAGTGGTACACCGCCGCGCTCCGCCCGCCGCACCTCGCGGCGATCGCCCCGTGGGAGGGCATCACCGACCCCTGCCGCGACACGCTCACCCACGGCGGAATCCCCGAGACCCGCTACAGCGAATTCTGGTACCGCGCGATGCACAGCGGTGCCCGCCCGGCATCCACATCGCTGCGACGCCTCACCCCGTGGCTGCTGCGTCGGTTTCCCGACCGATTCCGGCACGTCGCACCCCCGCCGCCCGACCTGGAAGGCGTGACCGTACCGGCCCTCGTCGGGGTGTCGTGGTCGGACCAGGGGCCCCGCAACCGCGGGTCGGTCGAGGGATACACCCGGCTGGGATCGTCGTACAAGTGGCTCTACACCCACGGCCGCAAGATGTGGCAGACCTACTACGGCGCCGAGGTCCTCGAGGTTCAGCGACGGTTCTTCGACCGGTTCCTCAAGGACGAGGCCAACGGCTTCGACCTCCTGCCGCGCGTGCGCCTGGAGACCAGGCACGACCTGCGCACCTACTCGGAACGGTTCGAACAGGACTGGCCCGTCCCCGGCACCCGCTACGTACCCCTCTATCTGGACCACGGCACCGGCACCCTGGAGAAGACCCTGCCCGACGAAGCGCAGTCGCGGCGCACGTTCCCCGTCGCAGGCGACGAGCTGACCTTCACCACCATGTTCACGGAAGACACCGAGGTCACCGGGCACGCTGCCCTGCGCTTGTGGGTCCAGGCCAAGGATGCCAACGACATGGACCTGTTCGTCGGCCTCAAGAAACTCGACGCGAGTGGCCGGGACGTGTGGTTCGAAGGGCACGGCGGATACGAGGAAGGCTTCGTGGCGCACGGCTGGATTCGCGTGTCGCATCGCGCCCTGGACACCGAAGCGTCGACCGCCTACCGGCCCGTCCTCGACCTCACGAAGTACTGGCCGCTACTGCCCGGCCAACTGGTTCCCGTCGACATCGAGATCATGCCGCACAGCACGTTCTTCGAGGCGGGCTCGACCCTCGTCCTCGTCGTCTCCGGTCACGACCTGGATGGCAATCCCGCGGTCGGTCACGACCGCACTGTCAACCGGGGTTTCCACATCGTGCACGCCGGTGGCGACTTCGACTCGCACCTGCTGCTGCCCGTCGTCCCTGCTGGTCCGCCCGCGCCCCTCGCCGTCGACGCCGCCGAGAACAGCAGCGGGCAAACCGGGCAGGCACCGCTCGCCGTGCTGGACGAAGTGCCTCACGCGTGGTCGGCGCTCGCGCACGGTCAACGGGCCGGTCTCTAGCGGCTCGCTGCGCAGTACTACCGTCGATCACGTGCGCACCGAATCGCGACGTTCCGGAATCGAGACGTTCCACGTCATGGACGTGTGGAAGGCGGCTGCCGAACGGCAACGCTCCCACGGTGACGTCCTGAGCCTGGCGGCAGGCCAGCCGTCGACACCGGCGCCCGCCCCCGTGCTCCGCGCGGCGGGCCTGGCCATCGACGAGGAACTGCTCGGCTACACCGAGACCTTCGGTATCCTGCCGCTGCGCGAAGAAATTGCCGGTTACCACCGCGACCGCTACGGAATCGATGTCGACGCGGACGACGTCGTCGTCACCACCGGGTCGTCGGGGGCGTTCACGCTCCTGTTTCTCGCGGCGTTCGACCCGGGCGACACCGTGGTCGTCGCGCGGCCCGGCTATCCCGCCTATCGCAACACCCTCTCCGCTCTCGGGTGCAACGTCGTCGAACTCGACTGCGGGCCGGAGACGCGGTACCAGCCGACGGTCGCGATGCTCGAGGAACTCGACGCTCCGCCCGCGGGCCTGATCGTCGCGAGTCCCGCGAACCCGACCGGGACCATGATCGAACCCGCGGAACTCGCGGCGCTCGTACGCTGGTGCGACGAGCACGACGCCCTGCTCGTCTCCGACGAGATCTACCACGGCATCGAATTCGGCACGCCCGGCTCGCCCGCGACGTCGACGGCCTGGGCGACCTCGCGCGATTCCGTCGTGGTCGGCTCGGTGTCGAAGTACTTCTCCATGACGGGATGGCGTCTCGGCTGGATGCTGGTACCCGAATCCCTGCGTCCCGCATTGCAGCGGCTCGGGTCGAACATGACGGTGTGTCCGCCGTCGATCGCGCAGTTCGCCGCGATCGAGGCGTTCGGTACCGAAGCGCGCACCGAACTCGACGCCCACGTGTCGCGCTATGCCGTGAATCGCGAGTTGCTGCTCACCGGGCTGCCCGACCTCGGCATCACCGACCTCGCGCCCGCGGACGGAGCGTTCTACGTCTACGCCGACATCGAGCACCTGCTGCGCTCCGGGGAGACGTCCACGGCGTGGTGTGCGCGGCTGCTGCACGACACCGGTCTCGCGCTCGCGCCCGGCGTCGATTTCGACACCGCGCGCGGCGACCGGACCGTGCGACTGTCGTTCGCGGGGGCGACCGCCGACGTCACCGCCGCGCTCGACAGGCTCGCAGGGTGGCTGCCACCGGCCTGAGCGCGGAGCGGTGACCTGCCGGCAGCGACCTGACGGCCGCCGAGACTCAGCGACTGCCGAGGCTCAGCGACCGTCCGCGACGATCCGCGCAAGGTTGCGTTCGGCGAGCGCGGTGATCGTCAGCGACGGATTCACCGTGCCGGTACTGCCGGGGATCAGCGCACCGTCCACGACGTACAGCCCCGGGTGCCCGTGTACGCGCCCGTAGCCGTCGGTCGCGTCGCCGAGCACCGCCCCGCCGAGCGGATGTGCCGTGAACGACGCGTTGACGTCCTCCGCCATCGGCGGGGCGCCCACGACGGTGCCGCCCGCAGCGGCCATCGCGTTGTGGACCGCACGCAGAGCCTCGACGCTCGCGAGTTCACCACCGGCGGGCCAATCCAAGACCGTGCGCCCGGAGGCGGGGTCGTAGACCATTTCGCCACGTGTCGGGTCCAGCGTCATCCCGAGCGACGCAAGCATCCCCACGTCCTTCGCCGTGCCCGCGACGAACCAGTTCTCGAGGCTCAGCGGCATGCCCGACTCGTCGACGATCCGCGACGCGGACGGCGCACCCTGATCCCCGCCGAACCCGTCGGTGAGGGCGAGAGATCGTACGAGCACGGCGTCGCCGTTCGTGCCCCAGCCCCGGCCCACGTGCTCGTTCAGCCGCGGCAGCGACCCGGTGTGACGCGCCTCGACGAGCAGTTCGGTCGTGCCGATCGATCCGGCTCCGAGCACGAGGCGGTCGCATGTGAGGGTCGTCGTGTTCAGGATCGCGCCGGCCGGATCGACGGCCTGCACCTCGACCCGGTACCGGCCGTCGGCTTCCTGGCCGACCGCGAGCACCCGGTGTCCGTGACACACCAGCGCGCGGCCGGTCGCCTCCGCTGCGGGAATGTAGTTCTGGGTCAGGTCGAACTTCGCGCCGTTGGAATTGCCGAGGTTGCTCTCCCCGGCGACGGCCGAGCGCCGCACCGCGCCCGCCAGTTCCGCCCGGACCACATCCCAGTCCCAGACGCCGTCGATGCGGTGCGGTGAATAGCCCGCGGCACGCGCGTCGTCGTCCCAGCGACGGGAATGGGTGAACTCGGGGGAGTGATAGATGTCGTCGGGCATCGGGTCGAGACGCAGCATCGACCGGACCTTCGGATACCACGTCGCGGCCATCTCGTCGTAGCTCAGCCGGTCGCCGAAGACCCGCTCGAAGAAGCGTTGCTCGGGCGCGATCATCACGCCGCTGAACACGACCGACCCGCCGCCGACGGCTGCGCCGCGCCACACCGACATGTCGGGGTAGTCGACGACGTCGAGGACACCGGCGAAGTCGTCGCACTGCACCGGGATTCCGGTCGGGCCGGTGAAGTGCGTGCGGTGGTAGTAACCGCGGCCGTCGGCCAGCAGGTCGGAGGTGAAGATCTCGCGCCACGGGTCGCGGGGCCAGCGCATACCGCGCTCGAGCACCGTGATCCGGATTCCGGCTTCCGCCAAGCGGAGCGCGGCGACACTCGCCCCGAAGCCCGAACCGACGACGATCACCTCCGAGTGCTGCGGAGGCACCGGCGAAGGCGTGAAGAGTTCCGGAAGGGTCTCCCGGTACGTGTCGAGGCCGACGGGCAACGCCGACGCGACCCGCAGAGGTCCGGCCGGCAGCCCGACGGCGGCGGCTGCCGCTCCGAGAGCGGATGCTTGAAGCAAGCGGCGACGTCTCATCGCGGTACGGCTCCGATCGTTCGTGAAATACACGGGGCGGGCCGCCGAGTCCGGCCCTCGAACCGACGACTGGGGCGCAATCGTACCGGGTGGTATCAACTGGCGTTTTCCCCTGGTGAGCGGGCTGGTGCTGTCACGATGTGACTGTGACTTCCGCGGCCACACCGAAAGGCGAGCGGCGCCGGCAGGCGCTCGTCGAAGCTGCGGCGGAGCTGATTCTCGAGGGCGGCATCGATGCGGTGCGACACCGCGCGGTCGCCGTGCGCGCCGGGCTGCCACTCGCCTCCACCACCTACTACTTCGATTCCCTCGAGCACCTCGTGCTGTGCGCCATGCAGCACAACGGTGCCCGGGATGTCGAGATCATGCGTGCTCGCGTCGAAGACGTTCCCGCGAGTCCGCGCAGCCCGGAGACGACCGCCGAACTGGTCCTCGACATGCTCGTGGGGGACGCGGAGTCCGGCGACGACCGCGACCGGCTCGTCGCCCGCCACGAAGGGTGCGTCGCCACCGTGCGGCATCCGGAACTGCGCGAAGCCCAGGTGACCATCAGGGAACAGATAGACGACCTGCTGACGGACCTGCTCGAGCGGTGCGGCCGAGAGGTCCGGATACCGCAGTTGCACCGGCTCGTGGTGGTGGTCGACGGGGCGGTGTTGTGCGGTCTCGTCGACGTCGATCCGGACCCGCGTGCCGCGGCGCGGGCGATTCTGGTCGACGTCATGCACAGCGTCGCGCCGCCTGCCGAACCATGAGTCCGGACACGGAACGTAAACTGGCCACTCGTGAGCCACATCCCGAACGTCCTCGCCACCCGCTACGCCAGTCCCGAACTGAGGGAACTGTGGTCGCCGGAGCACAAGATCGTGCTCGAACGGCAGCTGTGGATCGCGGTGTTGCGGGCGCAGGCGGAACTCGGGATCGACGTGCCGGCGGAGGCGATCGACGATTACGAGCGGGTCGTCGACCAGGTCGACCTGGCGTCCATCGCCGACCGCGAGCGCGTCACACGCCACGACGTCAAGGCACGCATCGAGGAGTTCAACGCCCTCGCCGGCCACGAACACGTCCACAAGGGCATGACCAGCCGTGACCTCACCGAGAACGTCGAACAGCTGCAGATCCTGCGGTCGCTCGAGCACGTGCACTCGCACGGTGTCGCGGTCGCCGCGCGACTCGCGGAACGCGCCGCGGAGTACTCGTCGTACGTGATGGCGGGCCGCTCGCACAACGTGGCCGCGCAGGCGACGACGCTCGGCAAGCGTTTCGCCTCGGCTGCCGACGAACTGCTCCTGGCGTTGCAGCGTCTTCGTGAACTGGTCGATCGGTACCCGCTGCGCGGTATCAAGGGGCCGATGGGCACTGCGCAGGACATGCTCGACCTGCTCGGCGGAGACGCCGGCAAGCTTGCGCAGCTCGAGGAGAAGATCGCCCAGCACCTCGGCTTCTCACATGTGTTCACCAGCGTCGGGCAGGTGTACCCGCGCTCGCTGGACCACGACGTGCTGTCGGCTCTCGTGCAGGTCGGTGCCGCGCCCTCGTCCTTCGCACACACCATCCGCCTCATGGCCGGGCACGAACTGGTCACCGAAGGTTTCCAGCCCGGGCAGGTCGGGTCGTCCGCGATGCCGCACAAGATGAACACCCGGTCGTGCGAGCGGGTCAACGGCCTGCAGGTGGTGCTGCGCGGTTACGCGTCGATGGCCGCCGAACTCGCCGGTGCGCAGTGGAACGAAGGCGACGTGTTCTGCTCCGTCGTGCGGCGTGTCGCGCTGCCCGACGCATTCTTCGCGATCGACGGCCAGATCGAGACGTTCCTGACGGTCCTCGAGGAGTTCGGTGCGTACCCGGCGGTGATCGAGAAGGAACTCGTCCGGTACCTGCCGTTCCTGGCGACCACGAAGGTGCTCATGGCGGCCGTGCGGGCCGGCGTCGGACGGGAGACGGCACACGAAGCCATCAAGGAGCACGCGGTGTCGGTGGCTCTCGCGATGCGCGAGCAGGGCCGCGAACCCGACCTGCTCGATCGGCTCGCCGCGGACGAGCGACTGCCGCTCGACCGTGCGGCGCTCGACGAAGCGCTCGCCGACCGGTCGGCGTTCGTCGGTGCGGCCGACGCGCAGGTGAAGGCGGTGATCGCGGCGGTACAGGAGCTGGCGGACCGCTACCCGGACGCCGTCCGGTACTCGCCGGCGCCGATTCTCTAGTAAGTAAGGGCGGCTACGGGGGAGCCCGAGGGGATAGCTGCACAACACAGGGGAGGAAACAGTGCTCGAGAAAGCGAGCCCTGGAAGGGTGAGAAACGCGACCCGGACACGGAGTGCGTTGCTGGACGCCGCACTCGAAGTGTTTCTACGGGACGGGTACGCCGCCGCGGCTACGGAGGACATCGTGGCGGTCGCGGGGGTGACCCGCGGGGCGCTCTATCACCACTTCGCGAACAAGCGGGATCTGTTCCGAGGCGTCGTCGAACGTGTGCAGCTCGAGGCGGAGGAGACTCTGAAACCCGGCGATGCCATCGACGATCCGTGGGCGCGTTTCACCGCGGCGGTGCTGGCGTCTCTCGACGTGGTCAACGACCAGCCCAAGCGCCGGTTGCTGCTCATCGAGGCACCTGCCGTCCTCGGATGGGCCGAAGTCCGTGAGGCGCATCGTCATTCGACGCTTCGAATCATCGAGCGGATGCTCGTCACGCTGGACCCCGATACGCACCGGTCGCTGTCCACGCGAACCTCCGTGCTCGCCCACCTGCTCGTGGCGGCCGTCGAGGAAGCAATGCTCTATCTGGCGCACAGTGAGGATCCGGTGGGAGACCGGCCGACGGTACAGGCCGAACTGCTGCGCCTCCTCGACGCGGCACGCGAACCGGTTGCCGTGGAGGCACCGGGCCGGTGAGCGAGTGCATCTTCTGTGCCATCGTCGAGGGTCGTGCCGAAGCGAGCATCGTGCTCGACGAACCGGATGTTCTCGCGTTCATGGACATCCGGCCGTTCACACCCGGGCACCTGCTCGTGGTGCCGAAGCGCCACGCGGCGGGTCTGGCGCAACTCGACCCCGACGACGGCGCGAAGGTGTTCGCCGCCGGGCAACGCATCGCCAGCGCTCTCCGGGAGAGTGAACTCCCGGTCGACGGTGTGAACCTCTTCCTGGCCGACGGCGTCGCCGCCGGTCAGGAGGTGTTCCACGTGCATCTGCATCTCGTGCCCCGGACGGCCGGTGACGGTTTCGGCATCCGGGCGCGCGCACAGACCCCGAACCGCACGGTTCTCGACGGCACAGCCGGCACCCTTCGTACCGCAGTGGAGAACTTCCGGGCATGATGCTGCGGTGACAGGTTCGTACATTCAGCCGATCGCTCCGATCGGCGGCTCACTCGCGTGGTCGGCGCTCGTCGCGGGGCTCCCGCTGTTGACGATGCTCGTGCTCCTCGCGGTGTTCCGGCTCAAGTCCCACGCTGCGGCGGCGGTGGCGGTGCTGGTCGCGCTCGTCGTCGCGACGGCCGGGTACGGCATGCCCGTCGGGTCGGCAGTGAGCGCGGGCCTCGAGGGCGCGGTCTTCGGCCTGTTCCCGATCATGTGGACGGTGCTCAACGCGGTGTGGGTGTACCGGCTGACCGTCGAGTCCGGTCACTTCGACGTGCTCACGCGCGCATTCGCCCGGATCTCACCCGACCACCGCATCCTCACGATCGTCATCGCATTCCTGTTCGGTGCGCTGCTCGAAGCGGTCGCCGGGTTCGGAACACCGATCGTCGTCGCGACAGTCGTGCTGATAGGTGCCGGACTGCCCCCGATCCGCGCGGCGGCGGCGTCGCTCCTCGCGAACTCGGTGGTGACTCCGCTCGGGGTGATGGGCACACCGATCCTGACGATGTCGCGAGTCTCGGAGATTCCGGTCGACGAGATCGGGCCGGTCGTCGCCCGGCAGGTGTGCCTGCTGGCGGTGTTCGTGCCGCTGGTGATCGTCGCCGTGGTGGGTGGGCGTCGCGGGGTGCGCGAGACGTGGCCGGTCGCGCTCGTGGTCGGGGTCGCCTTCGCCTTCGCGCAGTTCCTCTGCGCGAGCTACCTGACCGTGGGGTTGAGCAATATCGCAGGTGCGGCGGCAGGTCTCGCCGCGCTGCTGGTCGTGCTGAAGGTGTGGCGCCCGGGCCCGGACGCAACGCCCGCTCGTGGGGAACCGCGTATCCACGACACCCGCCGCCGGACCGTCGAGGCGTTCGCGCCCTACGCGCTGATCGTGCTCGTGTTCCTCGTCAGCCGCCTGGGCCCGGTCGAATCGTTCCTCGCCAACGCCACGTTCGCGTTCACCTGGCCGGGCCTGGACGTGACCGGCGCCGACGGCAGTGTCCCGACGGCGGAGACCTTCACCCTCAATCTGCTCACCGCACCGGGCTCGCTGGTGTTCGTCGCCGCGTTGCTCTCGGTGGTAGTGCTGGGTGTCGCCTCGGGCGATGCACTGCGATGCCTCGTCGCTGCGGTCGTGCAATTGCGCTGGTCGTTCGCCACCGTCACCGCCGTCCTGGCGCTCGCCTACGTGATGAACCTGTCGGGCCAGACCACCACCATCGGCCAGTTCCTCGCGGGGGCCGGTGCCGCGTTCGCACTGCTGTCCCCGCTCCTCGGCTGGCTGGGTGTCCTGGTGACCGGATCCAACACCGCGTCGAACGCCATGTTCGGAAGTCTCCAGGTCTCCGCCGCCGAGCAGGCGGGCCTCGACCCGACCGTGCTGGTGGCAGGCAACATGGCCGGCGGCACCGCCGGCACCCCGATCGCGTTGCAGAATTTGGCACTGGTCTCGTCGGTGCAGGGGTTGTCTGGCCGAGACCGGGTGCTGCTGCGGCGGCTGGCGCCGATCAGCGTCGCGATGGTCGTCGTGCTGGCCGTGCTCGTCTGGCTGCAGACCACTGCCGTCCTGTCGTGGATGCTGCCGTGAGCACATTCGGGACGTAGTGGCGCCCTGGGTCTTCGAGTGAACTACGGTGACACCGTGGCGCGTTCCCAACCGATCCTCACTCCGCTCACCGAAGCGGCGATCTTTCTCGTCCTCACGATCGACGAAGGACGAGAAGACGAGGTGCGGAGCCTCCTCGAAGATTTGTCCGGTCTGCGGCGGTCCGTCGGTTTCCGGATCCCGGACGGTGGCCTGTCGGTCGTGACAGGCATCGGTTCGGCGATGTGGGACCGACTGTTCGGCGGTCCGCGTCCCGCCGAACTGCACCCCTTCGTCCCGCTCGACGGCGGCCGGCATCGCGCGCCGTCCACTCCTGGGGACCTGCTGTTCCACCTGCGCGCGTCGTCGATGGATCTGTGTTTCGAACTCGCGGCGAAGATCAACGACCGGCTGCGCGGCGCAGCGACGGTCGTCGACGAAACCCACGGCTTCCGCTACTTCGAACGTCGCGACCTTCTCGGCTTCGTGGACGGTACCGAGAATCCCGAGGACGAGGAAGCGGTTGCCGCCGCGCTCGTCGGTGACGAGGACCCCGACTTCAGGGGCGGCAGCTACGTGATCGTGCAGAAGTATCTCCACGACCTCTCGACCTGGAACAGCATCAGCGTCGAAGAGCAGGAACGTGCGATCGGCCGGACGAAGCTCGACGACATCGAACTCGACGACGCCACGAAGCCGGCGAACTCGCACGTCGCGCTCACCTCCATCGAGGACGAGGACGGCGAGGAACGCCAGATCGTGCGCGCGAACATGCCTTTCGGCAGTCTCGGCGCCGACGAGTTCGGCACGTACTTCATCGGTTACGCCGCGACGCCGGACGTGACCGAGGAGATGCTGCGCAACATGTTCCTGGGCAATCCGCCCGGAAACTACGATCGCATCCTCGATTTCTCCACGGCAGTCACGGGCTCGCTCTTCTTCTGCCCCTCCGCGGAGATGCTCGACGATCTTCCGCCCGCACCGGCGGACGCACCCGCACCGGCCGACACCGGTGAATCGACGCCGCCCACCGCGGACGGATCACTCGGAATCGGTGCTCTCAGAAGGAGTTCAACGCTGTGAACAATCTCTATCGCGACCTCGCTCCGATCACCGACGTGGCGTGGGCCGAGATCGAGGAGGAAGCGACGCGCACATTCAAGCGGCATGTCGCGGGCCGCCTCGTCGTCGACTTCTCGGGTCCACACGGAACCGACTTCGCCGCGGTCGGTCTCGGCCGGCTGCGCCAGGTCGATTCACCCGCGGCCGGGGTTCGCGCCCGTCAGCATCGGGTGGCGCCTCTCGTCGAACTCCGTGTGCCGTTCACGCTCTCCCGCGAAGAACTCGACAACGTCGAGCGCGGTGCCAACGACGTCGATCTCGATGCGGTGAAGGAAGCTGCACGGCAGATCGCGTTCGCGGAAGACCGGGCGATCTTCGAGGGTTACGCCGCCGCCGGCATCGAAGGTATCCGTGCCTCGTCGTCCAACACCGCGTTGCAACTCCCCGACGATCCGCGCGACATTCCGGAGACGATCAGCCAGGCGCTCTCCGAACTGCGTCTCGCCGGTGTCGGCGGGCCGTACCACGTGCTGCTCAGCGCCGACGAGTTCACCAAGGTCAGCGAAACCTCCGACCACGGTTATCCGATCCGGGAGCAGATCAAGCGGCTCATCGACGGCGACATCATCTGGGCCCCCGCGATCGACGGAGCCTTCGTGCTCACGACCCGCGGCGGCGACTACGACCTGCAGGTCGGGCAGGATCTGTCGATCGGCTACCTCTCGCACGACAGCGAGAACGTCGAGCTGTACTTCCAGGAGACGTTCACGTTCCTCGTGTACACGAGCGAAGCGTCGGTACCGCTGATCTCGCACCACTGAGTTCGCGCCTCCGGATGCCGGGAGCCGGTGCCTAACGGTGCTGGGTCCCGGCCTTCAGTGCTGCTGCGTTGACGCGGACGAGCGCGGTGTGGAGCGCCTCGAGTTCGGCAATGTCGACGCCGAGGGATTCGACCACCTCGCCGGGCACGGCCTCCGCGTCGCGGCGCAGGTAGCGGCCCTTGTCGGTGAGGTCGACGACGAGTTGCCGCTCGTCGACCGTGCTGCGTTGCCGGGTGAGGAAGCCGAGTGCTTCGAGCCGCTTGAGCAGCGGTGACAGGGTGGGGGAGTCGAGTTGCAGCACGCTCCCGATGTCCTTCACCGTCATCGGTGCGCGTTCCCAGAGAGCGAGCATCACCAGGTACTGCGGGTGCGTGAGACCGAGCCGGTCCAGAATCGGCCGGTAGACCGCGAGCACGGCGCGGTTGGCGACGGCGAGCGCGAAGCACACCTGCCGATCGAGTGCCAGAGGATCGTCGCCGGAGGAGGATTGCGCTGCCGGAGTATCGACGCTCATAAGACCGACAATACCGAAGTCGCAGGGGGTCGATCCGACCGCTCCGGCGTCACTCCAGGCCCGTCGCACGGAGTGTGATGTTCAGCCGGCCGTGGGTCATCCCGACCTCGGCGCTGCCGGTGCCGGGGAAGACGACGGGCACGCCGTGGAACGCGAATCGCGAGGGTCCACCGAACACGAACAGGTCGCCGGATTCGAGGCGGACATCGGTGTAGGGGCGCCCCCGCGACTCGCAGTTGCCGAAGCGGAACGTGCAGGCGTCGCCGATGCTGAGCGACACGATCGGCGCTGCGACCCGCTCGTCCTTGTCCTGGTGCATTCCCATGCGCGCGTCGTGGTCGTAGAAGTTGATCAGTGCGGCGTCCGGCGTGTAACCGGCTCCTGCTTCCGCGTCCTCGTATGCCTCGGAGACCGCGCGTCGGCCGAGATCGACCAGCAGGTCGGGGACGGGCGCGACCGGCGCATCGTCGACGTCCACGGCCGTGCGGCCGTAGCGGTAGGGGGACCAGTGCCAGCCGAGACACACGGTGCGCACCGACATCTGCCCACCGCCCGGTAATACGGTGTGTCGCATGGGTGCCGGCTCCCGTGCCCATGCGCGGCAGAGTTCCACCAGTTCTCGTTGCCGGTCGATGCTCAGCCAGCCGGGCACGTGCACCGCGCCCGGTGCGACCTCGCGGCGCGGGCGGTGGATCGAGAACAATTCGTTCACGGGCAGGATTCACTCTCGGCGGATCGGGGCAGTGCGTCCGTCTACCAGGATGCCAAGCCCGCGCCCGCACGACGACTCGCCCCCGCGTGATCCCGCGCTCGCCCTATAGTCCGGAGCAGCGTGCGCCGGTGCGGTGCCGCGTACATCACGACCGAGGGGGTTCCGGTGAAGGTTGACGGCAAGGTAGCCATCGTGACGGGTGGGGGCGGCGGCATCGGTGGCGCTCTCGCCGCCCGACTCGTGGCAGAAGGTGCCCGAGTGGTCGTGGCCGACATCGACGGGGACTCCGCCCGGGCCGTTGTGGACGAGATCGGTGGCACTACGGCGATCGCGGTGGGAGCCGACGTCTCCGACACCGCCGAGATCCGGGGTCTCGTCGAGCGTGCGGAAGCAGAGTTCGGACCTGTCGACCTGTACTTCGCGAATGCGGGCATCACCGGCCCGCCCGGGCTGGACATCGACGAGTCCGCCTGGGATCAGGTCATCGACGTCAACCTTCGCGCCCATATCCGCGCGGCGAATCTCCTCGTGCCCGGATGGGTGGAGCGGGGCGAAGGCTACTTCGTGAGCACCGCGTCGGCTGCCGGCCTGCTCACCCAGATCGGGTCGGCGGCGTACTCGGTGACCAAGCACGCGGCGGTCGGGTTCGCCGAGTGGCTGTCGGTGACGTACGGCGATCGGGGTGTGCGGGTGTCGTGCCTGTGCCCGATGGGTGTCAACACTCCGCTGTTGCACGCAGGAGAGAAGTCCGACTCCGAACTCGGCGCGCTCGCCACCCGTGCGGTCACCGCGGCCGGCGCCGTGCTCGAACCGGACGATGTCGCCGAGACCGTGCTCCGTGCGCTCGAGGAAGAGCACTTCCTGATCCTTCCCCATCCCGAAGTCCTCGAGATGTACCGGCACAAGGGCGCCGACTACGACCGGTGGCTCAGCGGCATGCGCCGGTACCAGCAGATACTGCGGGGCTGAGCCGGCGGGCAATCCGGGAAACCCGCTCCACGGAAACACGGTTCGTTCCCGCTCGTGGTGGCATACCGTCTGCGCCATGGCTTCTGTCGACACCGTCCTCGGGCCCATCGACACAGGTGATCTCGGCCGCGTCCTCATGCACGAGCACGTGTTCGTGCTCGGTGAGGAACTCCGCGAGAACTATCCCGGCTTTCCGACGAGATGGGACGAGGAACTGCGCGTCGACGATGCCATCGCGAAACTGCGTGCATTGTCCGAGCGCGGTATCGACACGATCGTCGATCCCACGGTGATCGGGCTCGGACGGTACATACCCCGGATTCGGCGCATCGCCGAGCACACCGACATCAACATCCTCGTGGCGACCGGGCTGTACACGTACAACGAACTCCCGTTCCAATTCCACTACGTCGGGCCCGGATTGCTGTTCGACGCACCCGAACCGCTCACGGAGTTGTTCGTCCGCGACATCCGGGAAGGCATTGCCGACACCGGTGTGAAGGCAGCGATGCTCAAGTGCGCGATCGAGGCGCAGGGTCTCACTCCCGGGGTTGAACGGGTGATGCGTGCGGTGGGCCGGGCGCACGTCGAAACCGGGGTGCCGATCACTGTGCACACCAATCCGCACTCCGAGTCCGGTCTGGTCGCACAGAAAGTCCTCGCCGAGGAAGGCGTCGACCTCACCAAGGTCGTTATCGGGCACAGCGGAGACTCCACCGACCTCGATTACCTCCGGAAGATCGCCGACGCCGGGTCGATCCTCGGGATGGACCGTTTCGGCCTCGACCTGCTCCTGCCGTTCGAAGAACGCATCGCCACCGTGGCCGCGCTGGCGGAACTCGGATATGCGGACCGGATGGTGCTCGCGCACGACGCCTCGTGCTTCATCGACTGGTTCCCGCACGACGTGAAGGAACTCGCGGTGCCGAACTGGAACTACAACCACATCAGCGACGACGTGCTGCCCGTTCTCCGCGAGCGGGGCGTCAGCGACGAGCAGATCACCACGATGCTGGTCGACAATCCGCGGCGGTTCTTCGAATCCTGAGCGCTGCGCGCTGACGGGACAACCCGTGGTGCTCAGAAGATATTCGCAGGACCGAGTCGGCTCGGTCGACTGCGACCGACCAGCAGATCAATACCGACCAGCAGATCAATACAGTGGAGTCATGACATCGCACGGTTTGCCGCTCACGGTTGCTCGCGGCGTAGGGGTGGACACCGAGACTTCGGAGAGGGGCGTCCTCACGGGTCGCCGCATCGAGGACCACTCTTCCGACGTGACGGTGCGCCCGCTCGAGGATCGAGACTGGGACGCGGTGCGGCGAATCTACGGTGAGGGGATCGCCACCGGAACCGCGACCTTCACCACCGAGGTTCCCGCCCGCGAGGTGCTCGACAAGGTGTGGTTGCCCGACCACCGGTGGGTCGCCGAGATCGACGGGTACGTCGTCGGCTGGGCGGCGTTGAGTCCGGTATCGAGCCGCGAATGCTATGTCGGGGTGGCGGAGAACTCGATCTACATCGGCGCCGGGATGCGCGGGCGCGGGGTCGGCAAGGCGCTGCTGCGCACCCAGGTCGAGGCCGCCGACGAGGCGGGGTTGTGGACGCTGCAGACCGTGATCTTCCCGGAGAACCGCACCAGTCTCGCCCTGCACAACTCGGTGGGATTTCGCACAGTGGGTATCCGCGAACGCATCGGCAAGCTCGCCGGCGTATGGCACGACACCGTCCTGCTCGAACGCCGGTCCGAGACGGTGATCTGACAGACCCGGTCTGAGTCGCGGGACCGGGCATGTGTAGGACGGGGATCTCGCCCGCGCTCACGCGGCGTCGTGCAGTACCAACCCGAGCGTGCGTCGCAACCCGGACCGCACGGTGCTCACGCCGTGCCGCACCGGCGACCGCGTCCATCTCCGGGCACCGCGCGTCGGGCGGTCGCGGGTGGTGAAGATCAGTCCGTGTCCTTGCTCGATGACGTTGGCGGTGCCGCGGGACTGGGCTCGGGGTCGTTGTTCGAGGAGCAGGAACTCACCTCCGGTGTAGTCGACGCCGGGACTGTCGAGCCCGATCACCACCTGCAACGGAAACGCTAGGTCGCCGTACAGATCGCGGTGCAGCGCGTTCCAGTCGCCGCCGACGTACCGCAGCATCAGCGGCGCCGGCTTGTGCTGGCCGGCTGCGTGGCACATATCCAGCCACTCACCGAAGTCGTCGGGCCAGGGCGCGGGATCGCCCAGCCGCTCGGCCCAGTTGCGTGCGGGTGCCAGCAGGTGCCGGTAGAGGGTTTCGCGGAGCTGGGTCACCATATCGGGGACGGGTGCATCGAAGTACTTGTAGGTACCGTGGCCGTATCGGTGGCGGGCCATGTCGACTGTGGTGCGGAACAGGGTCTCGTCGTCCCACATGGACAGGATTTCGGTGCGCTCGGACGGTTCGAGTAGACGGCCGGTGGCTGCGCAACCGTAGTTGTCGAGGTCGTCGGTGAACTGCGCCCAGGGCAGAGCGCCGATGCGGGTGGCCAGGCTCGAGGTGCGGTGCGTCATGCGGCCTCCTTCGGTCTTGTCGAGTAGACGTGCCGGAGGCGGAGAACGTGAGATCTCAGCGGGGTGCGTCGTCCACCAGTTTGCGCAGCAGCCGCGCGAGGTCGGCGCGCTCGGATGCGTCGAGCCGGGAGAACACCTCCGCGGCGTCGGTGTCGCGTGCCGCATCGAGTTCGCCGAGAACGGTGCGACCCTGGTCGGTGAGCTGCACGCACACCGCCCGGCGGTCGGCGGGATCGGCGAGGCGTTCGGTGAGACCGCGAGATTCGAGCCGGTCGACGACTTCGGTGGCCGAGCGCGGAGCGATGCGCAGGGCCTTCGCGACGACGCCCAGGCGGATGGGAGCGTCGCTCTCGCCGATGACCCGGAGGGCGCGGTGCTCGTGGGGGGACAGCTCCCAGGGTTGCAGGAGGTCGTGCCAGCGGCGCCGGAGAGTGCGCGTCGCGCCCATGAGCAGATCGCGCAACACCACGGGAGAATCGGACATGACCGGATCATACCTCACTTGACAGTTACCTCCTAATGAGGCAACCTCAGTAAGTACGTTCGAATCATGAATCGAGGTGGTGTGCACATGATGCATCCCCCACCAGGTCGAGGCCGCCCCTCCGTCGGCCGCGGAAAAATCGACCCCAAAGACGTCGAGCAACTACGGGAATCCCCCGTCAGCCTGCGCCGCATCGGTGCGCTCTTCGCCCCCTACCGCCGGCAGATCGCACTCGTCGTCGTGCTCATCGTCGCGTCGTCCGCAGTCTCGCTCGCTACACCTTTCCTCGTCCGGGCAGTCATCGACGACGCGATTCCGCACCAGAACGTGAGCCTGCTGCTGTGGGCGGTGGGCGGCATGCTCGCGGTCACCGTCGTCAGTTCCCTGTTCGGCGTGGTGCAGACCTGGATTTCCACCACGGTCGGCCAGCGGATCATGCACGGTCTGCGAACGCGGGTGTTCACCCATCTCCAGCGGCAATCCCTGAGCTTCTTCACCCGCACCCGGGGTGGTGAAATCCAGTCGAGGCTGACGAACGACATCGGCGGCATGCAGTCCGTCGTCACGACGACCGCCACCTCGCTCGCCGCCAACATCACGACCGTGGTCGGCACCGCGATCGCCATGGCCGTGCTCAGCTGGCGACTGTCCCTGCTCTCGCTCATTGTGCTTCCGCCCGCGATCTGGCTCACCCGCCGCGTCGCCCGGATGCGACGCGCCATCACCGCCCGCCAGCAACGCCGCCTCGCCGACATCCAGACCCAGATCGACGAAGGCCTGTCCGTCAGCGGTGTGCTGCTCGGCAAGACCCTCGGCACCGGACCCGCGCTGTCCGACAAGTTCGCGAGGACCTCCGCCGATCTCGCCGACCTCGAGGTGCACGCCCAGTTGTCGGGCCGGTGGCGCATGGCCACCATGAACATCGTCTTCGCCGCGATCCCCGCGGTGCTCTATCTCGTCGCCGGGCTTCCTGCGACCTCCGGAGGCATGACGATCGGCACCCTCGTCGCTTTCACAGGACTGCAGGGTGCTCTGTTCCGGCCGCTCATGAGCCTGCTGGACGTCGGCGTGTCCGTCACCAGTTCGCTCGCGCTGTTCAGCCGCATCTTCGAATACCTCGACCTGGCGGTCGACATCGACGAGCCTGCCGATCCGGTCCCCGTCGATCCGGAGCGCATCTCCGGCAGGGTCCGGTTCGAGGACCTGAGCTTCCGCTACGAGGGTGCGCACCGCCTTGCGCTCGACGGGATCGACCTCGACGTACCTGCCGGGACCCGGGTCGCGCTCGTCGGTGAGACCGGTTCGGGCAAAACAACACTCGGCTCACTCGTCGCGCGGCTGTACGACCCCACGTCGGGACGGGTGACGATCGACGGAATCGACCTGCGCGACATGCGGCTCGCCGACGTCGCGGCGCTGGTCGGCGTCGTATCGCAGGAGACATATCTGCTGCACGCCACGGTCCGGGAGAACCTGCGTTACGCCCGGCCGGACGCCACCGACCGGGAGATCGAGGAGGCCGCCCGCGCTGCGCACATCCACGACCTCGTCATGTCGCTGCCCGACGGCTACGACACCGTGGTCGGCGCCCGCGGTCACCGCTTCTCCGGCGGCGAGAAGCAGCGACTCGCGATCGCCCGCACTCTGCTGCGCGACCCTCGGATCCTGGTGCTCGACGAAGCGACCAGCGCGCTCGACAACGACACCGAACGTGCGGTGCAGCAGGCACTCGACAACGCGCGCGCCGGTCGCACGACCATCACCATCGCGCACCGCCTCTCGACCGTGCGCGACGCCGACGAGATCGTCGTCCTCGATCACGGCCGGATCATCGAGCGGGGAACCCACGACGCGCTCGTCGCACTCGGCGGGAAGTATGCGGCACTGAGCCGGCGCGACGAGCGCACGGTCTCCGAGCACGACGACCGGTCCGTCGGGGTGTGATTCAGGCGCGCACCGACGAGAGCGCACCCACGACCTCGTCGGTGGGCAGCACCACCGCGCACCGCGACGCGACGTAATTCAGCGCGTCGATGTGCTCACGCTGCGAGAAGTCGGCGGTGCCGTCCGAGACGAAGAAGACCTGGATGTCGTTCATGAACCCGTCCAGCGCTGTCGTGAGGCACCCGATGTGGGCGTAGACCCCGGTGACGATCAGCTGATCGCGGCCCCACGCGCGCATCCGCTCGAGCAGGTCGGTGCGGATGAAGGCGCTGTAGCGCCATTTGGTGAGCAGGGTGTCACCGGCGTGGGGTGCAAGCTCCGCGATGATCGACGTCTCGTTCGGGTCCTCCGGCAATCCGGGACCCCAGAAGTCGGACAGCAGCGCACGATCGGCCGGATCCTGGTCACCGGGTTGCGCGGTGTAGACCACCGGAACGCCGGCCTCGTGGGCGGTGTTGCGCAGCAGGTCGATGTGCGGAACCACGGTGGCGAGCGGATCGGCCGTCCGGTCGAACGACCGCACGAAGTACTCCTGCATGTCGTGGACGAGCAGTACGGCGCGATCCGGGTCGACCGTCCACGCCACCACGTTCGAGGGTTGCTCGTCGGGCAGGGAATAGGACACGGATTTCGGCAGAGCCATCGGTCTTCGCTTTCTGAAGTGTGGGCGGTCAGTTCTGGAGGGTGGCGGTCAGCGCCCGGCGGAGTTCGTTGCGGCTGATCTTGCCGACACCGGTCACCGGGAACACGTCGACGAAGCGCACCTTGTCGGGAATCTTGTACGCCGCGAGTCCCCGTTCTCGCAGGAAAGCTTTGAGTGCGAGAGCCTTCGGGGCTTCGCCTTCGGTGACGACGAACGCGCAGGTGCGTTCGCCCAGGTACTGGTCGGGCATGGACACGACCGCGGCGTCGAGCACGGCGGGATGGGCGATGAGGTGGTTCTCGACCTCTTCGGCCGCGATCTTCTCACCGCCCCGGTTGATCTGGTCCTTCGCCCGGCCCTCGACGACGATGTAACCGTGCTCGGTGATCCGCACGATGTCACCGGTACGGTAGAACCCGTCGTCGGTAAATGCCGTCGAATTGTGTTCGGGCGCATTGTAATAGCCGCGAATGGTGTACGGCCCGCGAGTCAGGAGATGGCCGGCCGTACCGAAGGGGACCGGCTCGCCCGCGTCGTCGAGCACCCGGATCTCGTCGTGCGGGCTGATCGGACGACCCTGCGTGTGGACGATCGTGTCCTCGTCGTCGTCGAGGCGGGTGTAGTTGACGAGGCCCTCCGCCATGCCGAACACCTGCTGCAGTGTGCAGCCGAGTTC
>JAEZDV010000355.1 GCA_023417985.1 Actinomycetes bacterium | reverse complement strand
CACCCCGACCACGAAGTTCAGGGGCTCGCCGTTGCGGCGATGGAGTTCGTCGTCGGCCTCGGGCACGGGGGTGGGGGTGGTGCCGGACGTCGGGGAGGTGGTTGTGGCGGTTTCCTCGCTGGGCGCGGCAGGTTCCTCGGGCACGGGTCCGGGAACGACGGGGAGGTATCCCGCTTCGGCGAGCAGGCCGAGGGCCTCTTCCCTGCTCGGTCGCGGCGGCATCGTCGGCGCGTAGCCCGGATCGGACGGCGCGAGGACCTGGGCGCGTGCGGGGACCACACCGGTCTGGGTGCCCGCGCCGACGACAGCGAGAAGCTCAGGATCGAGCAGCGCGAGAATCCCGCGCCGTACTCGTGGATCCGCGAGTTCGCGAGCGCGGGTGTTGAGGGTCAGGTCGAGAGTGCGCGGCTGCAATTGGATGCCGGTCCGGACGCCGGGCACAGCATCGAGCTGAGCGAGCAGCGCCGTACCGCCGCGGGCCTCCGCCACCTGGGCGTCGCCACTGCGCAGCGATTCGGTGAGCTGCGAGTCGCTGCCCCCGCGGCGCATCAGGATTTCGTCCGGCACAGCGGGAGTGCCCCAGAAGCGATCATTGCGTTCGAGTAGCACCTCACCGCGTCCGCGGTCGACCGACTCGACGTGGAATCTGCCGCCGGAGACGGGGATCGTCTCGGAGAGGCCACTGAGGAAGCCGCCGGGGGTGTCCTTGACGAGATGGGCGGGCAGCAGGTCGGTGAACAGCTCGCGCCAGGCCGGATACGGTTCACGCAACGTGACGGTGACCGTCTTGCCGCCGCCCGACGACCGCACGTCGTCGATGAGCCGGTATCCGGCGGGATCCACGACCCCGGGCTGCGTGATCATCTGCTGCCACAGGTACCGGAAGTCCTCGGCGGCGATCGGGGCGCTGTCGGACCACTGGGCTTCGTCGCGCACCTGGTACGTGATGGTGAACGGTGCCTGCTCGGTGACTTCGGCGGAGATCAGCACCGTTTCGTCGGGGACCCACAGACTCGCGGCCGGGTTCTCCGGATCGGGCACGGCCCGGAATGCGCTGGGCAGCACCAGACCTGCGACTGCGTTCGCCACGGGCGACTGGTCGGCCAGCAGATGCGGGTTGAAACCGGTGTCGACCCTGTCGATCGCGACCACGACGGTGCTCCGGGGCCGCGCCGGAGCCGGAGGAGTCGTCGGCTCCGCCTGTTCGATGGGCGGAGGCGGATCGGCGGTACACGCCGTCAGCACCAGGGCCACCGATGCGAGGAGGGCCGGGATTCCGACACGCCACCGGCGACGGACACGCGTACGCAACACTCCGGCTTCCTTCCCGTCGAACAGGTGATACGGGACGGTCCCGGCTCGCATCTGCTCGCCGGGACCGCCACCTTCTTGCTACTTGTTACGGGCCTTCTCACGCGACCGCGCGCGCTGCCGATCGGTCGCCGAGAGGTGCACCTTGCGCACGCGCACGATCTCGGGGGTGACCTCGACGCACTCGTCGCCGGCACAGAATTCCATAGCCGCCTCGAGGGTGAGCTCGATGGGCTTGGCCAGCGTCTCCATCACGTCGGCAGAGGACTGACGCATGTTTGTCAGCTTCTTCTCGCGCGTGACGTTGATGTCGAGGTCTTCCTGGCGCGGGTTGATGCCCACGACCATGCCTTCGTAGGTGTCCGCACCGGGCTCGACGAAGAACGTGCCGCGGTCGGCCAACTGGATCATCGCGAACGGCGTCACGGTGCCCGTCCGGTCGGACACGAGCGAGCCGGTGTGGCGCGCACGGATCTCGCCTGCCCACGGCGCATAGCCGTGGAACACCGCGTTGGCGATACCCGTTCCGCGGGTCTCGGTGAGGAAGTCGGTACGGAAGCCGATCAGTCCGCGCGACGGGACGAGGAACTCCATCCGCACCCAGCCGGCGCCGTGGTTCGCCATCTGCACCATCTTGCCCTTGCGGTTGGCGAGCAGCTGCGTAATGGCGCCGAGGTACTCCTCGGGCGTGTCGATGGTCAGCTCTTCGAACGGCTCGTGGAGCTTGCCGTCGACCTGCTTCGTGACCACCTGGGGCTTACCGACGGTCAGCTCGAAACCTTCGCGGCGCATCTGCTCGACGAGGATCGCCAGCGCCAGCTCCCCACGGCCCTGAACCTCCCAGGCATCCGGACGGCCGATGTCGAGCACCTTGAGCGAGACGTTGCCGACGAGCTCCGCGTCGAGCCGGGACTTGACCATGCGGGCGGTGAGCTTGTGGCCCTTCACGCGACCCACCAGCGGCGACGTGTTGGTGCCGATGGTCACCGAAATCGCCGGCTGGTCGACGGTGATGCGGGGCAACGCCACCGGATTCTCGAGGTCGGCGAGCGTATCGCCGATCATGATGTCGGGGAAACCGGCGACGGCGACGATGTCACCGGCGACGGCGGACTCGGCGGGGTGCCGCTCGACGCCGACGGTCGCGAGCAGTTCGGTGATCTTCGCGCGGGTGACGACGGGCTCGCCGTCGACCTCGCGCATCCAGCTCACGGTCTGGCCCTTACGGAGCTCACCGTTGTGGATACGCACCAGCGCGAGACGACCGAGGAATGCGGACGCGTCGAGGTTCGTGACGTGCGCCTGCAGCGGTGCCGCGGCGTCGCCCTTCGGGGCGGGGACGTACTCCATGAGGACGTCGAAGAGGTCGTCGAGGTTCTCCGCGTCGGGCGCCTGGCCGTTCTCGGGCTGCTTGCGCGACGCCTTGCCCTCACGACCCGATGCGTAGAGCACCGGGAGGCCGAGTGCGAGTTCGGCTGCCTGGGCAGCCTCGTCGTCGAGGTCGGATGCGAGGTCGAGCAGAAGAGTCTGGCTCTCCTCGACGACCTCGGCGATACGAGCATCGGGACGGTCGGTCTTGTTGACCACGAGGATCACGGGCAGCGACGCGGCCAGTGCCTTGCGCAGCACGAAGCGGGTCTGCGGCAGCGGTCCCTCGGAGGAATCGACGAGCAGCACGACGCCGTCGACCATGGACAGGCCGCGCTCGACCTCTCCACCGAAGTCGGCGTGGCCGGGGGTGTCGATGACGTTGATGACTGTGACGCTGCCGTCGGGGTGGTGACGGTGCACCGCGGTGTTCTTCGCGAGAATGGTGATGCCCTTCTCACGCTCGAGGTCACCGGAGTCCATGACCCGGTCCACGAGTTCCGCACGTTCGGCGAACGCGCCCGACTGGCGCAGCATGGCGTCGACGAGGGTGGTCTTTCCATGGTCGACGTGCGCCACGATGGCGACGTTCCGAAAATCAGCGGTGCTCACGCGATGGCTCTCCTGGCTGTTGTCCGCGGCCACACGGCACTGGACCCGGTCGGCACCTCGCCCGTACGGCGCATATTGTTTCGAGGCCGCTACGCGATTGCGATACGCCCGCTACCGGCCTGAGACGGCCCGAGCAGGCACTGCGGCCACGAACATCCTACCGCTCTTCCGGGGGCGCCCGCTCCGAGCCCTCCGCGTAATGCCAGGTCACGACGCCGGGACGTGAGATTCGACACGCAAAACACCGTTATACGAGCGTTACGGTCCTGCCACGAGGTTCCGAAACCGCCTCTTGCGTTCCCATAAGGGCACGCTAACCTGACACGCGAATACTGCGACGAGGGCGGGACCGTTCATGGGCAAGAAGATCAAGCCGGGCAAGGTCGCCGGCCTGAAGCCGAAGAAGAAGTGCTGCCGTAAGAAGACCCGCTGCCTGAAGTGCCCGGTGGTCGTCATGCGCATGAAGAAGGTCGCCGACGACGACCTGAGCAAGAAGGAGCTTCGCAAGTACCTCGAGAAGGCTCGCGCCGCGTGAATTCAGCGGGCCAGCAAGTCCCGGAGCGCGGGTAGCCACGCCCGGTCCGCCTCGACGAGATCCATCTGCTCGAGTTCTGCGGCGTCCACCCAGCGCAGGGCGGCGTGATCGAGAGGCCGCGGTTCACCGACGACCAGTTCCACGCGGTACGCGCACATCACCAGGTCGCTGCGGAGCTGCACCGGCGGCCCGAACCGGTCGGCGCCGCGCACCTCGATCCCGAGTTCCTCCCACAGTTCCCGGGCGAGCGCCTGCTCCGCGCTCTCTCCCGGTTCGGCCTTCCCGCCGGGCAACTCCCACCGGCCCGCGAGCTCGGGCGGCCGGGTCCGCTGCGCGAGCAGAACCCGTCCGTCGCGAATGACTGCACCCGCGACCACATGTCCCATCGGTGCCGGTGTCGTTGCGGTCATGAGGTGCATCGTCCCAGAATGGATCATGACCCAGTTACTGACGGACGAGGAGATCGATTCCGCGCTGTCCGAACTCCCCCAATGGCGACGAGCAGGTGCTTCCCTGGTTCGCACCATCGAATCACCGACGTTCGCCGACGCGATCGCTCTCGTCGACAAGGTCGCGGAGGCCGCCGAGGAGGCGGATCACCATCCCGATATCGACATCCGCTGGCGGAAGGTGACCTATTCGCTGTGCACGCACTCCGCGGGCGGCATCACCGAATCGGATCCGGAGATGGCACGTCGGATCGACCGGCTGGCTCAATCGCAGGGCCTGTGACCCCGCCGGGCCCCACGTCCCCATCGCGGACTTTCCGTCCGCCCACGATCATCCACAGGTACACGACGAGCGCGCCGACGATGTAGACCGCTCCGAGCCACGCCAGCGGCGCGGGACGTTCGATGGTCCAGATCGAGTCCTGCGCGCTGCTCAGTATCCAGGGCACGCCGACGAGTGCCACTGCACCCCAGACCACCGCGAGCACACGGCTTCCCGTCAGGTGTGCGAGCGGGCCGTACACGAGCCAGACGAGCATGGGGATCACCCACACCCAGTGATGCGCCCACGAGATCGGCGAGACCAGGAGCCCGAGAAGCTGGACGACCAACAGTGTTCCGAGCAGGTCGTCCTTGCCGAGGGAACGCCATGCCGCGAAGGCGAGCGCGGCGCACACCACCACTGCCCCGACCCAGACGAGCCCTGTTCCGACGTCCTCGCCGGCGATGCGGCTCAGGGCGCCCCGCAGCGACTGGTTCCACACCGACCCCACCGGACCGATGCGGTCGGCGTCGCCGAACAGGGTGGTGAAGTACGTCCGGCCCTGCTCACCGAGAACCAGCACACTGACGAGCACCGTCGCCCCGAAAATCACGGCCGAGAAGATCGCTTCCCGCCACCGTCGTCGCGCCAGGAAGTACAGGCCGGTGATCGCGGGAGTGAGTTTGATGCCGGCGAGAATGCCGACCAGTGCCCCGGACCACCACCATCGGGTGCTGCGTACCGCGACCATGACGCCGAGCACGAGGAAGACGTTGATCTGCCCGTAGTCGAGTGTGGTGCGGAGGGGTTCGGTCCAGATGCCGACGGCGGTCCACGCCAGCGCTCGTGCGGTCCACGGCCGGGTGCGGGCCTCAGCACCTACGACCAGTTCGAACGCGATCCGAACGACGAAGAACAGCGCCGCCACCGTGAGCAACTGCCACACCACGCCGAGCACCTCGAACGGCAGCACATGCAATGGGAAGAACACCAGCGCCGCGAACGGCGGGTAGGTGAACGGCAGCGGGAAGTCCGGCGTGTAGCGGCTGAACGTGAAGTTGTAGAGATCGCCTTGTAGCAGCGCGGCCGACCCGTCGACGTAGACGTGCAGATCGACGAGGTTCATGCCGTTGGGTGTGAACAGCGTCCAGGCCGATCGAGCCGCGACGGAAAGAACCAGCAGCGCTGCGCACCACCACACCGGATGCGAAGGAACTCGTCGTGGCACCGCGGTGCAGCCTCCCGTCGCTCCCGGCCCGGATGCCCGGACCACGGCAGTAAAGACTACCGGCGAACACCCGACGGCCCGAAACCTCGTTTCACAGGAGTAACAATCCCATCTCTACTCACAGCAGTCACAGCAGAAACACGTTACCGTCAACCGGGTACAACCGTTCGGTACACGCTGTGGCTACACTCCCCGAAGGCAACGGCCCGCCGGGTTCGGCAAGGTGGGTTGTCCTGCGAGGGGGGACTCCATAGAGTGTCGCCTCGAGCCGTCAGCATCGGCGGGCCTTCCAGGCCTTCCAGGTGCTTCAACGACAAGGATGGGGAACAGTGCTTCGTACTCGAGGAATGCGGCGTGCGCTCACAGCGTGCGCACTTGCCGCCACTGCGGGACTGGCGGTGCCGTCGCACGCCTTCGCGCAACCGGCGCCCCCGGCGCTACCCGACCTGACTCAGTTCGTCGAACTGCCCCAGTTCGAGGTCCCTGCCGATCTGTCCATCGAGTCGTTGACGCGCCTGATCCCCGAGATCAAGGCGAACCCCGAGCAGGTAGAAGCACTCGCGTCGCTCGCTCCCGCGATCGTCGGCGCCGCAGCCGGCCCGTCGGATGTCGCCGATGTGACCGAGGGTGGCAACGACCTGCTCGCACAGGCGAAGGAACTGCTCGCGAATTCCGAGCTTCCGGACTCGATCAAGGGCACCCTCGAGCGGGTCATCACGTTCCTCGACGGAAGCGGCGGCGGAGGCCCCGACATTCCGGCTCCGGGCACCGTCGTGATCTCGCAGTTCCTGTACCCGACGCTCGGCCAGGATTGCATCGGTGACGGCCAGGATTCCGTGGGCAGCGCGCTCGCGGTTGCCGGCCCGGCTCAGCTGCCTCCCCCCGGCCCCGCCGCCGGCCAGGTGGGATTCGTCTTCACCGCACTCGGCACCGCTCCCACCTCCGGCGAGCAGGACCTCACCCTGAGCTGGATCAATGTGTCCAACGGCCGCAGCGGCACCCAGCCGCTCACCAACGAGGCACAGATCAACCCGGACGGCCCCGCGACACTGAGCGCTATTGCCGATACCGGGTCCGGCCAGGTCGTCGCAGTGATCTCGGGTGGGATCACCACCCAGAAGGAAGGCGCGGACCCGCGTTCGTGCAGCTTCCTGCCCACCCTGGGCCTGGTCTCTGTGCCCTGACCGGGAACCCCCACGACACACGCGAAG
>JAEZDV010000297.1 GCA_023417985.1 Actinomycetes bacterium | reverse complement strand
ACCTGGTGGTCAGCGCCCCGAAGGACAGCGTGCAACGGTGGTCGACCGACCCGCGCTCGCGGGTCGCGCCGCTGCCCGACCTCGCCGACGGCACCGACGATCCGATCTTGGTGCGCAGCGTGCACCGCGGCCGCGTCGTGTACGCGCGGTGACCGCACCACAACCCGGCACGCGGCGGGGCGGCGCCGCAACGGTCGCCGCCCGGTCGGCCGCAGCGATCCTCGCCGGGCTGCTGCTGTTCGCCAGTTTCCCGCCACGCCCGCTGTGGTTCCTCGCCCCCGTCGGCATCGCCCTGCTCACCGCCGTGCTCACCGCCCGGCCCCTGCGGCGACGCGCCGGATTCGGCTACGGGTACCTCGCCGGACTCGGCTTCCTGGTTCCGCTCCTGCCGTGGGTCGGGGTGTACGTCGGGCCGCTGCCGTGGCTGGCGCTCGCCGCCGCCGAAGCGGTGTTCATCGGCCTGTTCGGGGCATTGGCCGTGCATGTGCGGGCGCTGCCCGCCGCGCCGCTGTGGATCGCGGCGGCCTGGAGCGCCACCGAATTCGCGCGCTCGTCGGTGCCCTTCGGCGGATTCCCGTGGGGCCGGCTCGCATTCGGCCAACCCGACGGGGTGTTCGTCTCCCTCGCCGCGGTCGGCGGCGCCCCGCTGGTGTCGTTCGCGGTTGCGCTGACCGGCACCGGACTGGCAGCGCTCGCGCTGTCCCTCGTTCGCCGCGACGGTGCCGGCCTCGACCGGGGCCGCGCGGTGCGGGCGGCCGCGTGGACGGCGCTCGCGCCGCTGGTTGCGCTGGCGGTGTGGCCGCTGCTGCGCACCGACCGCGGCGACTCGCCGGTGGTGACCGTCGCCGCGATCCAGGGCAGCGTGCCACGCCTCGGGCTCGACTTCAACGCGCAACGCAAAGCGGTCCTCGACAACCATGTCGCCCGGACCCTGGAACTGGCTGCGGACGTGCAGTCCGGCGCGGTCCCGCAACCCGACGTGGTGATCTGGCCAGAGAACGCGTCCGACATCGATCCGCTGCGCAACGCCGATGCCGCCCGTGACATCACCGCCGCCGCGACTGCCGTCGGCGCCCCGATCCTCGTCGGCGCGGTCCTGCTCAACGGGGACGGCACCACCAGCAACTCGGTGATCGTGTGGGACCCGCAGACCGGGCCGGGCGAGCAGCACGACAAGCGGATCATCCAGCCGTTCGGGGAGTATCTGCCGTACCGCTCGTTCTTCCGGTTGTTCTCCGAGTACGCCGACCGCGCGGGCAACTTCGTGCCCGGTGACGGGGACGGGGCAGTCACCGCCGGGAATCTCACCGTCGGGGTGGCGACCTGCTACGAGGTCGCCTTCGATCGGGCGTTCGCGGACTCGATCGACGCGGGCGCCCAACTGCTCGCGGTGCCCACCAACAACGCCACGTTCGGCGACACCGAGATGACCTACCAGCAGCTGGCGATGTCGCGGGTGCGGGCGGTGGAACACGGCCGCACCGTGGTGGTCGCCGCCACGAGCGGGGTCAGCGCGATCGTGGATCCGGACGGATCGGTGCAGCAACGCACCCCGTTGTTCGCGCCGGCGGCCCTGGTGGCGCAGGTGCCGTTGCGCACAGACGTTACGCTGGCTAGTCGGCTCGGCCCGATCCCGGAGCTCGTGCTCTGTGTCGGTGCCGTCGTCGCCGCCGGTCTCGCTTTGGTGCGGAGCCGACGTGAGAAGGCCGGCCGGGGCACGCAGCCCCGCCCCGGCACCGCAGGAGCACCGGCCCCCGGCCGGTTCGACAGGGAGGACCTTTGATGGCATCGGCGACGCCGGCCGGGAACGACAGCGCACCCAGCGCCCGCACCCTGGTGATCATTCCGACGTACAACGAGCGCGACAACATCGGTCGGATCGTCGAGCGACTGCACGCCGCCCTGCCCCGCACCGACGTGCTGATCGTCGACGACGGCAGCCCCGACGGCACCGGCGCGATCGCCGACGGCCTCGCCGAGGCGGACAACCGCATCCACGTGATGCACCGCACCGAGAAGAACGGGCTCGGCGCCGCCTACATCGCCGGATTCCGGTGGGGCCTGGACCGCGACTACACCGTGCTGGTCGAAATGGACGCCGACGGCAGCCACGCGCCCGAACAGCTGCATCTGCTGCTCGAACGCATCGACGCGGGCGCCGATCTGGTGCTCGGCTCCCGCTATGTGCCCGGCGGCACCGTGGTGAACTGGCCGTGGCACCGCGAGGTGCTCTCGCGCGGCGGCAACATCTATTCGCAGCTCGCGCTCGGAGTGAAGGTCAACGACATCACCGGCGGATACCGCGCTTACCGGCGCACGGTCCTCGAGACCCTCGACCTCGATGCGATCGCCTCGCACGGGTACTGCTTCCAGGTGGATCTGGCGTGGCGGACGCTGCAGGCCGGTTTCACCGTCGCCGAAGTACCGATCACGTTCACCGAACGCGAGATCGGGGAGTCGAAGATGAGCGGCAACATCGTGCAGGAGGCGCTGCTGCGGGTCACGTTGTGGGGGCTGCGCAGCCGCTACGACCGGGTCCGGGCGCTGCTGCGCCGCGGCTGACCACCCGCACCGGGCCCGGGACACATGCCCCGTCAGGTGCGCAGCCGGCGCGCCCGGTGGGCGTCGAACTCCTCGACGGCCCCCACCGACGCGCACAGGCGGCGGATCGCGCTGGTGTCCTGCACCACCGGTTGGTCGGCGGTCGCCGCGGCGGTGTCCGCGAGCATCTCCCGGCCGCCGGGAATGCCTTCGTGCTCGACGATCGCCGCCCAGGTGGTCATGTCGCCGCCGGTGAAGGCGTCGATGCCGGCGGTGAGCGCCTCGAACAGGCGTTCCCGGTCGGCGACGTCGAGTTCGGTGAACACAGTGGTGAACAGTTCCCCGGTGAGGGTGGCGTGGCACAGTTCGTCGCGGCGATGCACCGCGACGGTGGCCCGGTTGACCGGTTGCACGGTCTCGTCCCCGGTGAACAGCGCGAGGTAGGCGCTGATCGAGGTTTCGGCGACGGTGGTGAACGCCAGTTGCACCAGCGCCTCGTGCCGCGGATCGGTGCTGCGCTGCACCGCGTCACGATGGGCACGCAAGGTGCGGCACGCCGGGAGCACCGCGTCGGGCAGCGCCCAGCCCCGCCGGCGCCGGGTGAGCGCATTGCCGTTCTGGTGCATGAGGGTGTGGTACTGCTCGTCGACCATCGCCTGCATCACCCCGAGCACCACCGCGTCCGGCGGGGCGAGCCCGAACACGTCGGAGGTGATCAACCCGAAACCGGGGTTGACCACATACTGCTCGATGTCGATGACGTTCTTGTTGTAGGCGATCCACCCCCACGCCCGCAGCCGCGCCCGGGCAGGTTCGTCGAGCGCCGCGTAGCGGGGATGGGTGTGGAACGGCAGCAACGCATCGGGGAAATCGTCACGGTCCGGTTCGAACAGCGCATCGAGGTCCGGTTCGGGCTTCTTCACCGCCGCGCGGCGCGGCCACGAGCGGGTCAAGCCGCGGATCACCGCGGCGGCGACCGGGTCGGTGGCGTCGTGCTCGGGCAGTTCCGGTGGCCGTAACCGGGCCGCCCGGCTCTGCGCTGCTCGATGATCGGTCATGGCACGACCTCGTTCCGCACGACTTCGTTGCGCACCCCGCCGCCGGCGTGCAGGTCCGGCGGGAGCAGGGCGAACAGGTCCCCGCACAGGGCTCGATAGTGGTCCCGGTCGTCGCCGAGCGCGTGGTAGCCCCGCGCCGTCAGCGCCGCGAACCGCTCCGGATCGTCGGCCGCGTCGAGTTCGTCGAGCGCGTCGCGTAGCGCACGCCGGGCGTCCGCGGCGTACGGGTTGGCGACCTGGATGTCGTGGTAGACCGCCGGGGTGCCGGATGTGATCCGCGCGAGCAGCGCCCGCAACAGCACATGCGGCGGGGGTGCGGCGGAGGCCGCCGCGGGCGGCGGCGTCAACCGGTCGAGGGCGCCGCCGAAGGCGAGAACCACCGCGTGGGTGAGCGCCTGAGTGGTGGCCGTCGCGCGGTCGTGCTCGGCGGCATCGACCTCGGCGACACGCAGTTCCCAGCGGCGCAGCGCCTCGACGAACGCCTCGACTGCGGCGGCCGCCCCCGGGCCCCCCCCCCCCCCCCCCCCCCCCCCCCCCCGCGACG
>JAEZDV010000362.1 GCA_023417985.1 Actinomycetes bacterium | reverse complement strand
GGCCGCGGGGGCGGGTCGTTCGGCGGTGCCTACTCGATGGCGATGTCTCTGACAGCGCAGAAGGTGTGGCACACCCGGTCTCGGACGATGACTTCCGGGCACTCCGGGTCGAACCAGCGATCGACGACGCTCCAGTGGACCGGATGGTTGAGATACTGGCCCATGAGAGCGTCGTGATCGGTGAACTCCTGCTCCCACACGTGTGTCCATTCGGTGCGGCCCACAGAGTCGGCCACCCTGCTCAGGCGCCAGGCGACGATCGAGGGGATGCAGCCCGGCATCTTCAACAGGTCGCCTTCGAATTCCTCGACGGCTTCGACGGGGCTGCCGGGATCCACTCGCACCAGAAGCACCCGGTAGACCTTGCGAGGCTCGTCGGGGCGTGTGTGTGCCGAAGAAGCGGGATAACCGACTCCGTCCACGTATACGGCGATCGGTGTGCGGAGCGTGGCGTCGAAGGAGTCGACTTGGCGCGCGGCGATGTCGGCGGACGGAAAGCGAAGGTGGACCAGGACGTCGCCGCCGTTGATCACTCCGGGCAGGGTGGGAGCGACGAAGTGTCCGACCGTGTCGAGTTCCTTGGCGACGATTCGAACGGTGTCGATGTACTCGGCGCGGTCCGCAGCGGTTGCGGACTCGTCGAAATGCACGACTCTGACCACGTTATACATCGGCAAGTCCTTCGATGTCGGCGGCCTGAGCGGCCATCGTCCGCGAGCGTTCGGTGATGTACTCGTTCATGTCCGACCACCACCGTCCGAGTGCTGGATCTCGCCGTCCCTGTCGAGTCATGTTCCACCACGAGTCCGCGCCGTCGACCGACCACGTGATGGTGACTGTGTTGACTTCGTCGTCGGACCAAAGAGGCGGGCTGACGAGAATCCGGTCGAGCGTCATTCCTCGTCCACGTCCCCCCGGTACGTATTCGGCGATGTATCGGTCCACGAACGTACGTGCACATCCCGGCTTCGTGATCACGCGGTCGACCACGAAGATCTTCTCGTCTGCCATACCGGAAACCCTACGGTCGGGCCGGGCTTTCCGGCAGGGGCGCATCCCGCTTCGCGGGAGGTTTTCCTGATAGAAACAAGCAGGCCCACACGGTTTACCGTGTGGGCCTGCCCCTACCGGTCGTTCTGCTGCGGAGGGATCACAAGTTCGCGTCGACCTGGTCGGCGCTCGCTCGGGCGATGTTCTCCTCGACCTCTCGTTTCCAGCTCGACACAGCTCGATCCGTGTCGATCTCGAACTCGAAGCGCCTGGTCATGTCTTCCGTGACGTCTTCGACATCGACGTAGAACTGCTTGTACCAGCGTCGAAGCTGATACACAGGGCCGTCCTCCTCCGACAACAGCGGATTGTCGATCGGCGCCTTGTTCTTCCAGATCTCGACGTCCTGCTCGAACCCGACCTCCACGCCTGCCGCGAACTGCGCGGCCATCTCGTTGGCTTCGGCATCGCTCAGCCCGGGCAACTTCTTCACCATCGCGCCGTATTGCAGGACGAAGGAGTTCTCCGACACCGGGTAGTGGCAATTGATGAGGACGGTTTCGATCTTCTGGCCGCTCGACTCGTTCTCGAGCCAGTCGATCATGTACGAGGGCCCGAAGTACGACGCGTACGACTTGTTGGGGATATCCGGGTTTCCGTAGTTGGTCCCGAGTTCCATGTCCTGGCGGCCCTTCGAATGCATGATCTGGGTCGCGACGTGGCCCTCGAAAATGTTCTTGAAGAACACGGGGAACGCGTAGTGGACGTAGAAGAAGTGCGCCATGTCGACGACGTTGTCGACGATCTCACGACAATGGGATCCCTCGATGAGGATGGAATTCCATGTCCAGTCCGACCATTCGGACGAGCCGACACCTTCGATCTCGGGAATCGTCACGTCGGACGGAGGAGGATTGCCCTGCGGATCGTTCCAGACGAACAGTTGGCCGTTGCGTTCGAGCGTGAGCCAAGCCCGCGTTTTTGCCAGCGGCGGCACTCGGCGAGCGTAGGGAATGTCCGTACAGCGGCCGTTGCTGCCCCATCGCCAGTCGTGGAAAGGGCATGCGATGGAATCGCCCTTGACCGTTCCCTGCGCGAGATTGCCGCCCATGTGCCGGCAGTAGGCGTCGAGCACGGCGAGTTCCCCTTTGCCGGTTTCGAAAACGACCAGGCTGGTGCCGAAGGCGTCCACTTGATGTGGGTTACCGTCCCGGAAGGTTCGTGCGAGTCCGAGGCAATGCCATCCCCTGGCGAACCGCGTCGGCGGTGCTGCCGCCTCGATTTCGCGGATCTCGTCGTTGCTGTTCTCTACTGTGCTGTGCGACATGTGTTCTCCAGACGGATCGAAATGTGGGACGGGCACCGAGGTTGCCGCCCGTCTGCGTGATGAACGAGTCTCCGGTGGACGGCTCACTCGACACCGGAGTGCCTGACAGGATTCACTTTCAGACGGTGGCGCCGGACACGTCGGTGTCGCGGTCGCCGCTCACGGGCGAGTCGGCGCTTTGCGCTTGCTGTGGGCGGCCGATGAACAAGCAGATCGCCGCTACGATCAGCGAGCAGAGCACGAACCAGCCGACTGCCAGGTTGAGCGACCCCACCGTCGGCATGGTCGTCCCCGGCACCGTCCAGAGCGAGATCATCACCGACACGATGGCGACGCTGATGGCGGAGAACGCCTGGCGCGCGGTGGCCAGCACTCCGGTCGTGACGCTGGTGACGTCCTCGGGCACGGATTCGATGACGATCTTCGGGTAACCCGTGTATGCGAATGCTGTTGCGACAGCAGCAACCACGAACACAGCAATCATGACGGGCAGTGACTTGTGACCGACGAGAATCAAGAGGTTGGCCACGGCGAACAGGGCGGCCCCGATGAAGAACGCGGTCCGGCCGCCCCAGCGCCCTGCGACCACTCCAGCTATCGGGGACGCTGCAAATCCGACGATAGCGCCGATACCGCCGATGAGACCCGCCACGGTTGCCGACATACCGAGTCCGACGGGCAGGGAAGTCGGAGCCTGGAGAATCATAGGAGTGACGATCTGGACGGCTCCGACAGGACCGAGAGCAAGAACTGCGACGCCGATCAGATTGAGAGTCATCTGCTTGTTTGCGAGGGCGCGGAGGTTGACGAGGGGTTCTGCCAGACGCAATTCCCATACGGTCCACACACTCAGGACGGCAAGACCACCGATGATGAGGGCGAGGACACCGAAACTGGTCCAACCCCATGCCGTTCCCTGTGTGATGCCGTAGAGCAGGGCCACCAGGCCCGGGGTCAGCAGTGCAGCGCCCAGGTAGTCGAACCGGGGGAGCTCCGTGCGGATGTGGGTGCCGGGCAGGGCGAACGCCGCGACCACAGACGCCACGACGGCGAGCACGGCGGCGAAGACGAAGATCATGTGCCAGTCGGCCACGTCGAGCAGTACTCCCGCGACGAAGTAACCGCCCGAACCGGCCAGCAGAGCCGCGCCGCTGATATACCCCACAGCGAGGGCTATCTTGCCCGGCGGAAGTGTCTCTCGTGCAAGCCCGTAACAGAGCGGCAGGATCGCGCCGGCGACACCCTGCACGCCTCGACCGAGTATGATCGCACCCATCGAATCGCCGAAGACGCTGATGATCGAGCCGAGCGTCGAAGCCATCATCGCAATGATCAGGACCTTCTTGCGGCCGTACAGATCACCGAGGCGCCCACCGACGAGCGCGGTCGTCGCAGCGACGAGCATGAAGGCGGTCACTGCCCATCCGGTCGTCGAGGCCGGGGCATCGAAGATCTCCCCGAACCGTGGCAGGGCTATGAAGATCATCCCCGCCTCGAAGGCGCTCACACATTCCGCCAGGACCAGGGCAGCGATGATGAAGGTCGTGGATCTGGTCACCGCTGCACGATCGAGACGACCACCGGGCGGCGGGGTTGAGGGATCGGACATCCGTTGTCCTCCTGAGACGAGGCGAGGGTGGTTTCACCGCCCGTTGCGGCGAAACCTTCGTTCTCCGTCGGCTCACGCCGATCGAACCGATTCGGGACGAGTGTCAGCCGTCACCATCCCGAGTGCCTCGCTCATCGACCACTGAGCGGGACAATCTGTCCCTTTCCATGCCCGAGGAGTGGGACGGTGCGGCGGCCGACCGCCCTTTCGCAACCCCGAGGAGAGCGAGATGTTCGACGATTCAGTGCGTCCGATATCCGAGTCCGAGATCTCGGCGTGGGATCTTTCCGCCGACGTCGTTGTCGCCGGTTACGGAATTGCCGGTGTCACTGCTGCTGTCGAAGCGGCGCGTGCGGGCGCCGACGTCCTCGTTCTCGAACGATCCGGTGGCTGGGGCGGCGCAGCGTCCATGGCAGGCGGATTCATCTACCTCGGGGGTGGAACGCCGCTGCAGAAGGCGTGTGGCTTCGACGACACGGTCGAGAACATGAAGACCTTCATGAAGGCTGCACTCGGGCCCGCTGTGGACGACGCGAAGGTCGACGCGTACTGCGAGGGCAGCGTCGACCACTACACCTGGCTTGTCGAAGCCGGGGTGCCGTTCAAGGAAGAGTTCTGGGGCGAGCCCGGTTGGGAGCCGGGGCACGATGAAGGGCTGATGTACTCCGGGGGAGAGAATGCCGCACCGTTCGCGGGTGTGATTCCTCCTGCGCCGCGTGGACATCTCCCGAAAATGGACAACAAGAAGACCGGCGAACGCGGGGGCGGGTACATGCTGATGAAGCCACTCGTCGAAACGGCCGAAAAGCTGGGTGTGAAAGCGGAATACGACATCCGAGTCCTGACCGTCGTCGTGAACGACGAGGGTCGGGTCGTGGGTGTGGTCGCGCGCAGGTACGGCAGGACGGTTGCCATCCGCGCCCACCGCGGTGTCGTGCTCGCGATGGGAAGCTTCGCATTCGACGAGGAGATGGTGCGCGACTACGTGCCGGCCCTCCTCGGACGTCCGGGATCTGCTGTCGACGCGCACGACGGCCGGGCGATCCGGATCGGACAAGCGCTCGGTGCTGCGACGGCGCACATGGACGCTGCGGAGGTCGCTGTCCACACGTCACCTCAGCTCATGATCCGCGGAATCCTCGTCAACTCGCGCGGGCAGCGGTTCATCGCGGAAGACACCTATCCGGGCCGGATCGGGCAAGCGATCCTCTTACATCAGAACAACGAAGCCTTCCTGATCCTCGATCAAGACGCGTACGACGAAGCATTGCAAACAGGTTCTCCTCTCCCGCAGCCTGATTGGGTGTGCGAAAGCGCCCGCGAACTGGAAAAGGAGATGGGACTACCTACGGGCGCGCTGACCTCGACGGTGGACGTCTACAACATGCACGCCGAGGAAGGATCCGACCCGTTGTTCTTCAAGAACGAGAAATGGGTGCGGCCGATCGGGACGCCGGTCGCAGGCTTCGACCTGCGCGGTATGACGAGCGGGTTTCCCCTGGGCGGCCTGAAGACCGACACGGACTCCCGTGTGCTGCATGTTTCGGGAGAGCCGATCGCAGGTCTCTTCGCGGCCGGGCGGTGTACAGCGGGTGTCTGCGCCGGTGGTTATGCCAGTGGTGCCAGCCTCGGTGACGGCAGCTTCTTCGGCCGGCGGGCAGGTGTCGGTGCCGCACGGGGGTAGGAGGCAGCGC
>JAEZDV010000196.1 GCA_023417985.1 Actinomycetes bacterium | reverse complement strand
ACGGGTCGTCGCCCTCGTTGTGCCCGCGCCTGCGGTAGCACAGCATGTCGATCACGACGTCCTTCTTGAACTTCTGCCGGAAGTCGACGGCGAGCTTCGCCACCCACACCGCGGCCTCGGGATCGTCACCGTTGACGTGGAAGATCGGCGCGCCGATCATCTTCGCCACGTCGGTGCAGTACTCCGACGAGCGCGAGTGTTCCGGTGCGGTGGTGAAACCGACCTGGTTGTTGACGACGATGTGCACGGTGCCGCCGGTGCGGTAGCCGCGCAGCAGCGCGAGGTTGAGCGTCTCGGCCACGACACCCTGACCGGCGAACGCGGCGTCTCCGTGGAGCAGCAGCGGCAGAACCGTGAAGCCGCTCTCACCCTTGTCGAGAATGTCCTGCTTGGCGCGGACGAGGCCCTCGAGCACCGGGTTGACGGCTTCGAGGTGCGACGGGTTCGCGGTGAGCGAGACCTTGATGTCGTTCTCGCCGAACATCTGGATGTACGTGCCCTCGGCGCCGAGGTGGTACTTCACGTCGCCGGAGCCGTGCGCGGCCGCCGGGTTCAAGTTGCCCTCGAACTCGGTGAAGATCTGCGAGTACGGCTTACCCACGATGTTGGCGAGCACGTTGAGACGACCACGGTGCGGCATCGCGATGGCGACCTCGTCGAGTTCGTGCTCGGCTGCCTGGTCGATGATGGCGTCCATCATCGGGATGACCGACTCGGAACCCTCGAGCGAGAAGCGCTTCTGACCGACGTACTTGGTCTGGAGGAACGTCTCGAACGCCTCGGCCGCGTTGAGGCGGCTCAGGATGTACTTCTGCTGGGCGACCGTCGGCTTGACGTGGTGCGCCTCGACGCGTTCCTGGATCCACCGCTGCTGATCGGGCTCGAGGATGTGCGTGTACTCGACACCGACGTGGCGGCAGTAGGCGTCGCGCAGCACCGACAGCACGTCGCGCAGCTTCATCTTCTGCTTGCCGTGGAAGCCGCCGACGTTGAACTCGCGGTCGAGATCCCACAGCGTCAGATCGTGGGTGGTCACATCGAGGTCGGGATGCGACCGGAACTTGTCGCGCACGAACTGCAGCGGATCGGTATCGGCCATGAGGTGGCCCCGGCTGCGGTAGGCGGCGATGAGCTCGAGCACGCGGGTGCTCTTGTCGACCAAGCCCTCCGGCACGTCCTTGCGCCAGCGGACCGGCTCGTACGGGATGTGCAGGGTGTGGAAGATCTCGTCGTAGAACTCGTCGGAGATCAGCAACTGGTGGATCGTCTTGAGGAACTCGCCCGACTCGGCGCCCTGGATGACGCGGTGGTCGTAGGTCGAGGTCAACGTCAGCAGCTTGCCGATGCCCATCTCGGCGATCCGCGCGTCGGATGCACCCTGGAACTCGGCGGGGTACTCCATGGCGCCGGCGCCGATGATCGCGCCCTGGCCGCCCATGAGACGCGGTACCGAATGCACGGTGCCGATGCCACCCGGGTTGGTCAGCGAGATCGTGACACCCGAGAAATCCTCACCGGTGAGCTTGCCGTCGCGCGCACGCCGGACGATGTCCTCGTATGCCGAGTAGAACTGCGCGAAGTTCATCGTCTCGCAGTTGCGGATCGCCGCGACGACGAGCGAACGGGAACCGTTCTTGCCGGGCAGGTCGATCGCGAGACCGAGGTTGGTGTGCGCGGGAGTGACGAGGTTCGGCTTCCCGTCGATCTCGGCGTAGTGGTTGTTCATGTTCGGGTACGCCTTGACCGCCTGGACGATCGCGTAGCCGAGCAGGTGCGTGAACGAGACCTTGCCGCCCCGGGTGCGGGCGAGGTGGTTGTTGATGACGATGCGGTTGTCGAACATCAACTTGGCGGGAACCGCGCGGACGCTGGTGGCCGTCGGAATCGACAGCGAGGCGTTCATGTTCTTCGCGACGGCAGCAGCTGCACCCCGGAGGACCTTGGTCTCCTCGGCACCGTTCTTGTCCGCAGATCCGCTCGCGGGCTTCGGCGCGGGCTTGGATGCGGCAGCGGGCTTGGATACGGCAGCGGGCTTGGATACGGCAGCGGGCTTGGGGGCAGCCGGCTTCGAAGCGGTGGTCTTGGAGGAGGTGGCCGACTGGGTTGCGGTCGCCTTCGCCGGGACGGCCTCGGCTGAGGAGTTCGCCGGAGCCGTGGACGAGGCGGAAGCCTTCGGTGCGGCATTCGCAGCAGTCGGGGAGGTCTTGGCGGCGGAGGTCTGGGCGGACTTCTCCGTGGTCTTCACCTCAGCTCCGTTCGAGCCTCCGGCCGCGGCTGCCTCGGGAGAATAGTCGGTGAGGAACTCGTGCCAGCTTGCATCCACGGACGACGGGTCGTCCTGGAAACGCTGGTACATCTCGTCAACCAACCACTGGTTCTGTCCGAACTGTGATGTAGAGCTGCTGCTCACGGCAGTTGTTCGCCTCGTTTCTTTCTTCGGTACCCGATCGGAGCGCCTATGCATATGAGGCTAGCTGGTGGGTGTGTGACGATCCGAACTGATCATCCATGCCCGAGAGCCACCTCACAATCTGAGTCGACGGGGTCACCATCGACGACGGTTCTCGACCGCCGATTATTCCCTCAATCGTGCATCGCTGCAGCACGGACCCCGTTACAAATGCGAGGACTCACGTGTGACCCGCGCGGTGGCAGGTGCCACGGCCGCGTCGTCCGCGGTTTCGGGAACGAGCTCGCCTCCGGCCAGTTGCCACAATGTGCTGTACAGGCCGCCGGTCTGCCGCAACGTCTCGTGGCGGCCGGTTTCGACGATCCGCCCGTCGTCGACGACCACGATCAGGTCGGCGCGCGCGGCCGTTGCGAGTCGGTGCGCGACGATGACCGCGGTCCGTGACCGGGTGACCGTCGCGCCGGCCTCGAGTACCGCACGCTCGGTCGCGGGATCGAGCGTCGCGGTCGCCTCGTCGAGCAGCAGCAGGTCGGGATCGACCAGTTCGGCGCGGGCGAGCGCGATGAGCTGTCGCTGACCCGCGGACAAGCCTTGCCCGCGCTCGCCGACGGGATGGTGCATACCGCCGCTGAGTCCGGCGATCATGTCCAGCGCGCCTACCGCCCGTGCCGCATCCTCGATGCGCGACCGGCTCGACTCGGGGCGCCCGTACGCGATGTTGCTCGCGATCGTCCCGGTGAACAAGTGCGCCTCCTGCGGCACGACGCCCAGCCTCGCGCGGTACTCGGGCAAGCGGTACCGCCTGAGGTCGGTGCCGTCCACCTGCACCGATCCCGACGTGGGGTCGTAGAAGCGTGCCAGCAACTTCACGACGGTCGACTTTCCCGCGCCCGTCCGGCCGACGAGGGCCACGGTGGCACCGGCGGGAATGTCGAGATCGACGTCGGCGAGCGCGTCGCTGTCGGCGCCGCTGTAGCGGAAGCCCACCTCGCGGAGCCCGACCTCGCCCCGGAGCCGGCCCCGGATGGGAAAATCGCCCGTCGGGCCCGATTCGAGGGAACTCTCGGTGCGGAGCAGATCCCCGATCCGGTGCAGGCCGACTCGCGCCTGCTGATAGCCGTCGAACACCTGGGACAACTGCTGGATGGGTGCGAACAGCAGGTTCAGATAGAGGACGAACGCGACGAGCACACCCGGAGTGGCCGAACCCGACGCGACTTCCCGCGCGCCCACGAACACCACCGCCGCCAGCGCCAGGTCGGACAGCAGTGAGATGAACGGGAAGTACAGCGAGATCGCGCGTTGCGAGCGCATGCGGCTGCGGCGGTACGAGTCGGCGCGCTCCGCGAACAACCGTGCGGCGTTCTCCTCGCGGCGATACGCCTGAGCGGCGCGCAGTCCGGTCACGTTCTCCTGGAACATCGCGTTGACCTGCGAGATGCGTTCGCGGGACTGGGCGTACGCATCGCGCGACACCGACCGGAACCAGAAGGTCACCGCGACCAGGATCGGGATGGCGGCCAGTACCACCAGGGCCAGCGACCCGTCGGTCACGATCAACGCGACCGAGATGCCCGTCAACGTCAGCACACTGACCACCGCGGCCGACAGGCCGGTCTGGATGAACTGCGACAGCGCATCGACGTCCGTCGTCATCCGCGTCATGATCCGGCCCGACAGTTCTCGTTCGTAGTAGTCGAGGCCGAGTCCCTGCAGGTGCGCGTAACTGCGTACCCGCAGACCGAACAGGACCCGCTCGCCGGCGCGCGCAGTCAGGACTGTCAGGATCGCAACTGCCGCCCAGCCGACGAGCGCGAGGACGACGCCCGCGAACGCAGCCTCCCACAGTGCCCGCGCGTTGCCGGGAGTCACGCCGCGATCGACGGCGAACCGGACGATCGACGGGAACGCGATCCCGGCGAGCGATTCGACGGTGAGGCAGAGCGCCACGGCGGCGAGCAACAGCCGTACCGGTCGGAGCGTGGTCCACAAGCGGAACTCGGGATCGGGCCGGCGGAGCGCAGCGGACTGCAACGCCGGGGCGTCACCCGGTGTCTCGGTGGCCGGTGGCAGTGCGGCGACCGCTGCCTGCAACTCCGGAGTCGGCGCGCCCGCGCCGAGCGCCCCGCCCGCGGGCCCGCCGCCACCGGGACCACCCGGGCCACGCGGAGCAGCGACAGGGCGGGATCCGGTAGACGCGGTCTCGGCGGACTCGAACCCTTCGGGCCACAAATCGCCGGTGTCGAGAGTGGCCGGTTCGTCGGGCCGGTCCTCGTCGAGAATGTCGTTGCCCGACAGCAGTCGGCGGAAGACCGGACTGCGCGCGTCGAGTTCCTCGGCGGTACCGACGTCGACGATCCGTCCACCGTCGAGAACGGCAACGCGGTCGGCGAGTGACAGGGTGGATCGGCGGTGGGCGAGTACGAGTGTGGTGCGCTGTGGTTGTGCCCGGAGCGCCGCGTAGATCGCGCCTTCGGTTTCGGCGTCCACCGCCGAGGTCGCGTCGTCGAGGATGAGCACACGCGGGTCGACGAGCAGGGCACGTGCGAGCGCGACCCGCTGGCGTTGTCCTCCCGACAGTGTCAGTCCGCGTTCGCCGACGACGGTGTCGTAGCCGTCGGGGAGAGCCTCGATGAACTCGTCTGCCCGGGCCGCGGCCGCGGCCGCGCGGATCTCGTCGTCGGTGGCGTCGGG
>JAEZDV010000091.1 GCA_023417985.1 Actinomycetes bacterium | reverse complement strand
GTGTTGCCTCAGTCTTGTTCGAACCGCTTTCGGAAACGCTCCTCCATGCGGTGAGTGAACCCTCCGCCCGATTTCCTTCCGCCTCGGGATCCGGTACCGCCGGAACTGCCCGAGGCGGGCCGACTGGTCGTGTCTCCCGGATTCGAACGGCGACGACCGTTTACCAGGAGCAGAACACCGGCCGCGAACATCACCAGAAACCCGAGCAAACTGATGATCGGGAAGCCACCGGGCTTGACCGGTAACGCGACTCCAGCGATCAACAGTGTCAATCCCAAGACGAACAGCACGCCGGCCTGCAGCCGACGTCGGTTCGACGCCATTCCCAGCCGCTTCCCGCGGACGGTCGAGGCGAACTTGGGGTCCTCAGCATAGAGCGCGCTCTCGATCTGATCGAGCATGCGCTGCTCGTGCTCGGAGAGTGGCACGGTACCTCCCCCGGCACTAAACGGTGGCCACCGAATTCTGGGTGAATCCGACGGGGGGCCGACTTTGACGGCCGCCTGAGTCGATAATACGAGTACATCTCTTCCGGGACCACCAACTCTGCTTCCGAGTTCCCGGAGAGACCTCGAAAGCGGCGAGGGGATGGGACGAAACTCACCGCGCAGAAGCGATTCGAGCGTCGTCGCCGCTGTTCTGGTCGCTGTCGAGGTAACCCTCGACGTCGTGCAGGAATCGCCCAACCTCGTCGTAGAACTCGCCGGACCGGGCGACGTCGACCGCACCGGCCACGCCCGCTTCGATCGCGGTGCGCATCGACGACCGGTCGGCGAAGTAGTCCGCCCAGGCCGCGAAGGAGTCGTCGGCGCGAGCCATCAGCACCCACGCGTTGCGCGTCGCGGGGCGGCGCGCGGGACGTTGCGGCGCACGGAGCTCCGCGGCTGCCACCACCGCTCCCGCGCCGCGCAGGGCCGCGAGGTACGCGAGCCGGAAACGTTCGGGCGCGGTGGCGGCACCGGCAGCCGCAGAGAGCAGTCGATCCGCCTTGCCGAGCAACGTGGCCGCGCGCGCGGACGTGGCACGACCGATGCACCGGGCCGGACCGCCCTCCGACTCGCCCGGCACATGACGTGGCCCTCGTACCCCGAAATCCGTGATGGACATGCTGCGCACCCCCTCGACCGCACCACCGGCTCCCGGCAGTGCCGCACCACCGAGGTCTCGATGGTGGTATTACCGAAGTTCTGTTGGTCTCCCGGAATGATCCGGGGATGTTCGCTTCCCTCGAACATCTCCGGATCCCCGGTATCGAACATGTGTTCGATGTATTGAATGATAACCGGACCCACCGACAACCCGTCAAGAGAAAGCGGCCCCCGATCCCAGACGAGCACCGATTCTCTGTGAATCAACCCGACGAACCACCCGCCGAGACGGGCACCGAACGGCACGAGCCTGCTCGTGGCGCCCCGATCTTCGTGGACCTGACCCCCGCCGCGTTCCGCGCGCACCTGCCCCAGCTGCTGTCGGTGTACGTCGCCGCGATGAAGTACCCCCGCGGGACGGAGCACCACCGCGCACCGATGTGGTCCGAACATGCCGGACGCACCGGATGGCAGGCCGTCGCCGTCGCGCTCCCCGAAGATCCGGGCACCTTCGTCGGCATCGCCTACGGATACCGCGGCGACCCGCACCAGTGGTGGAATCAGCAGGTTCGCACCGGGATGCGGCACACCGGACGGAACCGGGAATACATCGACTCCGTCCTCGGCGACTACTTCGAACTGACCGAACTGCACGTGCGGCCCGACACCCAAGGTCTCGGTCTCGGCCACTCCCTGCTGTACCGGTTGCTGCGCGACCGCACGGAACGCGCCGTGTTGCTCTCGACGCCGGAGGTCCCGGGCGAGGACAATCGGGCGTGGCGCCTGTACCGGCGCTTCGGGTTCGTCGACGTCGTACGACGATTCGTCTTCACCGGCGACGCACGACCGTTCGCCGTGCTCGGCCGCACGCTCCCGCTCGAACCACATCTCGCCCCTCCCGCATCGACAGGACCCTCATGACGGAAGTGCTGGATACCCTCGTCGTCGGCTCCGGACACAACGCGCTGGTATCGGCGTGTTATCTGGCCCGCGAGGGCTGGTCCGTCCACGTGCTCGAACGGGACACCGTGCCGGGCGGAGCCGTGTCCACCGTCGAACGATTCCCCGGATACGCGGTGGACCGCGGGTCCTCGGCCCACATCATGGTCCGGCACTCGGGCATCGTGGAGGAACTCGATCTCGCGGCCCACGGCCTGCGGTATCTCGACTGCGATCCGTGGGCGTTCGCCCCGCCGCCCCCGCACTCCGACCGTCCCGGCATCGTGTTCCACCGGGACCTCGATCGGACGTGCACCTCGATCGAACAGGCCTGCGGCAAACGTGAAGCCGATGCGTATCGCCGCTTCGTAACCGACTGGGGTCCCCGCAGCACCGCCGTCATGAAGTCGTTCGCGAACCCTCCGACGGGCCGGCACCTGCTTTCGTCGTTCTGGGGACTCGACGCGAAGGACGGCGGCAGCGCACTGTCGCGGCGTTTCCTCACGACGGGGGACACCCTGCTCGACGAGTATTTCGACGACGAACCGCTCAAGGCCGCGCTCGCGTGGTTCGGTGCCCAGTCCGGCCCGCCGATGTCCGAACCCGGAACCGCCGCTATGGTCGGCTTCGCCGCACTCATGCACACCCTCCCTCCGGGCCGGGCGATCGGCGGTAGCGGCGCGCTGACGCAGGCACTGCTTTCGCGCCTCGAATCGGACGGCGGGTCGGTCACCTGCGGCGACGCCGTCACCGACATCCGCAGGACCGGTTCGACGTGGACGGTGCGCACCACCGGAGGCAGCGTCTTCACCGCGCGCACCGTGATCGCCGGATGCCACATTCTCACCACCCTCGACCTGCTCGAGCGCGGCGGTTACGACCGCGACAGGCTCGAGCAGTGGCGCCGCGCGGTACGAGTGGGACCGGGAATCGGGATGGTGCTCCGCCTCGGTACCGACTCCCTTCCTCGATACCTCGGAGCCGACGACCCCTCCGACACCACCACCGGGCTCCAACTGCTCGTCGACGACCGTGCGCAACTGCGACTCGCGCACGGCGCCGCGATGGCGGGTGAGCTTCCGCCGCGCCCGTCGGTCCTCGGGATGAGCTTCTCGGCGATCGATCCGACGATCGCACCCGAGGGCGAACACCAGGTGACCCTGTGGTCGCAGTGGCATCCCTACCGGCTCAGCGGGGGACGGACCTGGGACGGCGTCGCCGAAAGCGAAACGGAGCGGATTCTCGCGGAGATGGAACTGCGCGCACCAGGATTCACAGACAGTATCCGGCACCGCTACGTGCAGACCCCCGCCTCTATCGAGAGCGAACTGGGCCTGCTCGGAGGCAACGTGATGCACGTGGAGATGTCGCTCGATCAGATGTTCCTGTGGCGGCCGCTGCCCGAACTGTCCGACTACCGGGTCCCCGACGCTCCCGGGATGTACCTGACCGGCGCGTCGACCCATCCGGGCGGCGGAGTGTCGGGCGCGAGCGGCCGCAGCGCCGCGCGGGCCGCCCTAGCGGATGCACGAGGCGGCATTCTGCGGCGAACCTGGAAACGGATCTCGGGGTGAGCATCGTCCGTTCCGAACGGATGTCTCCGCGGTGGCGAACGGTCCTGCCGATCGTCATCGCCGCGGCTGCGGTCCTCACCCAGATTGCATATCCCCTCACCGGTGGATCCGCGCGCGACGGCGTGACGGTCGCGGTGGTGATTCTGCTCGCCGCAGCCGCCCTCACCCATGCTGTGATACACCGCGGTCCCGGCTTCGCCGCGACACTCCTCGTCGTCTCCGCGGGCGGCGGCTTCGCCTCCGAGGTGATCGGGACCGCCACCGGATACCCCTACGGTTGTTACGCCTACGCGGCCGACCGACTGGGTCCGGCGCTGCTGGACGTGCCGTTGGTGGTCCCGCTGGCCTGGACGGCCGGCCTCTACCCGGTGTGGTGTGTCGCCGCGCGTATCACCCGGACGGCACCGGGCCGCGTCGCCGCGGTCACCGTCGGAATGGTGGGCTGGGACCTGTATCTCGATCCGCAGATGGTCGCCGACGGCCAATGGACGTGGTGCAACGGCGGGAGCCTGCCCGGCATCGCGCACATCCCGCTCACCAACTACGCGGGCTGGGTGGTCGTCGCCGCGGCGATGGCCGTCGCGCTCCTCGCGTTCGAGACCCGCTCGCCGCGCCCCTCTCCCCGTCACGACGCCGTCCCCATTGCCCTGTTCCTGTGGACGTGGCTGGGTTCGGCGCTGGCCCACAGTGTCTTTCTCGAGGTGCCGGAACTGCGGTTCTCTGCGATCTACGGTCTCGTGGTCATGGGGGTGCTGGGCGTTCCGCTGTTGCGGTCACTCGTGCCGTCGGCGCCGGACGAGAACGACCGGCGACTCGCCGCAACGACCCGGATGGCCCGCCGACCGTGACCGCGCCTGGCACCATATCCCCCGTGCAGCAGTCCACTTCGTCCGTCCGCCGCGTCCTCACGGTCGCGGGGCGCGCGCGCCGCGGCCGTCCCGTGCTGACCGGCGGTGTCCGGGTG
>JAEZDV010000316.1 GCA_023417985.1 Actinomycetes bacterium | reverse complement strand
GTATGTACGGTGTACTCGTTCAATCTGCTCTCGACAGTGAGGGGACACCGTGAGTGATTCGTCCGTGCACGTAGTTCACAACGCCGACCGGCAGCGATACGAACTCGTCGACGACGGCTCCGTCATCGGATTCACCGAGTACCACCCCGCCGACGACACTCGACTCGTGTTCGACCACACCGTGGTCGACGACGCTTATTCCGGGCAGGGCCTCGCCGGCAAGCTCGTCCGATTCGCGCTGGACGACGTACGCGCACGCGGAAAGCGGGTCGTGCCGGTCTGCCCGTTCGTCGACAGCTTCATCGACAAGCATCCCGAGTACCAGGACCTCGTCGCCTGAGAGGTCCTGCCACGACCCGCCTCACGCGTCGGTCAGTGCCCCGCGCGGTTGCGCAGGTCGAGTGCGACGTCGGTGATCATGTCCTCCTGGCCGCCGACCAGTCCGCGACGGCCGATCTCCACGAGGATCTCGCGGGTGTCGAGACCGTAGATGTCCGCCGCCGTCTCGGCGTGCCGGAGGAAGCTCGAGTAGACGCCGGCGTAGCCGAGGGTAAGCGTCTCGCGGTCGACCTGGACCGGGCGGTCCTGCAACGGGCGGACGAGATCGTCGGCGGCATCCTGCAGACCGAACAGGTCGCAGGAGTGCTTCCAGCCGTGCAGGTCCGCCACAGCAACGAAGGGCTCGATCGGGCAGTTACCCGCTCCGGCACCCTGCCCGGCCAGCGACGCGTCGACGCGAATGACGCCTTCCTCGACGGCGACGACCGAGTTCGCGACCGACAGCGACAGGTTCTGGTGCGCGTGGATACCGATCTGCGTGGTGTCCTCGAGAACGTCGCGGTAGGCGCGGACACGTTCGCGGACACCGTCCATGGTCAGCCGTCCACCGGAGTCGGTGACGTAGACGCAGTCGGCGCCGTACGACTCCATGAGCTTCGCCTGTCGGGCGAGCTCTTCCGCAGGAGCCATGTGCGACATCATCAGGAAGCCTGAGACGTCCATGCCGAGTTCCTTTGCCGCAGCGATGTGCTGGGCGGACACGTCGGCCTCGGTGCAGTGCGTGGCGATACGCACCGACCGCACACCGAGTTCGTAGGCACGCTTCAGTTCGTGGACGGTGCCGATACCCGGGAGGAGCAGCGTCGTGAGGATTGCCGAATTGATCGCTCCGGCAGCGGCTTCGAGCCATTCCCAGTCGGTGTGGCTGCCCGGACCGTAGGTCAGGGAATGCCCGGTGAGGCCGTCGCCGTGGGAGACCTCGATCGCGTCCACACCGGCGCGGTCCAGTGCACCGGCGATCGCTGCAACGTCGTCGGGGGTGATGCGGTGGCGGATGGCGTGCATGCCGTCACGCAGGGTCACGTCCTGGATGTACAGGGCGGCACCGTGAGTCGCGTATTCGCGCTGCCGGGCGTCACTCGTGATCGTCTCGCTCATGCCGAAACCTGCTCCTTCTTGCGTGCCGCGACTGCCCGGCCGACCTGCAGGGCAGCGGACGTCATGATGTCGAGATTGCCCGCGTACTCGGGCAGGTAGTGTGCTGCGCCCTTGACCTCGAGGAACACCGCCACCTTCCACATCGGACCGGTGTGATCGGTCAGCGTGCCGACGGTCTCGTTGATCGGGGTGAACTGGATTTCCTGCTTGAGCTTGTATCCGGGCACGTAGGTGGAAACCTTGGCGACCATCGCTTCGATCGATGCGACGATCTCGTCCTTGCGGTCCTCGCCGACGAGCGCGAGAACCGTATCGCGCATGATCATCGGCGGTTCTGCGGGATTGAGGATGATGATCGCCTTGCCGCGTTCGGCGCCACCGATCTTCTCGATGGCCTGCGACGTCGTCTCGGTGAATTCGTCGATGTTGGCGCGGGTACCCGGGCCGGCCGACTTCGAGGAGATCGAGGCCACGATCTCGGCCCAGTAGACGGGTGTGACCTGCGAGATGGCGGCGACGATCGGGATGGTGGCCTGACCACCGCAGGTGACCATGTTGACGTTGGGCGCGTCGAGGTGCTCGTCGAGGTTCACGGGAGGCACCACGTAGGGGCCGATCGCGGCGGGGGTGAGGTCGATCAGAATCTTGCCGTGCGGGCGCAGCATCTTCTCGTTGTACTCGTGGGCCTTCGCCGAGGTGGCGTCGAAGACGATCTCGATCTCGTCGAAACGGGGGTGCTCGATGAGACCCTCCACTCCGGTGGAGATCGCGTCGATGCCCAGTCGCTTGGCGCGGGCCAGACCGTCGGATGCGGGATCGATGCCCACGAGAGCGATCGTCTCGAGTTCGCTGTCGGCGAGCCTCTTGATCTTGATGAGCAGGTCGGTGCCGATATTGCCCGGCCCGATGATGGCGACCTTGGTCGTGGTCATGTCAGTTCTCCTGTGCCGAAGTCGGTGAGGACGAGAAGGGAGCGGTGACGGTGCCGAGCGTCGAGATCTCGGCGCGCACGGTCACACCGGGAGGAGCAGGCACCATGGGGCCGAGCGCACCGGACAGCACTACCTGACCGGCGGTCAGCGGCTGACCGAATTCGCGTGCGGTGCGCGCGAGCCACAGCAGTGCGTTCAGCGGGTCGCCGAGGCAGGCTGCGCCCGTGCCTTCGGAAACGAGTTCGTCGTCGACGTACATCCGCATGGTCGCGTCGATCGGCTCGAAGTCGGCCAAGGACACGCGATGGGAACCCAGCACGTAGAGGCCGCTCGAGGCGTTGTCCGCCACCGTGTCGGTGATCTTGATATCCCATCCGGCCACCCGGCTGTCGACGATTTCCAACGCCGCAACCGCGTAGTCGACGGCCGCCCGGACCGTGGCGAGGTCGAGATCGTCGTCGTCGAGATCCGCCGACAGCACGAATGCGATCTCGGCTTCGGCCTTGGGCTGGAGCAGGCGATCGCTGGGCACCTCGGCGAGATCGGTGACGTCCATGTCGTCGAACAGCACCCCGAAATCGGGGCGGTTCACGCCGAGCTGCTGCTGAACGGCCGGCGAGGTGAGGCCGATCTTCCGCCCCACGATGCGGGCACCGGACGCGAGTTTGTGCTCGGTCAGATGCTGCTGCACCGCGTAGGCCAGGTCGATGTCGGTTTCGCCGAGCAGATCCCGCACCGGGGAACACGGCACCGCAGTTCGAGTCGCCTCGATGAGCCGGCCGGCTGCTGCGCTGACGGTTTCGAGGTGTGCGGCTTCGCCGGCGGGGTTCGGAGTAGTGGTCATCAGGTCCTCGTCGATCGATGGGTAACTCCATCGTGGGGGTACGAGTACCGCTTTCCTAGCCGTAGGTTCCGCTCAGTGGAACGGTCCGGCGCAAATTCTCAGCAGTCCGCTCAGGGTGTTCGCAGCGCCGCACGACGAGCGAGCGTCGCTGCCACACCGGCGGCGGCAGCCTTCACCGCGGCCGCGTGTTTCTCGGG
>JAEZDV010000257.1 GCA_023417985.1 Actinomycetes bacterium | reverse complement strand
GAGGCGCTCGAGAACGATCTGGCTGCCACCGAGCAGCAGATCCGTGATCAGGTCGCTCGGACCGGGACGAGCATGTCGGGCGAAGTGCTGTTCGGAACCCTCACCGAACTGAACACCGATGACGACGTCGCGAAGGCCCTGGTGGTACTTGCGGTCCGCACGACCACACCGGAAAACTTCGTGACCAACAAGGTGTCGGTGAACGTGTCCCTCCGTGAGGACGACGGCGTGTGGAAGGCCGAGACGATCGAGCCTCTCGGCTCCGTGCAGATGGAGGCGGGTCCGGCTCCGGGTGCCGCACCTCCGGAAGCTGCCGCCCCTCCCGAAGACGCCGCCCCTGCCGCGCCCGCGCCTGCGGAGGCGCCCGCCCCGGAAGAACCTCAGGGACCGTGAGACTTGCCCCGCGTGCGGGCGTGAGTCTGCTCGAACCGATGAAGGAGTGTGTGTAGTGCCACCGCAGCGACGGAAGTCCGGACCGGTCGGATCGCCGCGTCGGCGCCCGAAGATCGCAGGGTCGTCGCGCGCCCGGTCGTCGGACCCTTCGAACGACAATCCGGTCACACCGACGACTCCGGCCGAGACGACTCCGGTGGAGACGCCGCCGGTGGAGACGCCGCCGGTGGAGACGACCACAGCCGGGACGCGGGCAGCCGAGACACCCGCAGCCGACGCGCCTGCCCCGGAACCTCCTCAATCGGGGGCTGGGCGCACGGAGGCAACGGCTGAGCCCGCCGACCGCACCAGCGACACCGACGGCACCAGCGACGACGACCGTGACGGGGCTGCAGCGGTCACACTCGCGAAGTCCGACGAGGCGAGCGCCGACCGGGGGAAGGCCGACGAAACGGCGCCTGTGACCCGGGTGTCCGCGACCGCGTCCCCGGCCGTACCGGGGGGAGCAGGAACGCGGAGCAGGCGCGCGCCGCTGGTGCTCGGCGTGGCCGCCGCGGTTCTCGCCGCGGTGGCTCTCGTCGCTGCCTTCCGTCCGGGTACGAGTGTGTCCAACGAGGCATGGGTCGACGCCGCCCCCACGCGCGAGGTCACCGATGCCGCCAAGCAGGCGATCGAAGCCATGCACGGCTACAACTACGAGACGATCGACGAGGATTTCGCGGAGATCCGGAGCCTGCTGACCCCCGAGCGCCTCGAGGAGTTCGACGCGACGGCCGAGGTGACCAAGCAGGCCGCGATCCAGACGCACACCGTGACCGAGGTGAACGTCCTGCACATCGGTACGTCTGTTCTCGACGACACGCAGGCGGAGGTTGCCGCGTACATCAACGTCAGCGCGACCGGCGACGGCATCGCACAGGGCAGCGCCCAGGCGCCGGTGCTCGTCCGAATGGAGAAGGCCGACGGCAAGTGGCTGGTGTCCGAGATCCGCGACAGGTGACCGTCGGGGCCGGTCTGCGCGAATTCGCGGAATCTTGATCCTCCGCAAGGCTTGACGCAGCGGGCGCGAACGGTCACTCTATCGGTACGCCTGTGCGGTTCGTTCCTTCCAGCGCCGCTTGCCAGGTTTCTTTGAGGCACCCCTGTGGACATCTGTATTTCCTTGGTGTAGGCTCGTTCTTTGCGCTGGCTGCCTCCTGTCCACTCCTCGATCGTCGAGACGGATTTCGCCCCGAAGGTGAGATCGTCCCGGTTGTTCGGTGGAGTACTCGATTCGGGTTGTAACCAGCGAAAACGCCCCACATGAAGAAGCAGGTACAGCGGCGGTCGCACCGGTTGGAGCGTCCCGCGTGAGGTGCTGGAAGGACGCATCTTGGCAGTCTCTAGCCAGACCAAGGCAGTAGCCGGAATCCCCGGAGCCCCGAAGAGGGTCTCGTTCGCGAAAATTCGCGAGCCTCTCGAAGTCCCAGGGCTCCTCGACATACAGACGGATTCCTTCGAATGGTTGATCGGCTCCGAGCGCTGGCGCGCGAAGGCTGCCGAGCGACTCGACGGCCATCTCGTCGGCGGTCTCGAAGAGATCCTCCACGAACTCTCGCCCATCGAGGACTTCTCGGGCTCGATGTCTCTCTCCTTCTCCGACCCGCGCTTCGACGAGGTCAAGGCCTCCGTCGAGGAGTGCAAGGACAAGGACATGACGTACGCGGCTCCGCTGTTCGTCACCGCGGAGTTCATCAACAACAACACCGGCGAGATCAAGAGCCAGACGGTCTTCATGGGCGATTTCCCGATGATGACCGACAAGGGAACGTTCGTCATCAACGGCACTGAGCGCGTCGTCGTTTCGCAGCTCGTGCGTTCTCCGGGCGTGTACTTCGACAAGTCCGTCGACAAGAGCACCGAGAAGGACCTGCACAGCGTCAAGGTCATCCCCGGTCGCGGCGCCTGGCTCGAATTCGACGTCGACAAGCGCGACACCGTCGGTGTGCGCATCGACCGCAAGCGTCGTCAGCCCGTCACGGTGCTGCTCAAGGCGCTCGGCTGGTCCACCGAGCAGATCGTGGAGCGCTTCGGCTTCTCCGAGATCATGATGTCCACGCTCGAGAAGGACAACACGGCCGGCACCGACGAGGCCCTGCTCGACATCTACCGCAAGCTCCGCCCGGGTGAGCCGCCGACCAAGGAGAGCGCGCAGACCCTGCTGGAAAACCTCTTCTTCAAGGACAAGCGCTACGACCTCGCCCGCGTGGGTCGTTACAAGATCAACAAGAAGCTCGGCCTGAACTCGGGTCAGCCGATCGAGGCGTCCACCCTCACCGAGGAAGACATCGTCGCCACGATCGAGTACCTCGTGCGTCTGCACGCCGGCGAGAACAAGATGACCGTTCCCGGTGGCGTCGAGGTTCCCGTCGAGGTCGACGACATCGACCACTTCGGCAACCGTCGTCTGCGCACCGTGGGTGAGCTCATCCAGAACCAGATCCGCGTGGGCCTGTCCCGCATGGAGCGCGTGGTTCGCGAGCGCATGACCACCCAGGACGTCGAGGCGATCACGCCGCAGACCCTGATCAACATCCGTCCGGTCGTCGCCGCGATCAAGGAGTTCTTCGGAACCTCCCAGCTGTCGCAGTTCATGGACCAGAACAACCCGCTGTCGGGCCTGACGCACAAGCGTCGTCTGTCCGCGCTCGGCCCGGGTGGTCTGTCGCGTGAGCGCGCCGGCCTCGAGGTCCGCGACGTCCACCCGTCGCACTACGGCCGCATGTGCCCCATCGAGACCCCTGAGGGCCCGAACATCGGCCTGATCGGTTCGCTGTCGGTGTACGCACGGGTCAACCCGTTCGGCTTCATCGAGACTCCGTACCGCAAGGTCGAGAACGGCGTGGTCACCGACGAGGTCGCGTACCTGACCGCCGACGAAGAGGACCGCTACCTCATCGCACAGGCGAACTCGCCGATCGCTGCGGACGGAACGTTCGCCGAGGATCGCGTGCTCGTCCGTAAGAAGGGCGCGGAGATCGAGTACGTCTCGGCCGACACCGTCGAGTACATGGACGTCTCGCCGCGCCAGATGGTCTCTGTCGCGACCGCGATGATTCCGTTCCTCGAGCACGACGACGCCAACCGTGCACTCATGGGCGCGAACATGCAGCGTCAGGCTGTGCCGCTCGTGCGCAGCGAGTCGCCGATCGTCGGCACCGGCATGGAACTCCGTGCCGCGGTGGACGCCGGCGACGTCATCGTCACCGAGAAGAGCGGTGTGGTGGAGGAGGTCTCCGCCGACTTCATCACCGTGATGGCCGACGACGGCACCCGCCGGACGTACCGCCTGCGCAAGTTCGATCGCTCCAACCAGGGCACCTGCTCCAACCAGCGTCCGATCGTGGACGAGGGACAGCGCGTGGAGTCCGGCCAGGTCCTCGCCGACGGCCCCTGCACCCAGAACGGTGAGATGGCGCTCGGCAAGAACCTGCTCGTGGCGATCATGCCGTGGGAGGGCCACAACTACGAGGACGCGATCATCCTGTCGCAGCGCCTCGTGGAGGAGGACGTGCTCACCTCGATTCACATCGAGGAGCACGAGATCGACGCCCGCGACACCAAGCTCGGTGCCGAGGAGATCACCCGGGACATCCCGAACGTCTCCGACGAGGTTCTCGCGGATCTCGACGAGCGCGGCATCGTCCGCATCGGTGCCGAGGTTCGCGACGGCGACATCCTCGTCGGCAAGGTCACGCCGAAGGGCGAGACCGAGCTGACCCCGGAGGAGCGCCTGCTCCGCGCGATCTTCGGTGAGAAGGCGCGCGAGGTTCGCGACACGTCGCTCAAGGTTCCGCACGGCGAGACCGGCAAGGTCATCGGCGTCCGCGTGTTCTCGCGCGAGGACGACGACGATCTTCCTCCCGGTGTCAACGAGCTCGTCCGCGTGTACGTGGCGCAGAAGCGCAAGATCCAGGACGGCGACAAGCTCGCCGGCCGCCACGGCAACAAGGGCGTCATCGGCAAGATCCTCCCGCAGGAAGACATGCCGTTCCTGTCGGACGGCACGCCGGTCGACATCATCCTCAACACGCACGGTGTTCCCCGTCGTATGAACATCGGCCAGATCCTCGAGACGCATCTCGGCTGGATCGGCAAGGCGGGCTGGAACATCCAGATCGCCGACGACGGCAGCCGTCCCGAGTGGGCACAGAACCTCGCCGAGGAGATGGTGTCGGCGGAGCCCGACACGAACATCGCCACCCCGGTGTTCGACGGTGCCCGCGAAGAGGAACTGACCGGTCTGCTCTCGTCGACGCTGCCCAACCGTGACGGCGAAGTCATGGTCGGACCGGACGGCAAGGCAACCTTGTTCGACGGACGTTCCGGCGAGCCGTTCCCGTACCCCGTGTCGGTCGGCTACATGTACATCATCAAGCTGCACCACCTCGTCGACGACAAGATCCACGCTCGTTCGACGGGTCCGTACTCGATGATCACCCAGCAGCCGCTCGGCGGTAAGGCCCAGTTCGGTGGCCAGCGCTTCGGTGAGATGGAGTGCTGGGCCATGCAGGCCTACGGCGCCGCGTACACGCTTCAGGAACTCCTCACCATCAAGTCCGACGACGTCGTGGGCCGCGTGAAGGTCTACGAGGCGATCGTCAAGGGCGAGAACATCCCGGAGCCGGGTATCCCGGAGTCCTTCAAGGTGCTCCTCAAGGAACTCCAGTCGCTGTGCCTGAACGTCGAGGTGCTCTCCAGCGACGGCGCGGCCATCACGATGGCCGACGGCGACGACGAGGATCTCGAACGGGCTGCCGCCAACCTGGGCATCAACCTTTCCCGCAACGAGTCGGCCACCGTCGACGACCTCGCGAACTAGGAGCCGAGCCGATGCGGTACGCCACCGAGTAGAACCGGGACGCGTACCGCATCGGGCCCCGGCAGCGATAGCGACAACTAGCAGCAACAAAGCCCGCACAGGGGAAAGGAAGTTACGTGCTCGACGTCAACTTCTTCGATGAACTCCGGATCGGCCTGGCCACCGCCGAGGACATCCGTAACTGGTCGTACGGCGAGGTCAAGAAGCCTGAGACCATCAACTACCGCACGCTCAAGCCCGAGAAGGACGGCCTCTTCTGCGAGAAGATCTTCGGCCCCACCCGGGACTGGGAGTGCTACTGCGGTAAGTACAAGCGCGTCCGCTTCAAGGGCATCATCTGCGAGCGCTGCGGCGTCGAGGTGACTCGCGCCAAGGTGCGTCGTGAGCGGATGGGCCACATCGAACTGGCCGCACCCGTCACCCACATCTGGTACTTCAAGGGTGTGCCGAGCCGTCTCGGCTACCTGCTCGACCTCGCTCCGAAGGATCTCGAAAAGATCATCTACTTCGCTGCGTACGTCATCACCGCAGTCGACGACGACCTGCGTCACAACGAACTCTCGACCCTCGAGGCCGAGATGGAGGTCGAGAAGAAGGCTGTCGCAGATCAGCGCGACGCCGACCTCGAGGCCCGTGCGCAGAAGCTCGAAGCAGACCTGGCCGAGCTCGAGGCCGAGGGTGCCAAGTCCGACGTCCGCCGCAAGGTCAAGGACGGCGGCGAGCGCGAGATGCGTCAGCTGCGCGACCGCTCGCAGCGTGAGCTCGACCGCCTGGACGAGATCTGGAGCACCTTCACGAAGCTGAAGCCGAAGGATCTCATCGTCGACGAGATGCTCTACCGCGAGCTGCAGGACCGCTACGGGGAGTACTTCACCGGTGCCATGGGCGCCGAGGCGATCCAGAAGCTGATCGAGAACTTCGACATCGACGCCGAGGCCGAGTCGCTGCGCGAGACCATCCGCAGCGGCAAGGGCCAGAAGAAGCTGCGCGCGCTCAAGCGACTCAAGGTCGTCGCGGCGTTCCAGCAGTCCGGCAACTCGCCCATGGGCATGGTGCTCGACGCCGTTCCGGTGATCCCGCCGGAGCTTCGCCCGATGGTTCAGCTCGACGGTGGCCGTTTCGCGACGTCCGACCTCAACGATCTGTACCGCCGTGTCATCAACCGCAACAACCGCCTCAAGCGACTGATCGACCTCGGTGCTCCCGAGATCATCGTCAACAACGAGAAGCGGATGCTGCAGGAGTCCGTGGACGCGCTGTTCGACAACGGTCGTCGTGGCCGGCCCGTCACGGGTCCGGGCAACCGTCCGCTCAAGTCGCTGTCCGATCTGCTCAAGGGCAAGCAGGGCCGCTTCCGTCAGAACCTGCTCGGCAAGCGCGTCGACTACTCGGGCCGTTCGGTCATCGTCGTCGGTCCTCAGCTCAAGCTGCACCAGTGCGGTCTGCCCAAGCTGATGGCGCTCGAGCTGTTCAAGCCGTTCGTCATGAAGCGCCTCGTCGATCTCAACCACGCGCAGAACATCAAGTCTGCCAAGCGCATGGTCGAGCGTCAGCGTGCTCAGGTGTGGGATGTCCTCGAAGAGGTCATCAGCGAGCATCCGGTTCTGCTGAACCGTGCTCCCACGCTGCACCGTCTGGGCATCCAGGCGTTCGAGCCGCAGCTCGTCGAGGGCAAGGCCATTCAGCTCCACCCGCTGGTGTGTGAGGCCTTCAACGCCGACTTCGACGGTGACCAGATGGCCGTGCACCTTCCGCTGTCCGCGGAGGCGCAGGCCGAGGCCCGCATCCTGATGCTGTCCTCGAACAACATCCTGTCACCGGCTTCGGGTCGCCCGCTCGCCATGCCGCGTCTGGACATGGTGACCGGTCTGTACCACCTGACCCGTCTGCGTGAGGACGCTCCGGGTGCGTACCAGCCGGCCGACGGCGATCAGCCGGAGCAGGGCGTGTATTCGTCCCCGGCCGAAGCGCAGATGGCTGTCGACCGTGGCGTGCTCTCGGTTCAGGCTCCGATCAAGGTGCGGCTCACGCACCAGCGTCCGTCGCGTGAACTCGAGAACGAGCTGTTCCCCGAGGGCTGGAAGTACGGCCAGGCGTGGACCGCGGAGACGACCCTCGGTCGTGTCCTGTTCAACGAGCTCCTGCCGGTCAACTACGGCTTCGTCAACGACATCATGCCGAAGAAGCGTCAGGCCGCGATCATCAACGATCTCGCCGAGCGTTACCCGATGATCGTCGTCGCGCAGACCGTCGACAAGCTCAAGGACGCGGGCTTCTACTGGGCCACTCGTTCGGGTGTGACCATCTCGATGGCGGACGTGCTCGTTCCGCCGGAGAAGAAGGACATCCTCGAGCGTTACGAGGGCCAGGCCGACGCGATCCAGCGGCAGTACGACCGAGGAAAGCTCTCCGAGGACGAGCGTCGCGATTCGCTCGTCAAGCTGTGGCAGGAAGCGACCGAAGAGGTCGGTCAGGCCATGGAGGCGCACTACCCGGACGACAACCCGATTCCGACGATCGTCAAGTCGGGTGCTGCGGGCAACATGACCCAGATCCGCTCGCTGGCGGGCATGAAGGGCCTGGTGACGAATCCGAAGGGCGAGTTCATTCCTCGCCCGATCAAGTCCTCGTTCCGTGAGGGCCTGACCGTCGCCGAGTACTTCATCAACACGCACGGTGCGCGTAAGGGTCTGGCCGATACCGCTCTGCGTACCGCCGACTCGGGTTACCTGACCCGTCGTCTGGTGGACGTCTCGCAGGACGTCATCGTTCGCGAGGTCGACTGTGGCACCGAGCGCGGCATCATCACGCACATCGCAGAGAAGCAGGCCGACGGCACGCTCATCCGCGATGCGCACGTCGAGAC
>JAEZDV010000243.1 GCA_023417985.1 Actinomycetes bacterium | reverse complement strand
TGGACATCGACCTCTGGAACCGCACGCTCGCCGTCAACCTCACCGGGCCGCTTCTGTGCAGCCGAGCCGTGGTGCCGTACATGAAGGAGCGCGGCTACGGCAAGATCGTGAACCAGTCGTCGAGCGGCGCCTTCATGGCCGCGCAGGCCTACGGCCTCACCAAGCTGGGCCTGGTGAGCATGACCGTGTCGCTGGCACGCGAGTTGGCGCCGTTCGGTATCCGCGTGAACGCGATCGCACCGGGAATGGTCGACACCGAGGCCGGATCGATCGCCTCGCCGCCCGAGCTGAAGGAGATGGTCAAGAACGCCATCCCGTTCCCCTTCGGCGAACCGGAGGAGTTGATTCCCGGCCTGCTGTATCTGGTCTCGTCCGGCAGCGACTGGGTCACCGGCCACACCCTCAACATCGACGGCGGCTGGGTCGTACGAGTCTGAGTTTCCGATCCACCAAAGTTTCTCATGGAGAGTGAGCGCATGAAGAATTATCTGCTCGTCGAATCACATCCCTCTCATCCGGACCGCCTGGACGAATTCAACAGGTGGTACGACGAGGTCCATATCCCCGAGGTGGTGGCACTCGACGGATTCGTCGGCGCCATCCGCTTGGCTCCGGCCGATCCCGACGGCGAGCCGTCCGTCACGATCTACGAACTCGAGGGTGACCCCCAGGCCGCCAAGGACAACGTGCACGCGGCCGCGGCGGCGAAACAGCTGAACATGTCCGACTCGCTGAGCTACGGCCCGATCCCGAAGATGCGCATCCTCGCGCTGCAATCGGAATACACCAAGCCGCGCGTCTAGCGCCGTCACGAACTACGGGGGCGACGAAAACCCCTCTGCGACGGGCGGGGACGCGACTGCGTCCTCGCCCTTGACGTCATGCGTCCCCGAACACTCCGCGTGCGTGACGCACCCCCAGCGCGCCTGCCAGCACCGCGCATTGCTCGTCGAAGAACCCCTGCGCGACACGCGTTCTCGACGCCACCGAATCGAATCCGTGGAATGCCCCGTCGACGATGTGGAATCCGCAGCGCACACCCGCCGACGACAACCGATCGGCGTACGCGCGATTCTCGGCGAAGAACAGATCGCGTGACCCCACACCGATCCAGGCGGGAGGGAGATCCCCGAGATCGTCGCGTCGCGCCGGAACCGCTTCGTCCCGGTCGGCCGTGCCGAGGTAACTTTCCCAGCCGAACCGGTTCGATGTGGCGTCCCACATGCGGGTGTGCCGCGGACCCGAATCCGTCCGGTCGTCGAGCATCGGGTAGACCAGCAACTGGAATGCCGGCATCGGAATCTCACGGTCGCGGATACGGAAGGCCAGCGCGGCCGCCAGCCCCCCGCCCGCACTCGCTCCGCCGATCGCCAATCGAGAGACGTCCACATCCGGTCGACGCGTGAGCCACTCGTAGATCCGGTCGCAGTCCTCCACCGGCACCGGGTACGTATGCTCCGGCGCAAGCCGGTACTCGACCGACGCCACGGTGATGCCGAGTTCTTCCGCGAACCGCCGGCACAGCACATCGTCCTGTGCCGCTCGCCCGAACACGTATCCACCGCCGTGGATCCACAGCAGCGCCGGGGTGCGCTCGTCGGCACGCGCCGTCGACGGCCGGAACCAGCGGACCGCGACGCCGGGTTCGAGCACGTAGACATCCGGGTCGCGGCCCCGGATCGCGCGGGTGAGAGTGCGCATCACCGGCAGCGACCTGGGGGTGACCGTCCGGCGCGGCGCGAGAAGTGCTGTCCAGCGGAGGTCGGGGTGGAATCCAGGTAGCGAACGTAGGCGGTCGATCAAGAAGCACCTCGGTCGGCAACCGGCATTGTTGATCTCCTTGTAGTTCCGGGTTCGGAGATAATAGACGCTTCGAGACGGGCCCCGGATGGTCGGTCCCGGAGCCCGTCTCGCGGCTCGCCGGATCAGGACTTGCCGGCCGTCAACCTTGCGATGTTGGCCTGGAAGTCCTCGCTCTGGAACGTCATCTCCTCGGCGCTCATCGCGAAGTCGAGTGTCGCGAGCACCGCCCGTTCGAGGTGGATGTTGAGGAGTCGCTTCGTCGCCTCGATCGCCTTCTGCGGTTGTTCCGCGAGGCGTTTCGCACATGCGAGCGCCTCGGTCAGCGGATCCTCGACGACGTGGTTCGCCAATCCCAGTTCACAGGCCCGCTGTGCGGAAATCCTCTGGCCGGTGAATGCGAACTCCTTGGCCTGCAACAGACTGATCTGCAGCGGCCACGTCAAGGGACCGCCATCCGCGGCGACGAGACCGACCTGCACGTGGGGATCGGCGAGATAGGTCTTCTCGCCCATGTAGACCATGTCGCTCAGCGCCACCAGACTGCAACCCAGCCCCACGGCCGGACCGTTGACCGCCGCGACCACGGGCACCCGGCACCGTGCCATACCCAGGACGATCTCACGTCCGTCGGCGATGGTCTTGGCCCGCAGGTCCGCGTCGCGCGCCAGTTCGGCAAGGTAGGCGAAGTCGCGGCCGGCAGAGCATGCGCGCCCGGCACCTGTGATCACCGCGGCGCGCGCGTCTCGATCGTCCGCCAGCCGGGGCCACAACCGGGCCAGGCCCTCGTGCAGCGGATCGTTGACGGCATTGAGGTCGTCGGGCCGGTTGAGCGTGATGATCCGCAGGGAGCCATCGGCCCTGACGTCGATCTCGTCGGGCATGTCGTACATGTCAGACCCCCAATCCGAGGATGCGTGAAGCGATGATGTTCTTCTGGATCTGGGACGTGCCGCCCATAACGCTCTGCGCCCGGCTGTACATGTACGAGCCGAGCAATTCGGGGTCGCGTGTCCCGGCCACCGACAGCGCCGCGTGCCCGACCGACTGGTCGACCCACGTCATAAGCAGCTTGTCGAGCGAGCCCTCCGACCCGTGCGACACGCCGTCGAGCTGTTCGGACAACCGGCGTCGGACGTGCAGTCGCAACATCTCCGATTGCACTGCGGCCCAAACGAGATCCTCCGGCGGCCGGCCGTCGACGCGCGCGGCGAGCTGACGCACGAGCTTGCCGTAGCGCGCAGCGAAACCGAGGGTGGACGGTTCGCGTTCGTGGCCGACGACCGTCATCGCGACACGCCACCCTTCGCCCGGCGCGCCCACCATCCGGTCGGCGGGGACCCTCGCGCCGTCGAACAGGACCTGGCCGAACTCCTTGGTGACCCCGCTGATCATCTTCAGCGGCCGCTGCTCGATCCCGGCCTGGTGCATGTCGACAATGAACGCGGAAATACCCTTGTGCCGTGGTGCATTCGGATCGGTGCGCGCGAGCAGCAGACACCAGTCGGCCACGTCGGAGTAGCTCGTCCAAACCTTGTGGCCGTGCAGGACGTACTCGTCTCCGTCCAGCGTCGCCGTGGTGGTGAGCGACGCGAGGTCGGAGCCGGCGCCGGGCTCGCTGAATCCCTGGCACCAGCGCTCGGTGCCGTTGATCATGCCCGGAAGGAAACGGTCGCAGAGTTCTTCGGCGGCGTGGTGTCCGAGCCCGACGACGAGGTAGCCGAGGCTGGGGCGCGGCGGAGCGCCCGCGATGGCGAGTTCCTCGTCGAGGATCACGTCGTAGACGGGTGGCAGGTCTTGCCCGCCGTGCTTTTTCGGCCAGGACAGTCCGAAGAATCCGGCTCCGTACAGAGCCTGATGCCATTCGCCTTGGCGCGCCCAGTATTCGTCGCCCGAGGTGGGGAACGTACCGGCTACGCCGGCGAGCCAGGTGCGCAGGCGGTCGCGGAAGGCTGCTTCGTCCGGCGAGTCACGAAAGTCCAAGGTCGATCTCCTCCAGGCTCACGGGGAACAGTTCGGTGGACGTCAGCGCCCGCCGCAGATAGACGTGCTCGATGCACTCCCAGGTGTTACCGATGCCGCCGTGCACCTGGACGGCGGTCTCGCAGACGGTCCGTGCCGCACGCGCGCAGTAGATCTTCGCGATGCGCGCAGCGCGCACGGCTTCGTCCGGCGCGAGTTCGTCGACGGCCCAGGCCGCGTGCCGCAGCACGCTGATCGATCCTTCGATCAGCGCCTGGCTTTCGGCGAGCAGGTGCGCGACGGCCTGGTACGACCCGATCGCCTTGCCGTACTGCTCGCGGATCTTGGCGTACTCGACGGCGACGCTCTGCGCCCCTCGCGAGGTTCCGACGAGGTCTGCGCACGTCGCGACCAGTGCAAGGGCGTATCCCCGCTCGATGTGCTCGGCGTCGACGGTCCCGATCGGCGCATAGGGCTCGACGAGTGTGGCGAACGCGCGAGTGAGATCGGCGCCGGGGGCGGCTTCGCCGACGTCGGCCGAGAGCACCTCCGCGTCGCGCACCACCAGCGCATGTTTCAGCCCGTGGGCGTCGAACGCGTCCCCACCGATCGCGATCGCCCACGTCTGCTGATCCTCGGCGACGTGACGCCGCAGGTCGTCCGCGAGGGCCGGTCCAAGGAACGGAACGTCGACGAGGCCGCGTCCGAATTCCTCGGCGACGATTGCCACTTCGACACCGGAGGCGCCGTCGGAGCGCAGTGAGCGCCAGCCCGTGGAGTCCACGGTCTTCTCCAGTCGGGCGAGACGTGCCGCGTCGTCGAGGTCCTGGACCGACCCCGGACCCAGGTCGTCGGCCAGCCTGGCGGCAGCATCTCGCAACTGCTGTTGTTCATTCGTCAGACGTACGTCCATGGCGCTCCTCGAGTAGTCGGCGCAACACCTTGCCGGAGGGCAAGCGGGGAATTTCGGGGACAAGGACCACACGGCTGGGGCTCTTGTAGGAGGCGAGTCGCTCGGCGACGTAGGCGATGACCTCATCGGAGTCGAGGGTCACGCCGGTGCAGGGCGTGACCGCCGCGACCACCGCTTCACCCGCCGAGTCGTCAGCGACACCGAATACGGCGCAGTCGGCTACCGCCGGGTGCCCGTGCAGGACCGCCTCGACTTCGGCGGGAGCGACCTGAAAACCTTTGACCTTGATCATCTCTTTGGATCGGTCGGTGATGCGAACCCATCCGTCTTCCTCGACGGATCCCACGTCGCCGGTCCGGTACCAGCCGTCGGTCAAGGCGTCGGCGGTCGCATCTGCCGGCAGGTATCCGGCCATGAGCGACTGCGACTTCACCTGGATCTCACCGCGTTCCCCGGGTGCGACCGGTTCGCCCGTCTCGAGCGACACCACCCGCAGTTCCACGCCGGGAACCGCGCGACCCACACTGTCGAGCCGCGCGCCGTCCACGGGGTTGCACGCGATGACGGGTATCTCGCTGGCACCGTAGGCGGGGACCCACGGCACGCCGGTGCGGCGCGTGACGGTCTCCGCGACGCTCGGCGTCACGGGCGTGGCTCCCCACATGATGTATCGGAGCGAAGACAGGTCCAGGGACTCGAGTCCGGGATACGACGCGATGGCCATGGCGATGGGGGCGACGGCCATCTCGACGGTGATCCGGTCCCGCTCGATGTGGCGCAGCATCTCCTCGAGGTCGAACCGGCGATTCAGCCGCATCCAGGCGCCGGCGTCGAGGGCCGTGGCGATGTTGAGCAGGCCGAGGATGTGCGACGGCGGGGTGACGATCTGGATGCGGTCGGCCGACGTGAGCGCGAGCGCATCCCGCCAGTGCGCGACGGCGGCACCGAAAGACGCATGGGTGTGCCTGACCGCTTTGGGCAGGCCGGTGGTGCCGGAACTGAACACGAGCACCGCATCGGAGTCCCGGTCCACGCGCGGGAAGGCGAAACCGGACGGGACTGCGATGGGGTCGGGCCCGTCGAGGTGCAGCATCGGGACGGACGCGTCGTGGTCGGCGACAGCCTCGGCCAGTACGGCGGCGTCTCCCACCGCGGCCACCGGGTCGGTGAGACCGAATGCGTGGTCCACCTCGGTGCGCTTCCACGACGGGCTCATGAGCACCACCACGGCGCCGAGCCGCCAGATGGCTCGCACGGCGGCGACGAACTCGGGACGGTTCGACGACATGAGCGCGACCCGGTCGCCGATACCGACGTCGTGGGCGCGAAGCCGGTGGGCGATGCCGTCGGCACACGCGTCGAGATCGGCGAGTGTGAACTCGCGATCCTCGAATGCCAGCACGGCGGGCTCTGTCATGGGGCTCTCTCGCGTATGGGATTCATGATGAGAGGTTTCCCTCTCATGAGTGAGAATAGTACTCTCCACTTAGCAGAATACTAATACCAGGAGGAGACGGTCCATGGCGAGACCACCACTGTTTCAGCGCGCGACCGTGACCCGGATCGTGAAGGAGACCGACGACGCCCGTACCTACGTGCTCGCACCCGAGGGCGGGCCCTTCACCTATCGATCCGGGCAGTTCTGCACCTTCAAGGTGACGGTCGACGGGACCGAGCTGTACCGGTCGTATTCGATGTCGAGCGCGCCCGAAACCGACTCCGAATTGATGATCACCATCAAACGCGTACCCGGCGGGTCGGTCTCGAACTGGCTCCACGACAACATTTCGGAAGGGGACTCCGTCGAAATCACCCGTCCTGCCGGAACTTTCCTCCTGCGTCCGGCCGAGGGCGCGGTACTCGGATTCGCGGGTGGCAGCGGCATCACACCGATCCTGTCCCTCGCCAAGAGTGCCCTGGCATCGACCGATCGCCGCGTCCGTCTGCTCATCGCCGACCGCGACCGGGCATCCGCGATCTTCGAAACCGGCATCGCCGATCTCGCCGCCGGGTACCCGAGCCGGTTCGAGGTCGTCCGGCACTACGACGACGAGAGCGGACTACTCGATCCCGCTTCCGTCGCAGCGTTCGTCGGCTCCGACACCGCAGCCGACAGCTACCTGTGCGGCCCGGAAGCGTTCATGGACATGATCGAAGGGGCGCTGACCGGCGAAGGCCGGATCTACAGCGAGCGATTCGGAAGTGCCGCCGAACCGATCCAGGTCGCAGACGTGCCTGTCGCCGAAGCAGCCGTCACCGAAGCATCCGCGGCGAAGCCGGCCGAGATAACGGGCACGGTGTCGATCCGCCTGGGCAGCAAGCGGGTGTCGGTACCGCGCCATCCCGGGGAGACCCTCCTCGAAAGCGCCCGGCGCGCCGGTCTGGCACCGCCGTTCTCCTGCGAGGCCGGCAACTGCGCGACCTGCATCGCCAAGATCGTCGACGGCAGCGCGACGATGCGCGTGAACGACGCCCTCAGCGACGACGAGATCGCCGACGGCTACATCCTCACGTGCCAGGCGGTCCCCGACAGCAACGACATCAAGGTGCGGTACGAGTAGCGGCACCGATCTGCGCGCCGAAAAGTGATCTGCCCGGGAAG
>JAEZDV010000230.1 GCA_023417985.1 Actinomycetes bacterium | reverse complement strand
GAATGTGTTCCGGGCGGGCCCTGTCGTCATCCTGGATAGGGAGTGCTGTCGGCGGAGTCGGATGCAGGGTCAGCGCCCCCGCCATCGGGGAGCGCGTTTGGCCGCGAAGGCTCGCGGTCCCTCCTGCGCGTCCTCGCTGTTGTAACAGAGTTCGGAGGCGTGCCGTGCCGCCACCAATGCGGCCGAGCGTCCCATTTCGGTCGAGAGCATCACGGTCTCCCGCGCCGCGCGAACCGACAGGGGCGCGCCACCCAGAATCTCGCGAGCCAGTTCGAGCGCCGCGGGGAGGAGCGCGTCGGGCTCGGCGAGCCTGTTGACCAACCCGATCTCGTAGGCGCGTTGCGCGCTGATCGGCTTTCCGGTCAGGAGGATCTCCATCATGATCCGCTGCGGAATCATGTGGATCAGCGGCGCCGCCCACGGTGAACTCCGGCCCACCTTCACCTCGGTGACCGCGAAAGTCGCATTCGTGCTTGCCACACAGAGATCACACGACTGTGCGAGCAACCAACCGCCCGCGAACGCCACCCCGTTCACTACCGCGATCGTAGGTTTCGACAGTTCGACGGTGTCGTACGGGACCGGTATCAGCGAACGCGGCGGCACTCGCATTCCGGTCTCCACCATCTCCTTGAGGTCCCCGCCCGCGCAGAATGCCTTCTCTCCCGCCCCGGTCAGGATGGCGACCCGAAGATCGGGATCGTTCTCGAAGCGGTCCCACGCGTCGTAGAGTCCCGCGCGGACATCGGCGGTGAGACAGTTGCGCGTCGCCGGCCGGTTCAAGGTGATGACGGCAATGCCGTCGTCGCGGGCGTCGAACAGGACGGCGTCCCCGGCCGTACTCACGCCGCTCATCGGCCGATCTCGCTCATCAGAAGCCTCTCTGTCGGATCACGTGTGCTTCGCGGTCGAGCGCTTCCCGGAAATCCGGATGCGCGACAGCGACCAGTCTTCTGGTCCGCTCGGCCAAGGTCTGTCCGCGCAGTTCTGCCGCGCCGAACTCGGTCACGACGACGTCCACGTCGCTTCGCGCAGTGGTGACCGGTCCGGACAGGGCAGCTGTGATACGGCTGACTGTCCCGCCTTTCGCAGTGGCAGGCAGCGCCATGATCGCGTGGCCCCCTGGCGACCGTGCACCGGCCCGGACGAAATCGACCTGACCGCCTGTGCCACCGAGGTACGCCGATCCACTCTGCTCGGCATTGACCTGCCCGGTCAGGTCCACCTCCATCGCCGAGTTGATGGTCACGAGCTTCTCCAGTTGCGCCAGGACGCCGGCGTCGTGGGTGTACGCCGTCGTGCACATCCGGATCTCGCTGTTGTGGTGTGCGAAGTCGTAGAGCCGACGGGTGCCGATCAGGGCGCCGGTGATCGACACGCCTCGGTCGATTGCCTTTCGGGCGTTGGTGACTGCGCCTGCCTCGACCAGGTCGACCAGTCCGTCGCCCAGCATCCCGGAATGCACCCCGAGATCCCGGCGGTCGGACAGCAGACGAAGGATCGCGTCGGGCACACCACCGACCCCCATCTGGATGACCGAACCGTCGTCGATGTACGAGGCGGCGTGCCGCGCGATCGCTTCGTCGGTCTCGCCGATGGCTCCGGGAGAAACCTGCACCGGCGGCCGGGAAACGTGTACGGCGTAATCGATATCGGCGGACGAGATCGTCTCACCGCAGGTGAAGGGCACCTGATCGTTGACTTCTGCGACCACGACGCGCGCACGCGCCACGGCTGCCTGTACGTAGTCGCTGACCAGCCCGAAGCTGTGGTTGCCGTCGTTGTCGGCGGGGCTGACCTGCACCAGCGCCACGTCGCACCCGATGATTCCGGCCTCGATCATGGGACCGACCTGGCTGACGTGGCACGGGATGACGTCGAGGCGGTGCGCTTTGCTCATCGTCCTCAGGGCACCGATCGCGCCCATGCTCGACAGCGAAAAACTCTGCGCCGTCTCGGGAGTGAATATTCCGGAGAAACTGGTGGCGACAAAGACTTTCAGATCTCCGACGACGTCGACTTGCGCAATCAGCGCTTCGATCAGCGTCGACGGTTCTCCGCAGGCCTGCCCCACGACGATGTGGTCGCCGGGGCGGACGAAGTCGCGGATATCGATATCGGCATCGGTACGAGCCTGCATCATGGGCTTTCCGTTCCGTCGGCTGCCGTGGAGCCGAATGCGCGTTCGCGAGAACATGGTTCGGTGGATACTCGCAGCTGCGCGATAACCTCGTCGGTGTCGGCACCGAGCCTGGGAGCCGGCCCGGCTATGCGTCCGGGGGTGCGTGAGAACCAGGTCGGTGGGCCGGGGTAGCGCACCGGTCCGTATGGAGATTCGACTTCGTCGAAAAAACCGGTCTCTTCCAGGTGCGGATTGTCGAACAGTTCGTCGAGTGTCCGGACCGGTGCGGCGGGGATGTCACGTGAGCGCAGGAGGTCGAGCCACTCCTGCGTGGTGCGCTCCTCGAACGTCGTCCCCAGCAGTGCGTAGACCTCGTCTATCCGGCGGGCGCGTTGTTCGAGTGTCGCGAAGTGCTCGCCTGCCCATTCGGGCTTGACCGCGTCGACGAATGCCGCCCATTGCTTGTCGTTGTAGACGAGCGCCGAGATTCGTCCGTCCTTGGTGCGGTACGGCTTTCGATTCCGTGCCACGACCCGCGGGTAGACGGCGGGGCCGAGCGGCGGAGTGAACATCGCGCCGTTGCCGTGTTCGACGAGCATGAACGCCGCCATTGTTTCGAACATGGCAACCTCGACCTCCTGGCCCTCACCGGTGCGTTCGCGGTGGAACAGCGCCATCGTGGTGGCGTAGAGAGCGGTCATCCCGGCGACCTTGTCGGCGATGATCGTGCCCACGTACCCGGACTCACCCGTGAGTTGCTCCTGGACCGACGGGAGTCCGCATTCGGCTTGGATCGTGTCGTCGTAAGCGGTGAGGTCGGAGTCGGGGCCGCCGCGCCCGTATCCGTAGCAGTTGGTGTAGACGATCGACGGGTTGAGCGCAGCGACGTCGTCGTAGCCGAATCCGAGTTTCGTGATCGCAGTGGCGCGCATCGAATGGATGAACACATCGGCGCCGAGGATCAGCTCACGGAGCACTTTCGCTCCTTCGGAGGTGCGAAGGTCCAGGACGACGCTGCGTTTGCCCCGGTTGACGTTGACGAAGACGCCACCCATTCCCGGTTCGGGCCCGACCGAGATGTAGCGGGTGTTGTCACCCGCCGGGGGTTCGATCTTGATCACGTCCGCCCCCATGTCGGCCATGATCTGGGTGCAGTACGGACCCATCACCATTGCCGTCAGGTCGACGACACGCACTCCTGACAGGGGACCTCGGTGTTTCATGGACAGAACCTCGCTGCTGCGTCGGGCCGGAGTCCCGAAGACGCACGCGGGCCATCCGGGAACGGCGCAAAACTATCAGATGAATCTTTACAAGGATAGTGGTATGACTGGGTGGTGGACAGAATCAGCGCCCCCTCCGGCACGATCGACACGGTGCTCGACGCCGCGCTCACAGCCCACCCCGACGCGCCCGCGATCGAGGCCGCATCCGGGGTGTGGTCGTACGCCCAACTCGACGAGCGCGCACGACGTGCTGCGGGGGCGCTGTGGTCTCTCGGAGTCCGACCCGGCGACCGGGTTGCCGCGTGCCTCCCCAACGACCTCGACATCGTGGCCGCCTTCCACGGCGCGCAACGCGTGGGCGCGATCTGGGCCGGCATCGGCGAAGCGCTGCCGGCCCCCGAACAGCAACATCTGCACGACATCTGCGAACCGACGGTCGTGCTCGCCGGCGCGCAGTACAAACCGGGTGGGCACAGGTGTGTCGATCCCGACCGCTGGGCCGAAC
>JAEZDV010000169.1 GCA_023417985.1 Actinomycetes bacterium | reverse complement strand
GGAAACCGCGTTCCGCGTCGCCCTGTGACCGTTAGAGGAAAGGACTACTTTCGATGAACAAGAAGACCCTCGCCGTCGGGGCCACCGCACTCGCGTTGGTCTTCGCAGCGGCGGCGTGCAGCGACTCCGATACCGGCACCACTGCCGCAACCTCGAGCGCCACCTCGGCGACCGCCTCCCCTGCCGAAGAGATCCCAGCGCACAACCAGTCCGATGTGATGTTCGCCCGGATGATGATTCCGCATCATGCCCAGGCGATCGAAATGAGCGACACGCTCCTCTCCAAGAATGGTGTTCCCGAGCCGGTGACCGCGCTGGCCGAACAGATCAAGGCTGCCCAAGGCCCGGAGATCGACGAGATGACCTCCTGGCTCGAGCAGTGGGACGAACCGCGGATGCCGGGCGACATGCCCGGGCCGGGGCACCACATGCCCGAAATGAGCTCCACGCCCATGACTTCCATGCCCGGCATGGGCCGCGGCATGCCCGATACGGACGACATGCCCGGCATGAACGGCATGATGAGCGCACAGGACATGCAGGCGCTGTCCGACGCGCAGGGCACCGAGGCCACCCGCCTGTTCCTGACCCACATGATCGCCCACCACGAAGGCGCGATCGACATGGCCCAGGCCGAAATCCGAGACGGGCAATACCCCGACGCCATAGAAATGAGCCGCACCATCGTCGACGCCCAGCAGCGGGAGATCGACACCATGCGCCAGTTGCTGACCACCCTGTAGTCGGCACTCACCGCGTCCGCGCCGACCCGCCACCGTCAGGAGCGTTTCTCATGCCGCACCCCGAGTACGGGCACCCCCATGCGGACCCCGGCGTCCGCCGGGCACGGGTCGGCTGGTTGCGTCCGGGTATCCCGGTCCGTCGCGTTCGGCGCCGAATCCGCTGGGGCTGATCGACAGCACCGACGGGACACACCTTCACGGTGTTGCCCGACGCCCCCGCCCCTGGCGTTGCGCTCCACCTCGTCCAGGAGGGTTCAGTCGCAACCGGACCGCTGCCGTGCCGGGTGCGAGGACGGCGCAGGCGATCGGCTCGCGTCGACTCGAAGGTCAAGCCGAAGCCGGATCCCCTGATCGGCGGTAGTCCATCTGCCGGGCCACGCGGCGCGCGAGGTCGTCGTCGACAGAAGAGACCAGGTGCAGGGCGAGGTCGATGCCCGCCGAAATACCGGCGGAGGTGTAGATGCCTCGGTCGTGCACCCAGCGCGGTCCGTCCAGCACCGTCAACTCGGGGAAGCGACGGGCGAGTTCGTCCAGGTCGTCCCAGTGCGTGGTGACACGGTGGTCGGTCAGCACACCCGCCGCCGCGAGCAGGAATGCCCCGGTGCACACCGAGGCGACGATCGGTGTCGACGCTTGTGCGGTGATCCAGGCGAGCAGGTCCGGATCGGTCTCCGCGATGTGCGTGACACCTCCCGGCACGAGCAGGACATCGAATTGGGGTGCGGTGGCGATCGATACGTCGGTGCACACCCGCAGGCCGCCACGTGCCGTGACGATCGATCGATCGGGATACGCCGACACGAGTGTCGCACCGGCACTTCCGTGCGGACTACCGGCGGAGAGCCGCGCGGCCACCGCAAACACCTCGAACGGCCCGAACGCGTCGAGCACCTCGACGTCGTCGTATACGAGAATGCCGTACCGAGTTGCTGCCACGGCGCGATCGTATCGTCGCTGCCGCTCCGTGGTTGCGTGTGGTCGGCGGGGTCTCAGCGCACCGGTGCACCGAACCACCGCGTGAGGCGGCTTTCCAGATCCTGCTGGTCCTCGCCGACCCAGGCTACGTGCCCGTCCGGCCGCAGCAGCACCGCGGGCACGTCGAGTTCGGCGCAGGGATCGGCGAGCCGGTCGACACGATCCGCCCAGCCTGCGACGGACAGCCCCCCGATCCGGTCGAGCAACAACCCGCGGCCGGCGTGCATCCGGTCGTAGAGCCGACCGTGCGCGAGGGGCACGTCCCGCAGGTGCCGCCCCACCAGGTCGGGGCCCGCGCCGAGGTCGTAGCGGACTCCGAGCGCGGTGACCTTCTCGATCAGGTGTCGGTTGACCACGTCGAAGTCCATCAGCTCCGTCATCAGCTTGCGGATCGCCCGGGCGCCGGGTTCGAGCGACAGCAACTCCATCATCGCGCGGGTTGTGTCGAGCACGTCGGCGGCGACCGGGTGCCGCTCGGCGTGGTAGGTGTCGAGGAGGTCCTGCGGTGCCCAGCCGTTCACTTGCGCGGCGAGCTTCCAGCCCAGATCGAACGCGTCCTGTACCCCGAGGTTGAGGCCCTGTCCGCCGGTCGGGGGATGGATGTGGGCGGCGTCGCCCGCCAGCAGGACCCGGCCGACCCGGTAGTGCTCCACCAGCCGGGTGGCGTTGCCGAAGCGGGACAGCCAGCGCGGCGAGTGCGCCCCGAAGTCCGTTCCGGCGACGGCCCGCATCTGGTGTGTGAGTTCGGAGAAGGTCGGTGCGGTCCCGCGGTCGTCGGCTACTTCGGCGGCCGGAACGATCACGCGATACAGCCCGTTGCCGAGCGGCAGCGCGCCGAAACGCAACTGTGTTTTCCGGATTTCGGCGCCGACCGCGCCGATCGTCTCCGGCGTGGCGGTCAGTTCGACCTCGCCGAGCAGGGTATCCATCGTGGAGGGCTCACCCGGAAAGGGGAGGCCGAGCAGGGTGCGCACCGTGCTGCGTCCGCCGTCGCAGCCGACGAGATACCGTGCGCGCACCGAGGTGTCGTCGGCCAGCACGGCAGTCACGCCGTCGTCGTCCTGGTCCAGGCCCACGACCTCCCGGCCGCGGCGGATCGAGGCGCCGAGTTCGGCGGTGCGTTCGGTCAGGAGGCGATCGGTGACAGGTTGCGGGATGCCCAGGACGTAGGGGTGCGCGGTGTCCAGCCCCTCCGGTGCCGGAGTGGGGATGCCGGCGAAGAACCCGCCGAGCGGGTGCTGTTTTCCGTGTGCCAGGAATCGCTCGAGGATGCCGCGCTGATCGAGCATCTCGAGGCTGCGGGCGTGCAACCCCAGGGAGCGCACGACCGGCGACGGTTCGGCGTCCCGCTCCACGACGAGCACCCGGATGTCGTGCAGGCGCAGTTCGGCGGCCAGCATCATGCCGGTCGGCCCGCCCCCGACCACGATCACATCGAACATGGCAACCCCCGTTCCGGCAGCATCGAACATTGGTCCTTCGCGACACCCGAGCGCAGTCCTCCCGGTGTTTGCGCAGGTCATGGCGTCGGATCGTGATTCTGCTACCCGACCGGGGGCTTGCCGCAAGACCCGGGGTGAGTTATACGTTGAAAGGGGCAGAGAACGGGATCCCTGCCTTCTTCCTGCCCGCGCCCGGTCCGCAGCGTCGATCACGTCGACTATCGCGACCGCCTTCGTTCGTGGCCACGAGAGACCCGGCGCCGGCACCTCCTTCGGCGCGTTCGACGACGGTCTCCGGCACGCACGCCGAGTTGTGGTTACCGTTGTGAGGGTGATCACATGTTGACGCGCCTGATCGCCGCGTACCTGTCGCGTTATCGCGCATACGTCCTGGCGGTGGTGGCGTTCCAGTTCGTCGCGACGGCCGCCATGCTCTACCTCCCCACCCTCAACGCCGACATCATCGACAACGGCGTCGCGAAGGGGGACACCGGGTACATCCTGCGCATCGGCGGCTGGATGCTGGCCGTGGTGTTCCTGCAGGTGCTCTGCACGGTCTCGGGTCAGTACTTCGGGGCCCGGGGAGCGCTCGCCGTCGGCCGCGACATCCGCCACGACCTGCTGCACCGGGTCAACAACTTCTCCGCGCGCGAGGTCGGCACCTTCGGCGCTCCGTCGTTGATCACCCGGAACACCAACGACGTGCAACAGATTCAGATCCTGCTGGTGATGAGTTCGTTCGTGCTGGTCACCGCACCGATCATGTGCATCGGAGGGATCGTCATGGGGGTGCGCGTCGCACCGGGACTGGCCTGGATCCTTCTGGTGGCGGTGCCTGTCCTCGGCCTGACGATGGCCCTGATCATCCGCGCGACGATCCCCGGATTCCGTGCCATGCAAACGCACCTGGACAGCGTCAACCGCGTGCTGCGGGAACAGATCACGGGTATCCGGGTGGTGCGCGCCTTCGTCCGCGAACGCCACGAGATCGACCGATTCGCGGTCGCCAACGACCAACTCGCCGACGCCACGCTGCGTGTCGGACGGCTGATGGCGCTGATGTTCCCGGCGGTCATGTTCGTCACCAACGTGACGACCGTGGCCATCATCTGGGTCGGTGGTCACGACGTCTCCGACGGCAGCGTGGAGATCGGCGCACTGACGGCGATGATCACCTACGTCGTCCAGATCATGATCTCGGTGATGCTGGCGTCGTTCCTGGCCATGATGGCCCCGAGGGCGTCGGTGTGTGCGGACCGGATCGGCGAGGTCCTCGCCACCGAAACGTCGGTGGCGCCTCCCCCGGAACCGGCCGGGTTCGCCACCGACCCGGCGACCGTCGAGTTCCGTAGCGCCGAGTTCCGCTATCCCGGCGCGGATCAGCCGGTGCTCCACGACCTGACGTTCCGGGTTGCGCCGGGGACGACGACGGCAGTGGTCGGATCCACCGGATCGGGCAAGACCACGCTGGTCGGGTTGGTGCCGCGCCTCATCGATGTGACCGCCGGATCGGTCCTCGTCGGCGGCACCGACGTCCGTCGCCTCGACCCCGGCCGGTTGCGTTCGGTGATCGGACTGGTCCCGCAACGGGCCTACCTGTTCTCGGGCACCGTCGCCACCAACGTGCGGCACGGCAAACCCGATGCGACCGACGACGAGATCTGGGAAGCGCTGCGCATCGCCCAGGCCGACGAATTCGTGCAGGCGATGCCGAACGGACTCGACACTCCGATCGCCCAGGGCGGTACCACCGTCTCCGGTGGGCAACGCCAGCGTCTCGCGATCGCCCGGGCGGTGGTCCGGAAACCGGACGTCTACGTGTTCGACGACGCGTTCTCGGCGCTCGACCTGTCGACCGATGCGCGGCTGCGGGCCGAGTTGCGGCCGATGACCCGCTCCGCCGCGGTGATCATCGTCGCGCAACGGGTGTCGACGATCCTGGACGCCGACCAGATCGTCGTGCTCGACCGCGGCCGGATCGTCGGGTTGGGCCGGCACCACGATCTCGTCGACACCTGCCCGACCTACGCCGAGATCGTCCGATCCCAGTTCACCCTCGAGGAGCAGGTGTGACCGGCCCCGCCGCGCGAGCCGCGGCGTCCGCGCCGATGCAGAAGGCCCGCTCGTTCGGGCCCTCGGTGCGTCGCCTCATGCACCTGCTGCTGTCCTACCGCACCTACGTGGTGACGGTGCTCGTCGCCATCGTCGGTTCGGTGATCATGTCCGCGCTCGCGCCGCGCGTGCTCGGGCAGGCCACCGACCTGATCTTCGACGGTGTCGTCGGCCGCATGCTCCCGGCCGGCGCCACCAAGGAGGAGGCGGTCACCCAACTCCGCGCGCAGGGGCAGGGCACATTCGCCGACATGGTGAGCTCGATGAACCTCACTCCCGGTGTGGGCGTCGATTTCTCTGCTGTCGCCCGGGTGCTCGTGATCGTGCTCGGGCTGTATGTGGGCACCGCCGTGCTGTCGTGGATCGGCGCCTACCTGCTCAATGTCGTCGTCGTCGGCACGGTGCGACGGTTGCGCGCCGACGTCGAAGCCAAGCTGCACCGTCTGCCGCTGCGCTACTACGACACCGTTCCGCGCGGGGACTTGCTCAGCCGGGTCACCAACGATCTCGACAATCTCTCCCAGAGTCTGCAGCAGACCATCTCGCAGGCACTCAACTCGGTGCTGACCGTCATCGCCATCTTGTTCATGATGCTGTGGATCTCGCCGCTGCTCGCGCTCATCGCACTGGTGACGGTGCCGTTGGCACTCGGCGCGACCGCGGCGATCGCCCGGCGCTCCAAACCCCACTTCGCGGCGCAGTGGGCCTCGACGGGCAAACTCAACGCACAGGTGGAGGAGGCTTTCACCGGCCACGACGTGCTGCAGGCGTTCGGGTTGCAGGGCGAAGTGGAGGAGGAGTTCGACACCCGCAACGACAAGCTCTACAACTCGAGTTGGCGAGCACAGTTCCTCTCGGGGCTGGTGCAACCGGCCGTGATGTTCCTCGGCAACCTGAATTTCGTCGCGGTGGCCGTCGTCGGCGGTCTGCAGGTCGCCTCGGGATCGCTCAGTCTCGGCTCGGTGCAGGCGTTCATCCAGTACTCGCGCCAGTTCACGCAGCCGCTGACGCAGGTCGCCTCGATGGTGAACCTGCTCCAGTCGGGCATGGCGTCGGCCGAGCGCGTGCTGGGCTTCCTCGATCAGCCGCGCGAGTCGCCCGATCCGCCGGACGCGCCGCACCCCGACCCGCTGCGGAGACGCGTGGTGTTCGACCATGTCGACTTCTCGTACACCGACGAGCCGCTCATCCAGGACCTGTGCCTCGTGGCGGAGCCCGGCCAGACCGTCGCGATCGTCGGGCCCACCGGGGCCGGGAAGACGACGCTGACGAACCTCGTCCTGCGCTTCTACGAGGTCGACGGCGGACGGATCACGCTGGACGGCGTGGACATCGCGCAGATGCGCCGTCGTGACCTGCGCGACGACTTCGGCGTGGTGCTGCAGGACACCTGGCTGTTCTCCGGGACGATCCGCGAGAACATCGCCTACGGGGCTGACGACCCCACCGAGGAGCAGATCATGGCGGCCGCCAGGGCGGCCTCGGTCGACCACTTCGTGCGCACGCTGCCCGACGGCT
>JAEZDV010000103.1 GCA_023417985.1 Actinomycetes bacterium | reverse complement strand
CGACGCCCGCAGCCTCATGCACCTGATGCAGTCCCTGGTCATGGTGTCCTTCCCCATCGAGGTCTGGAAACAACCCCGCGTCCCCGACAGCGGCGCCGCCTGGGCCACCATCACCAAAGAACCGGTGGTGTGAGCGATGCTGACCCTGAAGGCGGCCGGACTACTCGATGTAGACACCGGCGAGATCATCCGACCCGGCATCCTGCGCATCGACGGCGACCGGATCGTCGGCGTAGGCGGTGAACCGGAAGGCGAGGTCATCGACCTCGGGGATCAGATCCTGATGCCCGGACTGATGGACATGGAAGTCAACCTCCTGATGGGCGGACGCGGCGAGAAGCCCGTCTACTCCACCGTGCAGGACGATCCCCCGTTGCGCATGCTGCGGGCCGTGGGCAATTCCCGTCGCACGCTGCGTGCCGGTTTCACCACCGTGCGCAACCTCGGCCTCTTCGTGAAGACGGGTGGTTATCTGCTCGACGTCGCACTCGGCAAGGCGATCGACGCGGGCTGGGTCGACGGGCCGCGCATCGTGCCCGCCGGCCACGCGATCACCCCCACCGGCGGGCACCTCGATCCCACCATGTTCGCCGCGTTCGCACCCGGCGTCCTGGAACTGACGATCGAGGAGGGCATCGCCAACGGCATCGACGAGGTGCGCAAAGCGGTGCGGTACCAGATCAAGCACGGCGCGCAGCTCATCAAGGTCTGTGTCTCCGGCGGCGTCATGTCCCACACGGGACTTCCCGGTGCACAGCACTATTCGGACGAAGAGCTCCGGGCAATCGTCGACGAGGCCCACCGCCGCGGGCTGAAGGTCGCGTCGCATACACACGGCGCCGACGCTGTCCGCTCGGCCGTGGCCGCGGGCATCGACTGCATCGAACACGGCTTCCTCATCGACGACGACGCGATCGACCAGATGGTGCAGAACGGTACGTTCCTCGTGCCGACGACCCGGCTCGCCGACGCGATGGACATCTCGCACGCCCCGGCCGATCTACAGGCGAAGGCAGCCGAGATGTTCCCCAAGGCACGCACTTCGGTGCTCGCCGCATACAAGGCGGGCGTGAAGATCGCCGTGGGAACCGACGCCCCCGCCATTCCGCACGGCAAGAACGCCGACGAACTCGTCGCGCTCGTCGATCGGGGCATGCCTCCGCTGGCGGTCATCCAGGCAGCGACGATCAACGCCGCCGAACTGATCGACGTCGACGACCGCGGACGGCTGGCCGAGGGTCTGCTCGCGGACATCATCGCCGTTCCCGGCGATCCCACCGAAGACATCACCGTCACCCAGAACGTGCGGTTCGTGATGAAAGGCGGAAAGGTCTATGTCAACAACTGACGACCTGGTCGAAATCAACCAGCTCCTCGCGCGTTACGCGGTGAACATGACGAAGGGTGATGTCGACGGCGTCGTCGCGGTCTTCACACCCGACGGCACGTACAGTGCGTTCGGCGACGCCTTCCCCCTCGACCAGTTTCCAGAGCTGGTCGCGGCAGCTCCGAAGGGCTTGTTCATGACCGGAACGGCGCTGGTGGAACTCGACGGCGACACCGGCACCGGCACGCAACCGCTGTGCTTCGTCGACCACGCCACCCACGACATGCGGATCGGGTACTACAACGACACCTATGTGCGTACCGCGGACGGATGGCGGCTCCGCACTCGGGCGATGACGTTCATGCGTCGCAGTGGCGCACACGATTCGGGCATTCCGCACGCATTCGAGCGGCCGTCGGCATGAACGTGACCGAGTTCAGGGACGCCGTACGCGCCTGGCTCGACGAGAACGACCTCCGGCCCGGACCGGATCACTCGTTCGACGCACAGGTCGAACAACTGGGCCGCGTCCGGCGTTCGTTGTACGACGCGGGCTGGATGCGTTACGGATGGCCGGAGGAGGTCGGTGGCCTCGGCGGCGACGCGATGTTGCGCGCCGTCCTCGGCGAAGAGGTCGCGACACGCGATCTCGCCGAGCCCGGCATCTACTCGATGATCGAAGTGCTTGCCCCCACGATGATTTCGTACGCGCGTCCGGAACTCGCGGCGGAGATGGTTCCGAGACTGCTCCGCGGTGAGGAACAGTGGTGCCAGGGATTCTCGGAGCCTGGTTCCGGAAGCGACCTCGCGTCGCTGTCCACCCGGGCGGTACAGCGCGGCGACGAATGGGTGATCAACGGCCAGAAAGTATGGACCAGTCTGGCGCAGTTCTCGTCCCGGTGTGTCCTGCTCACGCGGACCGCACCGGGCCACGGCGGCATCACCGCGTTCTTCGTGGACATGGATACCCCCGGCATCACGGTCCGGCCGTTGCGCACCATGCACGGCGTCGACGAGTTCGCCGAGGTGTATTTCGACGATGTTGTCGTCCCCGCCGACCGCATGCTCGGTAACCCCGGTGATGGATGGAAGCTTGCGATGGATCTGCTTCCCCATGAGCGGTCCACCTGTTTCTGGCATCGGATCGCCTATCTGTTCACCCGTCTCGACCGGCTCGTCGAAGAAACGGATGCGATGGCCGACGACGAACTCGGCGCCGCGTATCTCGCCCTGCACACCGTGCGGAGCAGGTCGTACGCCACACAGCAGCGTCTCGCGTCGGGTGCATCGCTCGGACCGGAGACCTCCGTCGACAAAGTTCTCCTCGCGACCGCGGAACAACAGTTGTTCGACACGGCACGTGATCTGCTGCCCGGTGTCCTGGAACTGTCGGACGGCGAATGGCGCACCGAGTTCCTGTATTCGCGTGCGGCCACGATCTACGGCGGCACCGCCGAGATCCAGCGGAACATCATCGCACGCCGGCTGCTCGGATTGGGGACCGAATGACGACGTACAAGACCGCCCAGGCGAATCCGGCGGTGGTGGATCCCGAACTGGGCCTGCTCACGGATGCGTTGCGCAAGACCATGCAGACCACCACCGGCGCGGCGCTGGACTCAGCGCTCACCGAACTGGGGTGGCCCGAGATGCTCGCCGAAATGCCCGACGTGGCGATTCCTCTGGTCTTCGGGTTGCTCGGGGAAACCGGCGCGCACACAGCTCTCGTCAACGACGTCGTTCTTACGGAGGCCGGATCCGAAATCGGCGGTACCGTACCGCTGCCCTACACGGGGAACACATGGGTCGAGTGGTCCCGCAGTGACCGTGAGACGACGGCGCTCGACAGCGAACTCCCCTTGCGTGTGCTCGATTCCGGTGCCGCGGTGCCGGTCTCCGCTGGGCGACGGGCTCTCGGCTGGTGGCTCGTCGGCACCAGCCGGGCGATGCTGAACCTTGCACGTACCCACGCGCTGGACCGGACTCAGTTCGGTAAACCGATCGCAGGGTTCCAGGCGGTGCGGCATCGCCTCGCCGAAACCTTCGTCGCCATCGAGGGAGCCGAAGCCACGTTGCATGCGGCGACCGACGATCTGGGTTCGCTGCTCGCCAAAGCGGCGGCAGGCCGGGCCGCAATCCTCACTGCGCGGCATTCCCAGCAGGTGCTCGGCGGCATCGGGTTCACCGCCGAGCACGACTTGCATCGTCATGTGCGGCGTGCACTCGTCCTGGACGGGCTGCTCGGCAGTTCCCGGGAATTGACCCGCGAGGCCGGTGCGCTCATCCGGACGAGCGGTTCGGCGCCGCGTCTGGTGAATCTCTGAGGGAACGTAGGGCGTTCCGGTCCGGCGGAGTCAGTTCTTCGCCGGATCGGGATGGTTGGAGAACCACAGACTCTCTTCGGTGAGCCGGCGGCTCTTCCAGCCGTCGGCGGTCCGAATCACCTCGTGATGGTAGTTCCCTCCGCAGTAGGTCAGCTCCGTCATTCCCGGCAGTCGCATCGGGTTGTAGAACATCGCCCGCACGCGCGCGGTGTCGCCGTCGAGATCGACCTCGATGTTGGTGACGAAGTGCTGTGTCATCGGTAGCTGGTCGAGCGCCTTCTGCAGAATCGTCAGTACCTCGTCGCGCGGTCCGGGCGCATATCCCACCGAGCTGTAGTCGAGATGGGCGTCCTCGGTGAAGACCGAGGTCATGCGCGCCCAGTCCTTCGTGTCCACCGCCGTGGCGTAACGGTAGATCAGTTCTGCGATTTCCTGCTTGTCGCACAATTCTTGCGGTGTCATTGCCTGCCTCCTCGGTCCGGAATTCAATTCTGTCAGATGAGAACACGCTTTCCTAGCGCGACTTTTTCAGGCATGATCGATACATGTCACAACTCGATTCTCTACATGATCTGAGCGGGAAAACCGCTGTCGTCACTGGTGGTTCGCGTGGAATCGGCAGGGCCATCGCGCAGATCCTGGCCGAAGCCGGCGCCGACGTGGTCATCGCCTCCCGCAAAATGGACAACTGTGTCACGGCCGCCGAGGAAATCGCGGAGACCACGGGAAGAAAGCCTCTGCCCGTCGCCTGTCACGTCGGCCGGTGGGACGACTGCAACGACCTCGTCGACGCCACCCTCGAGCACTTCGGCCGGTTCGACATCCTCGTCAACAACGCCGGCATGTCGCCCTTGTACGAGAATCTCGAATCCATCACGGAAGACCTGTACGACAAGACATTCGGCGTCAACCTCAAAGGCCCGTTCCGGCTGGCTGTGCGCGCAGGTGCGTACATGGCCGACCATGACGGTGGATCGATCATCAATGTCGGCACCGCGGGCTCATTGGTCGCCAGTGTGCGGGAACTGCCGTACGCGTGCGCGAAGGCCGGCCTCAACGCGCTGACCGTCGGCCTCGCCGAGGCCTACGCACCGAAGGTCCGGGTCAACGCGATCCTGCCGGGTCCGTTCCGCACCGATCTCTCGAAGGCGTGGGCTCCGGCCGAGGACGAGGACGCACCGTTCGTGCCGATGCGACGGATGGGCCGGCCCGAGGAGATCGCTCCGCTGGCACTGCATCTCGCGAGCGACGCGTCCAGTTTCACCACCGGCGCGATCATCCGGGTGGACGGCGGTGTCACCCGCAAGGTCTGACCGCGACGAAGGGCGGCCCCGT
>JAEZDV010000083.1 GCA_023417985.1 Actinomycetes bacterium | reverse complement strand
GAGCGGGGTCCACTGGTGCCCGCCGTGGTCGTCGAGGACCCGCACCGCCAGGGCCCGCACGGTGGGGGCTTCGAACAGCACCCGAACCCCGGCGTCGGTGCCCAGCGCGGTGTTGATGCGGGCGACGACGCGGGTCGCGATCAGCGAATTTCCGCCCAGATCGAAGAAGTTGTCGTCGATGGAGATCCGGGGGTGGCCGAGGACCTCGGCGACGATGCCGGCGAGGACCCGTTCGAGGTCGGTGGTCGGTGCCTGATAGTCACCGCCGGCCGCGGCGAGGTCGGGGACGGGCAGGGCGCGGCGATCGAGTTTGCCGACCGGGGTGAGCGGAATGTCGTCGAGCACCACGACGGTGGCCGGCACCATGTGCGCCGGCAGTGACGCTCCGAGGTGGGCGCGCAGCGCCTGCGGGTCGGGGGTGGCCGCGGGATCGGGCAGCACGTAGGACACCAGCACGGTGTCGCCGCTCGGCGCGGTGTGGCCGAGGGTGTGCGCGAACACCACGTCCGGGTGGGCAGTCAGCGCTTCGTCGATCTCGCCGAGTTCGATGCGGAATCCGCGGACCTTGACCTGGAAGTCGGAGCGGCCGAGGTATTCGACGGTGCCGTCGGTGCGCCACCGCACGATGTCGCCGGTGCGGTACATCCGCTCCCCCGGTGCGCCGTACGGGGGCGGCGACGAACCGGGCGGCCGTGAGGTCGGGGCGGCGATGGTAGCCGCGCGCGACGCCGGCGCCCGCGATGTACAGCTCGCCCGCGACCCCGGTCGGGACGGGACGGAGCCGGTCGTCGAGCACCACTTGGTGGAAGCCGATGGCAGGGCCGCCGACGGTGACGGTGTGCGCGGGGCGCAGCGGCGGGCTGACGCTGGTTTCGATCGTCGCCTCGGACGGGCCGTAACCGTTGAACATCTGCCGGCCCGGCGCCCAGCGGGCGACGAGGTCCGGAGGGCACGCCTCCCCTGCCACGACGAGTACCTGCAGGGTGTCGATGCCGGCCGGGTCGAGGGAGGCCAGGGCGGTAGGGGTGATGAAGGCGTGGGTGACGTGCTCGTCGCGGAGCAGCCGGGCGAGTTCGTCGCCACCGTAGATGTCGGGCGGCACGATCACCAGGGTGGCGCCGGCACAGAACGCCTTGGTGAACTCGAAGATCGATGCGTCGAAGCTCGGGGACGCCAGGTGGGAGACGCGGGCGGTGTGAGTGAGGGTGAAGTGGCTGCGCACCTCGGCGTGCAGGTTGGCGATGCCGCGGTGGGTGACCACCACCCCTTTGGGCCGGCCGGTGGAGCCGGAGGTGTAGATCAGGTACGCGGGGTGGTCGAGGTGCAGCGGCGTGCTGCGGTCGAGGTCGGTGACGGGCGTGTCGGAGGCGGCGTCGATGCGGCGGCGGACCGCCGGATCGTCGAGGAGCAGCCACGGCACCGTGTCGGGCAGGGTCGCCGCGTCGGCGGCGGTGGTGAGGCCGACCGCGGCGGCGCAGTCGGTGAGCATGTAGGTGATGCGCTCGGACGGGTAGGCGGGGTCGACCGGCACGAAGGCCGCCCCGGTTTTCGTCACCGCCCACACCGCGGCGGCCGATTCGATCGACCGGGACAGGCCCAGCGCGACCACCGACTCGGGGCCGACGCCGGCCTCGTCGATGAGCAGCCGCGCCAGGCGGGTCGACCAGCGGTCGAGTTCGCCGTAGGTGACGTCGCGGCCGCGGAAGGACAGGGCGACCGCGTCCGGCACGATCGCCGCGGTCGTGGTCAGCAGTTCGGGCCACGACTGCGGTGAGACGGGCGGGAGACCGCGCGCCGGTGCCAGCGCTGTCAGTTCCCGACGGGTGACGATGTCGATGTCGCCGACCGTGACGGTCGGGGTGGCGCCGATGGTGTCGACGATCCGCACGAACCGGTCGGCGAAGGACCGCACGGTGGACTCGTCGAAAAGGTCGGTGGCGTAGGTGAAGGCGGCTCGGATCCCGGCGGGCCCGTGGTCGTCGGTGTCCTCGGCGATCGACAGTTGCAGGTCGAAGTGCGACAGTCCCGGCGTCAGGTCGAGCACCGAGGCGGTCAGCCCGGGCAGGTGGATGTCGGGGCGTTCGGTGTCCTGGAACTCGAGCAGCACCTGGAACAGCGGGGAGTACGCGGTCGAGCGGGGCGGGTCGAGGACCTCGACGAGCCGCTCGAAGGGGACGTCGGCGTGTTCGAAGGCGGCGAGGTCGCCGTCGCGGAGCCGGTCGAGCAACGTGGTGAAGGGGGCGGTCTCGTCGACGTGGCTGCGCAGCACCACGGTGTTGACGAACATGCCGACGAGGTCGTCGAGGTTGCGGTGCCCGCGCCCGGCGACGGGGGTGCCGACGACGATGTCGGTGGTGGCGGCGAGCCGGGCGAGCAGCACCGTCAGGGCGGCGTGGACGACCATGAACACCGACGCGTCGTGGCGGCGGGCGACCGCCACCAGTTGCCGGTGGGTGTCGGCGGGAACGGTGAACGTCACCTGCGCGCCGCGCTGGCTCTGCTGGACCGGCCGGGGCCGGTCGAGGGGAAGTTCGAGCAGTTCGGGGGCGCCGTCGAGGGTGGCGCGCCAGAACTGCAGCTGCCGGGCGGCGAGGGAAGTGGGGTCGTCCTCCTCCCCGAGGATACGGTGCTGCCACAGCGTGTAGTCGGCGTACTGCGCGGGCAGGGCGTCCCATTGCGGGAGGTGCCCGGCGCGGCGCGCGGTGTAGGCGCTGATGATGTCGCGGGCCAGCGGGCCCATCGAGAATCCGTCGGCGGTGATGTGGTGTACCACCAGCACCAGGATGTGTTCGGTGTCGGAGACGGTCAGGACCCGGATCCGGGTGGGGATTTCGGTGGCGACGTCGAACCCGGCACCCACGATGCGGGTGATCTGCGCGCCTGGATCGGTGCCGTCATCGAGCGGCACCACCGCGAATTCGGGTGGTGCCGCCGCGGCGGGCACCACGACCTGCACCGGGCCGTTGTCGGTGAACGGGTAACGGGTGCGCAGCGATTCGTGGCGGGCGACGACGTCGGCGACGGCCAGGCGCAGCGCGGTGAGGTCGAGGTCGCCGGACAGCCGCAGGGCGACGGCGATGTTGTAGGCCGGCGAGGTGGTGTCGAACTGGTTGATGAACCAGATGCGTTGCTGCGCCGGTGAGAGCGGAACCGGGTCCGGGCGGGGGCCGGCGACCGGGGCGGGCCGGGCGGCGGTGCCACGGTCGGCGTGGCTCAGGTGGGTGGCGAGATCGCCCACGGTGGGATGGTCGAACAGATCCCGGATGCCGACATCGGTGCCGAGAGACGTGGACAGCCGGGCGGCCAGACGCATGGCGAGCAGCGAGGTGCCGCCCAGGTCGAGGAAGTTGTCGTCCAGGCCGACGTCGGGGACGCCGAGCAGATCGGTGAACGCCGCGGCGACGTGTTCCTCGGCGGGGGTGCGCGGCGGCCGGTACACGGCGCTGCCGGTGTGGTCGGGTTCGGGCAGCGCGCGGCGGTCGAGTTTGCCGTTGGGGCCGACCGGCAACCGGTCGAGCACCACCAGCGCGGTGGGCACCATGTAGTCCGGGAGCCGGGTGGCGGCGAACGCGGTCACGGCGGCGGTGTCGACGGCCCGGTCGGGGCGCGGGACGACGTAGCCGGCGAGGTGGGTGTCGCCCCGCTGGTAGACCAGCACAACGGCCTGCGCGATGTCCGGATGGCTGCGCAGCACCTGTTCGATCTCCCCCGGTTCGATACGCAGACCGCGGACTTTGACCTGGAAGTCGGTGCGGCCCAAGTACATCAGGACGCCGTCGCGGCGCCACGTGGCGAGATCGCCGGTGCGGTACATGCGGGATCCGGGCGGCCCGTACGGGTCCGGGACGAACCTGTCGGCGGTCTGGGCGGGGCGGTCGAGGTAGCCGCGGGCGAGTTGGATACCCGCGAGATACAGTTCGCCGGCCGCGCCGGGCGGGACGGGATGCAGCCGCGCGTCGAGCACGTAGGTGCGGGTGTTCCACACCGGGGTGCCGATCGGCACCGAACCGGTGTCGGTGTCGCCGGTGGGCCACGCGGTGACGTCCACGGCGGCTTCGGTGGGGCCGTACAAGTTGTGCAGCGCCGCGCCGGGCAGGGCCGCGCGGGTGGCGGCGGCGGTGGTGGCGGGCAGCGCTTCGCCGGAGGCGAACAGCAGCCGCAGCGACGCGCCGCGACCGGCGGTGACGCCTCGACCCGAGGTGACAGTGTCGACGAACACCTCGAGCATCGACGGGACGAAGTGGGCGACGGTGATCTGCCGGTCGTCGATCAGGTGCAGCAGGTAGGCGGGATCGCGGTGGCCGCCGGGGTCGGCGAGGACGAGGTGCGCCCCGACCTGCAACGGCCAGAAGAACTCCCACACCGACACGTCGAACGTGGCGGGGGTTTTCTGGACGACGGTGTCGGCGGGGGTGAGCGGATAGGTGTGCTGCATCCAGCGCAGGCGGTTGACGATGGCGGCGTGCCCGACCGCGACGCCTTTGGGCCGGCCGGTCGAGCCGGAGGTGAACAGCACGTAGGCGACGGTGTCGCCGGTCGGGTCGGGCCGGTCGGCGGCGGTGGGTGCGGTCGCCGGGACGTCGGTGGTGTCGACGGTGTCCAGGTCGACGGTGAGGGTGCCGGTGGGCAGAGTGAGGTGGTCGCGGCCGCGGGTGAGCACCGCCACCGGGTGGGCGGTGTCGAGGACGTAGGCCATCCGGTCGACGGGGTGGTCCGGATCGAGCGGCAGGTATGCCGCTCCGGTCTTGACGATCGCGTACATGCCGACCAGCAGGTCGAGCGAACGGGGCACGGCCAGGGCGACGACCCGTTCGGGTCCGGCGCCGACGCCCAGCAGGACGTGTGCGAGACGGTTGGCGGCGGCGTCGAACTCGGCGTAGCTCAGGGTGCTCTCACCTGCGGTGACGGCGGGCGCATCGGGGGTCGCGGCGACCTGCGCGGCGAACAGGTCGCCGAGGGTCGCGTCGGTGCGGGGTGCAGTGGTGGCGTTCCAGTCCTCGAGGATGCGGATGCGTTCGTCGGCGGTGAGCAGGTCGATGTCCCCGATCGCGGTGGTGGGGGCGGCGACGAGCGCGGTGAGCATCCGCACGAAGCTGTCGGCGAACGCGGCGGCGGTGGCACGGTCGAACAGGTCGGTCGCGTAGGACAGCGCGCCGGCGGACGTGACGGTGGTGCCGCCGTCGCCGCGGACGTCGCCGAGCATCAGGTGTAGATCGGATTTGGTTGTGCCGGTGTCGATTTCGTCGATATCGATGGACAGACCCGGCAGCTGGAGGTGTGCGGATTCGTTGTTCTGGAACGCCAGCATGACCTGGAACACCGGGGAGTACGCCTCCGACCGGGCGGTGACCAGGGTGTCGGCGAGTCGGTCGAACGGTACGTCGGCGTGCGCGAAGGCGTCGAGGTCGTCGTTGCGGACCGTGGTGAGCAGGTCGGTGAACGTCCCGTCTCCGTGCAGCGCGGTGCGCAGCGCGACCGTGTTGACGAACATGCCGACCAGTTCGTCGAGAGCGGGATCGCCGCGGCCGGAGACGGGGGTGCCGACGACGATGTCGTCACTGCCCGACAGGCGCGCGAGCAGTACCGCGAGTGCGGCGTGCACGACCATGAAGGTGGTGGCGCCCTGCGCGCGGGCGAGTTCCTCGATCCTGCGGTACAACTCGGGGTCGAGGTCGAATCGGACGGTGTCGCCGCGGAACGACTGCCGCGGCGGACGTGGCCGGTCGGTGGGCAGTGTCGTCAGTTCGGGGGCGCCGGCGAGTCTTTCGCGCCAGAAGGCGAGTTGGGCCGCGGCCCGCGAATCGGGGTCGGCCGCATCGCCGAGCACCTCGTCGAACCACAGCGTGTAGTCGGCGTACTGGACGGGCAGCGGTGTCCACGTCGGCGCGGTGCCGTCGGTGCGGGCGGCGTACGCGGTGACCAGGTCGCGGGCCAGCGGAGCGAGGGAGGCTCCGTCCGCGGCGATGTGGTGCACCACCACCGCGAGGGTGTGGTCGTCGTCGGCGGTGGTGAAGAGCCGGGCCCGCACGGGCAGGTCGGTGGTGACATCGAAACCGGCAGTGGTGAATTCGGCGACGGCCGCGTCGAGGTCGGCGGCGTCGATCGGCACGGCGGTCAGGTCCGGGTCCAGCTCGGTGGTGGGCACGACCTGCTGAATCGGTCCGTCGGCGGTGGCGGGAAAAACGGTGCGCAACGTTTCGTGCCGGTCGAATACGTCGGTGACGGCGGCGGCGAGCGCGGCGGTGTCGAGCGGTCCGGTCAGGTGCAGGGCCATCGGGAGGTTGTAGGACGCGGAACCGGGGTCGAGCTGGTTGACGAACCACAGGCGCTGCTGGGCGGCGGAGACCGGGACCCGGTCCGGGCGAGGACCGGCGATCAGCGGAACCCGGTCGGTGGGGGCGTCGGTCAGGTGTGCGGCGAGGGTGCGCGCGGTGGGTGCTTCGAACAGTGTCCGCACCCCCAGGTCGGCGCCGAGTGCGTCGTTGAGGCGGGACACCACGCGGGTGGCGATCAGGGAGTTGCCGCCCAGATCGAAGAAACTGTCGTGCACACCGATGTCGGGGACGCCGAGTTGCTCGGCGAACACCCGGGTGATCGTCGCCTCGGCGGCGGACTCCGGTGCGGTGCCGGTCGCACCGGCGGTGCCGAACACCGGTTCCGGGAGGGCGCGGCGGTCGAGTTTGCCGACCGCGGTGAGCGGGATTTCGTCGAGCGGGACGAGGGCGGCGGGCACCATGTGCGCCGGGAGCCTGTCCGCCAGGTGCGCGAGCAGCGCGTCGGGTTCGACGGGGCGGCCGGGTTCGGGCAGCACGTAGGAGACCAGCACGGTGTCGCCGGAGGGCGCGGTGTGGCCGAGAGTCGCGGCGAACGCAACGTCCGGATGGTCGGTCAGGGCGGTGTCGATCTCTCCGAGTTCGATGCGGAAACCGCGGATCTTGACCTGGAAGTCGGAGCGGCCGAGGTATTCGGCGGTCGGGGCGCCGTCGGCGTCGGGCCGCCACCGCACCACGTCGCCGGTGCGGTACATGCGGCTCCCGGCGGGTCCGTGCGGGTCGGCGACGAACCGGGTGGCGGTCAGTCCCGGCTGCCGGTGGTAACCGCGGGTCACGCCGGGTCCGCCGACGTACAGTTCGCCGGTCACCCCGGCGGGGACCGGGCGCAACCGGTTGTCGAGGATCATCTCGGCGACACCGCACACGGGGGTGCCGATGGTGATCGGCTCACCCGGGACGAGCGGATCGGTGATGTTGACGACGATGGTGGTTTCGGTGGGGCCGTAGCCGTTGAACATGCGCCGGCCGGGCGCCCAGCGGGCGACCAGTTCGGGTGGGCAGGCCTCCCCCGCCACTGTGACCGCCTCGCAGTCGATGCCGGTGGGGTCGACGGAGGCCAGCGCGGCGGGCGTGGAGAAGGCGTGGGTGATGCGTTCCTCGCGCATCAGCCGGGCCAGTTCGTCGCCGCCGTACACGTGGGCGGGGATGACGACCAGTGTTGCGCCGATCCCGAACGCGGTCATGTATTCGAAGACCGAGGCGTCGAAACTCGGCGACGAGAAGTGGGAGACGCGGGAGGTGGGTCGCGGCGAGAGCCGTGAATGCAGTGTCGCGGACAGGTTCGCCAGGCCCAGGTGTGGCACGGTGACGCCCTTGGGGCGGCCGGTGGAACCGGAGGTGTAGATCAGGTAGGCGGGGTGCGCGGTGTGCAACGGTGTGCGGCGGTCGGTGTCGGTCAGCACGGTGGCCTCGGCGCCGGCGATGCGGGTGCGCACGCCCGGGTCGTCGAGGACGAGCCAGTCCACGGTGTCGGGCAGCGCGGTGCGGTGGGCGGTGGTGGTGAGTCCGACGGCGGCGCCGGAGTCGGCGAGCATGTACTCGATGCGGTCGCGTGGGTAGCCGGGGTCGACCGGCACGAACGCCGCCCCGGACTTGGCGACCGCCCAGACCGAGGCGACCGATTCGAGGGACCGGCCGATACCCAGCGCGACGTATCGTTCGGGGCCGGCACCGGCATCGACGAGGATCCGCGCGACCCGGTTGGACCACTCGTCGAGTTCCCGGTAGGTCAGTGAGTCGTCGCCGCAGGACAGGGCCACCGCGTCGGGCACGATCGCCGCCACCGCCGACAGGATTTCCGGCAGCGTCTGCGGGGAGGTCGCCGGAAGTCCGCGTGCGGGCGACAGCCCGGCGAGTTCGTCGTCGCCGACGACGGGAAGGTCCCCGATCGGCGTGGTGGGGGTGGCGACGGCGGTGTCGAGGACACGGCCGATCCGGGTGACGACGCTGCGGGCAGTGTCCTCGTCGACGAGGTCCGGGCGGAAGAGGCCGTGCACGCGCATTCCGTCGTCATCGGTGGTGAAGCGCAACGTCAGCGCGGTGTCCTCGGCCGGGTACGCGGCGGCGTCGTGGGGCGCCGCGGCGATATCGACGACGACCGGAACGGACACTCCGGCGAGCGCGCTCGGGTCGACACCGGCGTGCGTCTGCGCCTCGCGGGCGCGCTGCCGGACCTGTGCGAGGAACTGCGCGAACGGTTCGGCGGGGTCGACGTCGCTGCGCAGCGGCAGCACGGCGGTGCGCGTGGGAGCGCCGACGAGCACGTCGCGGCTGCCGGTGAGGACCGCGGTGACCACCGCGGTCGCGGCGTGCAGCAGCGGCCCCGGGTCGCCCTCCGGGTCCCGGAGCGCCTCGGCGGTGCCGTCCGCGACGGGCAGTGCGGAGGCGAACTCGGCTACTCCCCCGTCGGAGATCCCCGCCTCCGCGGCCGAGGGGCCGGCGGGCCGGGTGGGACGAGGCAGGGCCAGATGGTCGGGAGCGTCGGCGAGGGTGGTGCGCCAGTACGCGGCGTCGGCGGCGGCGCGGGCTCGCTGTGCCCCGATCGCGGCGGTTACCGGGTCGATCTCGCCGACCGGTGTGTCCCCGTCGGCGGTCAGGAACGCGGTGAGCATCTCCACGAACCGGCGGTGGTGCTCGCGCAGCTCGGCGTCGTCGTACCGATGCGGATTACCCCGGAAATCGAGGAACGTCCGGGCCGGAGTGCCGCTTTGATAGATGTTGACGAGAAGGTCCTCGACCGGCCCGGACGTCATGATGTGGAATTCGCCGCGCAGGTCCCCGAGCACGATCTCCTGCCGGAAGAGCATCACGTTGATGGTGGGGCCGGCGTAGGCGTGCGGGGCGGTGGTGCCCGATTCCCGGCGGATGTCCTCGATGCTGCACCGCTGGTGGCGCAATGCCCCGGTCAGCTCCAGTTGCACGCTCCGCACCAGGGCGGTGCGGGTGCCGTGCGGGTCGATGTGCAGGTGCAACGGGGCGGTGTTGACGAGCATGCCGCCGGAATGCCGGGCCGACGCGGTGGTGCGCGCGGAGACGGGCAGGTTCACCACCACGTCGTCGGTGCCGGACATCCGCGCCAGGTAGCAGCCGAACGCGGCGACCACCGCGGCGGTCGACGAGGATCCGGCGTCTTCGTCGATGGCGGTCAGGGCGGTGACCAGGTCGTCGGGCAAGGCGATGCTCGACAACAGCGACACCGGTGCGAGCGGCCCCGTGCGGGTGGCCAGCGACGAGCCGTCCTCGAGCCCGGCGACCCGCTCCATCCAGTAGTCCCGGTCGGTGATGTACCGGGAGGACTCGCGATAGTCGTGGTCCCAGTCGTAGAGGGTGCGCAGGTCCGCGGCGCGCGCCGGTTCGGGTTCGCGGTTCTCGAGCGCCGCGGTGTAGAGCGCGGCGATGCGATTGACCATGGTCATCGCGGCGTAACCGTCGAGCGCGACGTGGTGGATGCGGCCGTACCAGAGATACCGCGCGTCGGCGATCCGCAGCAGCGTCATGTTCACCAGCGGATCGTGGGCGAGATCGACCGGGCGGGAGTAGTCCGCCGTCATCCAGCGGTGCGCCGCCTCGAGCGGGTCGGGTTCGCCCCGGAAGTCCAGCAGTTCGATCGGGTTCTCGGCCAGTGCGGGGTCGACGTACTGGTAGGGCTCGCCGTCGACCTCCACGACTCGCAGGTACGCGGATTGGAATTCGCTGCCGGCGACGTAGCCGGCCTGACGCACCCGGTCGATGTCGAGTTCGCCGGGCAGGTCGACGTATTGGGCGATGCAGATCGGCACCTCGGGTGCGAGTTGCTGCGCGAACCAGATGGAGCGTTGGGCGGACGAGAGCGGAAAAGCATCGGGCGGTAGCTGCAGACGACGCTGTCGCAACGACATGTCCCCTCCGGAAGCGATGTTGGCGTGAAACGGCGCGCCCCCGACATCGCGTCGGGGCCGATCTCGCCGCTCCTCGTCTCGCCGAGTCCGGCCCCCGTTCGTGCTCCTCGGTGTGACCGGGAGCATTTCCCCAAGTTAGCTCAGAATTACCGGGGGCGTCCGAATTCCGGAAACGGGAACACCCGAATTACGCGCCGTACAGAATTCGATCTTGTATTCACGCGGTCATTCTTTACCGCCCGTTTCCCCGCGCGTATGCCGACGATTACGAACGGATGCGCGACCACCCTTCCGAACGAAAGTATTCCCGCGGTTCGCGGCAAATGTCGGAAATGCTCGTACATGTGTGCCAAATTCGCCCGGAGGGGCACTCCGCTCTTTATCCTCGGGTTCTGGTACCCCCGTACGCGTCGCAAAACTCAGGCTGCCGCGGATGCCCGTGGCAGGCACGTCGCATCGATGTCGCCTCGGCTCGCCGCGCGACCGCTCGTCCGCGTTCCCGCACGACCTCGTTTCCGCACGACCTCGTTTCCGCACGACCCCGTTTCCGCACGACCCGCTTTCCCCGACTTCGCACAGCCGACCCGAAGGAGCACCCGATGCCGCGTCGCCGCACCATCCGCACTGTCGGCGTACTGTTCGCCGCCGCACTCGCCGTCGCCCTGCCCGCCCACGCCGCCGCCGAACCCGCGCCCCCTGGCCTGCCGATCGAGCAGTTGCGGGCAGCCGCCGCACCCGACCCCGGTGCACTGCGCGCCGTCGACGACATGC
>JAEZDV010000047.1 GCA_023417985.1 Actinomycetes bacterium | reverse complement strand
GTTCGGCGGTGCCCACGAGATCGAGGAGCGGCAGCACGTCACCGTCCCGTGCGGCGGCGAGTGTGTCGGACAGTTCGCGGATCCGGCCTTGAAGGTCTCCGCGCGGTGTGCCCAGATATGCAGTGACGACGGTGAGCAGTGCGTTCGACGACACCGGCGCCAGAGCGCCGGTCGCGGCCTCCGCGTGAAGATCTTCGAGCGCCTGACGCGGGTCGTCGCCGAGCGAGCAGTCGAGTGCGGCGCACTGTCGCGCAAACGCATCCACGGCGGCCTCGGCGCCGCGGGCGCGCGACTCGGCGATCTGTTCCGCGTCGCCCGATGCGGCAACGGGGGAGTCGAGTACCAAGCGGCCCACCGCGCCCGGGTACGTCGCGGCATACGCGAGTGCGACCGCCGCGCCGTTTCCGATGCCGAGCAGTCCCAGCCGGTCGATGTTCCACGCCTGGCGGAGCCGGTCGAGGTCGTCGGCCGCGTGGGAGGCGCTGAACATCAACTCCTGGGGCTGGAGGTAGTCCGTGCACGAGATCGTCGCCTGACGACCCAGTTCGGCGACTCGTTCCGGTCCGGATCCACTGCGACCGAACTGCCCGAGATCGCCGAGCGCACGACGGTCGGCGCCGAACACACAGTCGATCGCCAGCGACATTCCCATGCCGCGCCGATCCACCGCCACGATCGGCCGGGTGGACAGGACACCGGAGAGCGGACCGGTCGCGAGGGCCGCGAGTGCACGTGTCGACGGCATGTCGCTGCCGGTCGTGAGGACCAGAGGTGCCGCGTCGTCGGGAGTATCGGGCATTTGCGCGCGGAGCACGGCCAGCGGAAAAGTGCCGGGAACCGATCCGGACGTGTCGATGGGCGTCGCGACTTCCGCGCATTCGAGTTGCAGTCCCGACGGACCCTGCGGCAGCGAGTACGAGGCAACAGTGTCTGCGGTGCAGTCCCGCCATGCCAGGTCGGACTGGGGGACGGGGAGTTCCGGGACGACGGCTTCGTCCTCCCCGGTGGCGGGTTCGCTGCCCCCGGCCCCTTCGCGCACCACGGCGACGTCCGGCCGCACCGACGGTCCCGCTCCGCACGCGGCGACCACCGCGGACATTGCGATCCATCCCACCGCGAGCACACCGGTTCTGCGCATGGGGGACAGCCTGCCAGGTTGTGCCGTCGGCGTGGTGCACAGGTATCACCGTGGGACCGGGAGCCGATCGTCCGGCGCGCGGTGTGAGAGTGTTTCGACGCGATGCCCTGTCCCCGCGACGGTGTGAAGAGATGATGAACGTCTTGTGAAGTAGGTCGCATTCCGCCTCCGAGGCGCTTTTGCCTCATGGGTCGGCCTTAGGCTGAGGAAATGCACGAACGCCTTGTCGACCGGAACCCGGTGGTGCCCGCAGATCAGTTGGTGGGGCAGTTGGTGCCTCCCGCGATGTTCGACGAGGTGAGCTTCGCGTCGTACATCCCCGATCCTGCGGAGCCGAGCCAGGCGGCGGCGGTGAAGGCGGCCGAGGAATTCGTCGGGAAGGTCGCGAAGATCCGGGGCGGCAAGCGAGGTCTGTTCGGCCGCAAGGCTCCCGCGCAGGGCGCCGGGCTCTACCTCGACGGTGGTTTCGGCGTCGGCAAGACCCACCTGCTCGCGTCGATCTTCCACAGCGCACCCGCGCCGAAGGCGTTCGGCACGTTCGTCGAGCTGACCCACGTCGTCGGCGCCCTCGGCTTCAACAAGGCCGTCGAAGAGCTGTCCGAGCACAGCGTGCTGTGCATCGACGAATTCGAACTCGACGATCCGGGCGACACCATGCTCATCTCGCGGCTGCTCACGGAGCTGTCGGCTCGGGGCGTCTCGATCGTCGCCACCTCGAACACTCTTCCCGGCCAGCTCGGCGAGGGCCGTTTCGCGGCCCAGGACTTCCTTCGCGAGATCAAGAAGCTCGCGTCCATCTTCGAGACGATCCGCGTCGACGGACCCGACTACCGGCACCGCGACCTGCCGCCGGCCCCCGAGCCCATCGGGTCGGAGGAGCTCATCGCGCGCGCCGACGAGGTCTCCGGCGCGACGCTCGACGACTTCGACGAGTTGTGCGAGCACCTCAGCACGCTCCATCCCTCCCGGTACGGCAAGCTCGTCGAGGGAATACCCGCCGTGTTCATCAACGGCGTGCACCCCGCACGCGACCAGTCGGTCGCCTTGCGCCTGGTGGTCTTCGCCGACCGTCTCTACGACGCGAGCATTCCGGTGACGGTCGCCGGAGCGCGGCTCGACGAGATCTTCACGCCCGAGATGCTCGCCGGCGGATACCGCAAGAAGTACCTGCGAGCCACCTCGCGCCTGCTCGCCCTGTCGCGCTTCGAGGTAGCCGCAGGCTGATCGCGGCGGGTGGTCACAACACGCGCTGCATGAGGAAGTCGTCGTGGGACTGCGAGCCCACGACGAAGGTGCGCGTCCCGACCACCTCGAAGCCGTGTTTGCGGTAGAAGCGACGCGCTCGTTCGTTCTGCTGGTTCACTCCGAGCCACAGTCCTGCGCGTCTGCGTTCGATTGCGCGTTCGACGATCGCCTCCATCAGCGCGGCGGACACTCCGGCGCCGTGATGCCCCGGAAGTACGTACAGCTTGCTGATCTCGACGGCCGGCCGTGCCGTGATCACATCGGGTACATCCGACGCTTCCGGCTCGCTTTCCGAGTCCGGTGAGGTGGCGCTGTACGGGTCCACCGCCATGAGGTAACCGACGATCTCGTCTGCCACGCTGGCCTTCAGCACGATGCGCGTGGGATCGGTGAGGTACTGGCTGAAGTTCTCGGCGCTCAGCGTTTCGTCGACGAACGCCGCGATGTCGTCGGATCCGGCGCCCGGAGGGCAGGCCAGGGGAAAGGTGGCCGCAGCTACACCCGCGATGGTTTCGGCATCCCAGATCCCTGCCGGACCGACGGAGACTGCTTCTTCGATTGACGACGTCGACATGAACCCAGTGAAGCACCGCGGCGTCGGGCAGTGAAGTTCCGGGCCCGGAAATGGCTGAACCCCAGCCTTGGATGGGGGGTCATGGCTGGGGTCCAATACCATCGGGGGGGATGGCGTCTCCCACGCTACCGGAGTGTTTTCCCGGGTTTCCACCTGCAGCGGTCACGTTTCCGTCACATCGTGCACAACTCATTGTTGCGGAGCGTTCACAAACCCTTTAAGGTCAGCCCTTATGAAGCGCGTACTCGTAGTTAGCCGCCGTAGCGGGGTCTGATTCGGACCGACCCCTCGCTGCGGGTCGTTGTGCTACGCGTCGGTCCTTCCTCCTCGTGGAAGACCTCACGAAATGAACGCCTTCACTTCTCTTCTCTCCTCCTCTTCCGACATCTCGGATTCGCCCCGCCGCGCCGCTTTCCGTGCCGCAACTGCGTGCACCACCGGCAGCACTGCACCCCTCGATCCATTCGCGGCGCGTTACGGGCGCGCCCTGCCGCTCCCGCTGCGCGCCGAAGCGGCCGGAATGTCGTGGTCGGAGTTCCTCGCCGTGTACGCCGACCAGCGCGGTCCGCTCCGTCTGGGTGACTGGTCCGCCACCAGGATGCCCGCCGGCCGGGCGGCGTTCGAAGCGACCATCTCGGTGGGAGACACCGTCCATACGGCTGCCGCGCTCGCGTGCGGTCCGGTGGCGGCGATGACGGAGATGTTGCACGACCTCGGTTTCGGCCTCGAGATCCACTCGTTCCACCGGCACGATCTGGGCGACACCCACGTGACGTTCCTGCACTGCGGTTCGGGCGAGCAGCGGACGTGGGTCATGGGCATGGGGGAGACGGGCGCCGAGTCCACTCTTCGCGCGATGATCGCCGGAATCAACCGGATCCACACGTCGGCGCAGCGCTGCGCGACGACGAGCGGGCCCGCCACCCGATAGCGAATACGACGAAGGCCCCCATCGAAATGAAGGGGGCCTTCGTCGTACCTGGTGCGCGATACTGGGATTGAACCAGTGACCTCTTCCGTGTCAGGGAAGCGCTCTCCCGCTGAGCTAATCGCGCCGGCTGTCGGGGCCGGTTTGGAGCGGATGACGGGATTCGAACCCGCGACCCTCACCTTGGCAAGGTGATGCGCTACCAGCTGCGCTACGTCCGCGTGCCATCCGGATCACCGGCGACGCCTGCAAACTCTAGCGGACGCCCACGCGGGCCGCCAAACGGGATACCCGGCGCGTCGCCCGGACGGTTCCGGACCGCCCAGCACGCCGGGAGGTCGGCCAGGACTGGTCAGGGAGCGGGAGCGGGAGCGGGAGCGGCGGCGAGGCCGGTGCAGCCCCGCAGACCTTCGTGCTTGGCGACGACGCGGGCGGCCTCCGCACCGCGGGCGAGGATGGGCTGCCCATGCACGGGCTCGATCACCGCGGGGACGAAGCCGACCTGGGTCACCGACCCGGCGCGCACCGAGGCGACGACCACGCCGGTGTCGTAGGAGGGCGAGTTGCTGGAGTACCAGACGAAGTTGGACATCCCGTACGCCACGTAGGTGCCGCCCAACCAGCCAGAACCCTGCAGGACGTGGACGTGGGTGCCGACGACCATCGCGGCGCCGGCCTCGGCGAACGCCGCCGCGGCGGCGCGCTGTCGTGCCTCTGTATCTTATGCACATA
>JAEZDV010000264.1 GCA_023417985.1 Actinomycetes bacterium | reverse complement strand
TCCATCACCGATGGAAGGCCCTCGTCGTTTCGGGGACTAGCGTGGATCCCTCTCGCAGCCGATTCCGTCGTTGTCGCGGTCGAGTCGCGGCGCGTAGCCCGGGTCGTCCCGGTATACGGGTGCGGCTCCGGCGTTCCACGCCTCTGTGCAGTTCTTGAACCCTCCGCTGGGTGCGGGACGCGGCGCGGGTGCCGACTGCGGGGGTGCGGGCGTGGGTGCAGGCGCCGGTGCAGGCGGGGCGGGAGGAGCCAACGGGTTCCACGAACCGCTCGGGACGAGATCTGCGATGCCCACCGGAAGCAGATCGGTGAGAGTGAAAGCGCTGGCGGTGGCCGGACCTGCCACGGTCAATGCCACGCAGCTCAGTGCAGCGGCAGCGAGACGCCGAATCTTCATGGTTGCCTTTCGCGTCGGTCTGATCGCCCGAAATGTCCGGACTCGCTTGGGTGTCGGCACAGGGCTCTCCTGCGTTACACGGTCCGGTGATCTTGCTGTGAGGCAACCGTCGTGATGGTCCTCGCACGCCGAAGGGCCCCTCCCGCGGTGCGGGAAAGGCCCTTTGCCGGAGCGAGGCAGCGGACTAGATGCCGGCTCCGTCCTGTTGCTCGGTGTCGTCGTCGGTGTCCTGCGGAGCGTGGTCTCCGTCGTGGTCACGATGACGCGCGCCGGGTCCGCGTTCGTCACGGGTCTCGTTGTCACGGGCTTCGTCGCGGGGTCCACGTTCGGGCCGGGCCGGGCGGTCACCTTCGGCGGTGTCGCCGTCTGCTCGCGGTCCGCGCGGTTGCTGCTGCGTGTCGCTGCCTCGGTCACCCGGGCCACGCTCGCCGTCGCCGGGACGGTCACCCGGTCCGCGGTGGCCGTCGCGCTGACCGTCCGGAGCCGTTGCCGAGTCGGGACGGTCGTGCCTGCGCTCGCTGAAGTCGTCGGTCTCCCGGTCGTCTTCTGCTTGCTGTGTGTCTTCCTGGGTCTGTGCGACCACTTCACCCGGACCCGTGGGCTCGTCTGTGGCCACTGCGGTTGCGACCCCCACCGATCCGGCCGCCACGGCTGCTGCCGCGACACCTGTGATGAGCCATCGCTTGTCGATGCGCATTGTCCGCACCCCTTTCCATTCTGGTCCGCAATACCCAAGGTAGGAGCCGGAGATGAAACATTCCTGAGAAACGATTGAGCGTTACGCGTGCCTTTCGTCTCGGATCGGTTGCGCTGCACCACATCTGTGTTCTGCGCCACATAGTGTCCGGGGCCACGCGAGACGAGGCCCGCACCGGTCGGTGCGGGCCTCGTGATCGGACGGGGACTACGCCAGCGACCTGGCCATCCCGCGTTGCACCGCGGCGATGATCTGGGGGCGCAGTTCGGCGGCGGGAACGATCCGGTGCACCGAGCCGACGTGCTGAGCGCGCTGGATGTTGTGGATGGCCTCGAACTCGGCAGCGACCTCACCCAGCTTCTCGGAACGCACGGTGGTGCGCAACGCTGCGAGTTCCACACCGAGGCGGGACTTCTCCCCGTCTTCCGCCGCCGCGAACCGTGCCTCGAGTTCGACGAGACGAGCATCACCGGCGGTGCGCTTGTTGACATCGCGGGTGAAGACGACTGCGGCCGCGGGGGCGCCGCCGAGCACGGAGGCGAACGAACCTTCGACGGCCAGTACCTCCATGTTCTCGTTCAGCGCGCCGGAGAACACGACGAAGGCGCCGCCGTGGTAGCGAGATACCACCACGAACACGATCGGACCATCGAAATTGACGATGGCACGGCCGATTTCGGCGCCGTACTCGAGCTGCAAGTTGCGCAGCGACTCGGGCGACCCGTCGAATCCCGACAGGTTCGCCAGCACGACGAGCGGCCTGTTTCCGCTGGCGGCGTTGATGGCTCGGGCGGTCTTCTTCGACGACTTCGGGAACAACGTGCCGGACGTCCACTGGTCCGGACCGTCGGTCGGGAACCATCCCTTGCGCGGTATGGCGCGCGACTCGATACCGATCACGGAGACCGGAGTGCCGCCCAGGTGTGCATCGAAGACCACCGACGTGTCGGCGTCGGCCATGTCCGCCCACCGCTCGAGCACCGCGTGGTCCTGGTCCACGACCGACCGCATCACGGTGCGGATGTCGAAGGGCTTCTTGCGATCTGGATTCGTCTCGGACGAGAAGATTTCGCCGACAGTGGTGAAGTCGCTCGACGGGTGGACGTGCGGGTAGACACGCACGTCTCGGTCGATCGGGTCGAGCGATTCCGCCGCGCGCGGGAAGCGTTCGCCCGGAGCGACATACGCGTGAGCGTAGTGCGCGAAGAGTGTTTCGACCGCCACGCGGAGGTTCGGGGCCCAGTACTGAGCCTGGCCGTTCGGGCCCATCACGCGGTCGTATCCGCCGATACCGAAGTTGTCCTCCGCCGACACGCCACCGGAGTAGTCGAGCGACTGCTTACCCGTCAGCACCATGGCGCTGTCCGGGGTCATGACGAGAATACCCTTGGTGTGCATGAGCATCGTCGCTTCGGCGTTCCAGTACGGCTGAGCGCCGACGTTGATGCCCGCGACGACGATGTTGATCTCGCCGCCGTTCTGGGTGAACGTGATGATGCGGCGCAGGCCCCGCGACACCCAGTCCATGTTCTCCGTCCCGGAGTCCATCGAGATGGTGGCGCCCGAAGACAACGCGAACCATTCGACCGGTGCGCCGAGACGCTCGGCCAGGTCGATCGCGGCGACGAGGCGGGAGCACTCGGCTTCGGCGACGGTGCCGAGGGCTTTGGTCGGATCGCCGAACAGGGCCACCCGGGTCATTCCCTCGGGGTAGCGGGGCGTGGGGGTTTCCACCACGCCGACGATCAGACCCGCGGTGTTGCGTCCGTACGGACGGTCGACCGCAACGAATTGTCCTTGCTCGTCGAAGTCGTATTCGGTGAACGTGCCGTTGCTGCCGGTGAGCAGCGGAACCAACTCGTACGGGTACACGGTTCCGCGTGCACGCGAGCGCTGCACCTTCTGGGTGTATTCGTCGAGCGGCTTGAGCGGTTCCGTCGGGGGGTCGGTGACCCGCACGACGACACCGGCCCCCGAGCGGTACGAGAAGCGTAGCGCGACTTCGCGGGGAGGCTGATCCGGGTTCTCGCGCAACCAGCCGATGACGGTGATCTCCTCGAGGCCGGCACCCACGGTCAGCGGTGCGGCGCTGCGGGCGACCCGGCGCAGATCGTCCCGGTCGAGGTCGACGACGGGCCACACATAGAGGACGACACGGTTCGCTTCGAGCCGTCGTCCGCCCCGTGCCGCCTGGGCGCGGCGCATCCCGTCGAGCGAACTCGCAAGCGCGCGTTCGAACGCGGGAAGGCTGACGATCTTTCCGCTCTCGTCACGCTGCTCGGTCAGGTCTCGTACTTCGGTCAGTGCGATGAACCGTTCGTCGGACGGATTGTCCTTCGCGGCAAGGTGGTACAGGTAGGTGTCCGGGCTGGAAGGCAGGCGGGTGCCGTCGAAGTTCTTCAGGCGCCACAGATCCAGCCGCTGCCCGGTCAAGGGATGGATGTCGCGAATGTTGCCTTCTTCGGCGTAGCCGGATTCGTATGCGCGGAACGTGAACACATGCTCTTCGGCGATATCGGTGTGACACACCGTGACGGTCACGCGGCGCACCCGGGAGATGGTCTCGCGGACGGAGAGCGCTGCGGACAGCGCGGATGCCTGAGCGTCCGCGTCTGCCGGTGCGTCTTCCCACGCGACGTAGAGGTCGACGACCAGGTTCTCGATGTCGGGCAGGCCCGACGCCGATTCCTCGATCGTGTCGAGCAGGGACTCGAGATCGGCGTGGGACGTCTCTGCCGAGATCAGGTAGAGGCGCGTACCGCGCAGATCGAAGTTGCCGGTGACGACCTGCCGGCCGTCGACGACACACGAACGCACGTCCTCGAGGGTCCGGATCTTGTACGCACGACGGGTGATGACCTCGAGCAGCGGGCCGGGCACCGTGCCCGGTCGCGAAATCTGCTGGGCGAGAAGGTCGACGAGAGGTTCCGGAGTCGCCACGAGCGCGTCGATACGCTGCGCGTAGTCCGCGGCCTGCGGATGTTCGGCGAGATAGGCGAGCGATCCGCGCACCCCGTCGTAGACCTGCTCGCGCGCTTTGCGGATGACCGGCTCTTCGAAGTAGCGGTAGCGCAGGTTGCGGGCGATGTCGCCGATCACTGGGAAGCGGACCTGTGTCGCGACGATCAACCGGTCGAGAACCTCGTTGAGCTCGTGCGAGATTCCGGATTCCATGTCGTCGCGTTCGACCCAGCGGTCGAGCAGCGCGGTAACCACCGGTACGTGCGTCTCGATTCGCTCGAGCGCGAGGAACAGACGGTACACCGCCTCCTCGAGATCGTGATTGCGTTCGAGTTCGGTGACGTCGTAGTGGTGGAGTGCGCGCGAGAGACGAGCACGGAAGCTGTCGGGCAGACCACCGACCTCGACGTCGAGCGACTGCAGGTATCCGTGGAAGAACTCACGCGGACTGTGTACGCGGTCTTCGGTGTGGCGTTCCTCGTCCGTCGGACGGTTGCGCGAGAGTTCGCACACGTCGGCGAACGTGGTCAGCAACGCCAGTTCGGCGCGAACGAGATCGCACGACTGCACGCCGCCGGAGAGTCGCTCGTACTCCGCGAGCAGCGTCGCGGTGCGCTTGGCCGACACGTCGTATCCGGTGATCAGGGCACCGAGCGAGTCGAGTCGTGCGAGGGCATCGGCGGCGAGGTCGTCGCTGAGAGCCGGTCCCGGCGTGGGGAACTGGACGCGCTCGACGGACTCGGTGACGACCTCTTCGACGATCTGGTCGACGCGCAACAGCGGTGCGCCTGCGTCCACCTGCGCGTTCACGACGCCGAGGATCTCCCGGACCCGGCCGGCGAACGGCGCACGGACAGCGGTCTCCATCTTCATCGATTCGAGAACGACCAAGGTCTGGCCTGCTTCTACCACGTCGCCCACGGCGACGGGGACCGCGACGACGACGGCGGGCGCCGGGGTGCGGACGACACCGGCCTCGTCCTGGCTGATCTGGTGGCTGATCCCGTCGACCTCGACGAGGAAATGCGCCGGTCCCGCGATCGAGACGACGTGGTGGCGGCGGCCGTCGAGCGTGAGTCGCGACTCGTAGTCGCCCAGACGCTCTATCTCGACGTCGAACTCGGAGACTCCGGTGTCGAGGCGATAGCGGTGCGGACCGACCTGTCCGACGACGAGTTCGTAGGCCTGTCCCTGATAACTCAATTCGATCTTGCGGCCGACGGCGTGCCCGGCGCGCGGCCGGCCGCCCCGTGCCGACGCGAGGAACGCGGTGCGTTCGCGGGCCTCGTCCGCGTCGTACACGTCGACGGCGGTGGCGACCAGCGCGATGTCGGCGACCTTCGTCGGTCCGGTTTCGCTGCCGGCACCGGTCCGGTCGAGCCAGCCGGTATCGGCGGACGCGTCGACGACCTCCGGACGATCGAGCAGGTCGAGCAGGAACGACTTGGTGGTGGTGCCTCCGTCGAGGACGACCGTGGTTTCACGGAGCGCGGTGCGCAGCCTGGCGAGCGCTTCGGCGCGGTTCCGTCCCCACGCGATGACCTTCGCGACCATCGAGTCGTAGTCGGGGGGAATCACGTCCCCCTGAGCGATGCCGGTATCCACCCGCAACCCCGAACCGAGAGGGAACTTCAACAGCTGCACGGTGCCCGGCGCGGGTGCGAAACCGTTGGCGGCGTCCTCGGCGTTGAGCCGGGCCTCGACGGCGTGGCCGAATTCCGGCGGGCACTCCCCGGGCAGAGCTTCACCCGAAGCCACCATGATCTGCAACTTGACGAGGTCGATACCGGTGGTGATCTCGGTGATCGGGTGCTCGACCTGCAGGCGGGTGTTGACCTCGAGGAAGGTGAAGGTCTTCAGATCGGGCTGGTAGAGGTACTCGACGGTGCCGGCACCGCAGTACCCGGCAGCCCGCACGAGGTCGGAGGAGACCTTGCGGAGGTGATCGGACTGCTCCGCGGTGAGCAGCGGGGATGCCGATTCCTCGATGACCTTCTGGTTCTTACGCTGGATGGAGCAGTCGCGCACACCCGGAGCCCACACGTTGCCGTGGGCGTCCGCGATGACCTGCACCTCGACGTGGCGCGCGTCGGTGACGAGGCGTTCGATGAACACGACCGGGTCGCCGAAGGACCGCTCGGCTTCCCCTTGGGTGCGCTCGAGTGCCAGTTCGAGTTCGTCTTCGGCGTAGACCTTGCGGATACCGCGGCCGCCGCCGCCGGACCGCGCCTTGATGATGAGCGGGTAGCCGATGGCCTGCGCGTGACGTCGGGCGTCGGCGCGGGAGTCGACGGGCCCACCGGACCACGGTGCGACCGGCACGCCGACCTTTTCGGCGAGAAGCTTGGCCTCGACCTTGTCGCCGAGCAGGCGCATCGCGTCCCCGGACGGTCCGATGAAGGTGATGTTCAGCCGGGCGCACAGGTCCGCGAATGCGGGGTCCTCTGCTACGAATCCCCAGCCGACCCAGACTGCGTCGGCTTTCGCCTCGAGGAGTGCGCGCTCGAGTTCGGTGTGATCGAGATAGGAGGTCGCGGCCGTGGTCGAAGGGTGGAGCGTGACCCCCTCGTCGGCCTGACGGACGAACATTGCACGGCGTTCGGCGTCGGTATGGAGAGCGATCGTCCTGATGCCGTAGTCGTGTTCGGAGTTGAGCTCCCGGACTGCCCGGATGAGACGGACAGCCGCCTCACCCCGGTTGACCACTGCGATCCGCTTGAACATACTCGTTGCCACCGTTCTCCATTGTTGTGCGCGCAAGTGACGCGCGCGTCGGAAGCTCCACCCCGACGAAGAGGTCAAATTTATCCGGTCTGCGGTCCCCACGTCACGAACCGGTGAACGCGAGCGGGGAACATCTCTCGGTGACTCCTCGTAGATCGTGATGGGCATGCGTGTGTCGGTCGCCGACTCCGCGAGTTCTTTCGACCCGATTCGTCGAACGCGGTGCGAACGCGCCTCGGTCCTCATCCGGTGGTCGTCGCCGTCGACGACACACACCCCCGTGCGGATGGAAACGCCCCGTACGGATTACAGCATGGCCGAAACATGAGGCTTTGTCACGTTTGCATCCCAGGGTCGGCGTGACCTGCGGAAATGGTTCGCGGAGTGTGATCGAAACGCTGTTCTGCAGCGGATTTCACCCACCCGGCCCGAGAAATCGGCTCGCATCGGGAGATGTTTCGGACCCGTACCGTGCGGTAACACCGGCGGGTAACTTGGCGATGAGGCTCGTGCCCGCTTCGTACTGCCAGGTAATCCATTGTGCTGCAATGATTTCGGATGTTCCCGGCCGGCATCCGGCAAGAGGTGGATGATCCCCGATTCGCCGCTGTGACATCTGTCACCAATCGGCAATGCGCCGCCCGCTCAAGGGAACTGCCCGTCGCCGCGCCTCCCGTCTCGTGCCGGTGCAGTACGGTGCCGCTCCACCTCGTGCCGGTCACGCCCCACTGTTTTCTGGAACAGTGGAAGGAAGCGAGAATACGAGGAGGCGCTGATGCCCGGATCGGATCGACCCGATGTGTCCGGCGTGTTCGAGACACCCGACCGGCGCCGGGAGCGCATCGCGGGACAGGTGCGCCGATGGTGCGACCGGTGCGCGATCGACGGAAGGCACGTCCCGCTCTCCGACGCTGCAGCGCTGGCGCTCGCCGCCGGCTCGGTCGACGAGGCGACGCGAACGGTGCTTGCCAACCGTCGTCGCGCGGGGCGGCGCCTCCCCACCCTCGACGGCTTCGGCGCGTTGCGGTTACTGGCAGACGAGCACGCGCAGGTGTCGGACCGAATGCGCGGGCAGCGGCCCGGCGCCGCCCGACTGCTTCTCGAGTACCGTGCGAACGAACTCGGCAAGCGGCTGCGCACCGCCGAGCATGCCTTCGTCCATTCACCGGGGCACTTCGCTCAGGGGGTGCGTGCGGTGCGCCGGGACCGCCGCGACGGTCTCCACCTGGAACTCGATCAGCGCGAAGCCCTGTTCGCGGCGCTGTGCCGTACCCCGGCACCCGTGCCGGTCGCGCCCACCGAACAGGCCCGCGGGGCTGCTCTGTCCATCGCGGTGGATCGGTTGTCGCGTTGGTCGCAACGGACGCCGGTTGCCGACGCCGGCCGTCGCGCGGCCGACATGATCGCGCGCCGGATGCCGGAGGACGACGACCGGTTCGTCGATCGCTACGACACGCTCTTGTTCCTCGCGGGGTCGCTCTACGACCGCATCGAGTCGTCGGCGGCGTGGCGCTCCGAGTACTTCGCGGTGCAGCGCGCCCAGCTCGATCTCGCGGAGGAGATCACGCAGATCGCCGTGGACGCCGTGGCGCTGCGCGGGCTTCTCTCGGAGCTGCATGCCGCGCTCGGTGGCGTCACCGGTGAGGGCGGTGCGTCCGCTCGCGCGGCGCTGGAACAGCGGGTCGCGTCCCTCGGACCCGTGTGGGACCAGCTTCTCGCCCGTGTGGCGGCACTCGCCAGGATCGGTGACCTGCTCGGAAACGCGGAGAGCCGGATGAGCTTGGTCGACGTCGCGCGTCGCACCGCGAGTCTCGACGACCGCATCGACGATCTCATCGGCCGGTCGGGAGCGCGCGAACTCTCGGCCGAGAACACGGACTTCGTGGGAGATCAGTTCGGGTCGGCCGCGGAACTCATCGGGTCGCTGCACACCGCGCTCCGAAGCGACATCGCCGAACTCACTCGCAAAGATTGACCGTGTCCGTTGTGTCCGATCACAGCTTTCGGATGCGCGGTAAGGGTTCGCCACCCAGTACCTGAAATGTGAGGTGCCTCACTGGTGGAAATGTCCGATTCGGTGGTATCTTCCTCGCGTTCATTCGGGGTTGGACGACGGGGGTGGCGTGGGTGGTTGTTCGGCGATGGCTGGCGGGGATCATGGTCGGGATCGTGGCGGCTTTCGCCGCGGGATGCGGAGGGAACACCACCGTGACGGTGGTCGACGACCCGGCGCTCGAATCGGCGTTCGAGGAGGTGCTCGCGCAGGGGCAGGAACGCACCCTCGGTGATCTCGCGCAGGCGGCAGACCTGCAGGGCGAGGAGTGGGACCGTATGTACTACTTCCGCACCCCTCTGCTCATGAGCGAGGTCAACCGAATCCTCGGCACCTCGGGGGTCGTGTGGGAGGACCTGCCGACCGTCGGTGCCGAAGGCATGATCGTGTTCATGTCGGAGGGGAGCGTGGTGCACGCCGTCGTCGACCGGTCGCCCGCGCTCGCTCTCAGCGGATTCGCGACCGCCGACTCGGTGGTCCGCCCGGATACCTCGGGTGGCCTGGGCAAGGTCGGCGTGGAAGCCAAGGGTAGATAAGACCGGCCGTCACGTTTGTCCGGATCCGGTGTACGTTTCTACGGGAAGAATGTCGAATCCTTCCGAAGAGGTGCACGGGTGGCGCGGGTAATCGCGACGATCAACCTGAAAGGTGGCGTCGGCAAGACCACGACGACTGCTGCGCTGGGTGAATTCATGGCGGCGGAGTTCGGCCAGCGAGTCCTGCTCGTCGACCTCGACCCCCAGACGAACCTCACCACGATGATGATCGGTGAGGAACGCTGGAAAGAGCTGAACGAACTCGACCGCACCCTGGCGACGCTGTTCCGGAGTGCGATCGAGTCCGATTCCACCGCGTTCGACATCGAGAAGGCGCTGCAGTACGACGTCTCGCCGGTCCGGTCGGTGCGCGGGGTCGACCTCCTCGCATCGTCCCTCGATCTGATCGAGATTCAGGAGGGTCTCAGTCATCGGCAGTACGCGGACCCGGGATCCCATCGGCCCATCGAGATTCTCACGTCGGCGCTCGAACCGATCGCCGACCGATACGACTACATACTGCTCGACTGCCCACCCAATCTGGGCATGCTCACCCTCAACGGGTTGAGGTCGGCCGACGGTTATCTGATCCCGACCATTCCGGACATCCTGTCCACGTACGGAATTCCGCAGCTGCAGAAGCGGATCCAGGAATTCGCGCACCGTACGAGTCATCCCCTCCGGGAAATCGGCCTCGTCATCACGAAGTATCGCAGCGCATCCAACCTTCACCGCAGCATCATCGAGCAGTTGCAGCGCGACGACCGGATCGCCGATGTCGTTCCTGCCTGGGTGCCCGAAGCGAATCAGATCGCCGCGTCCGCGGAGTTCGTGCCGTACGGCACGCTCAAGCGTAAGTACGGCAACACCGGTCAGTTCGACGCGCTGCGCATCCTCACCGAGACCATCCTGATGAACGCGCAGGTGTACCTGTGACGAAACCCGGCACCGGCGAGGCCCGTCTCCGCATGCAGATCGGTGAAGCGACCGCGGCCCTGCTCCGGCTCGACGACGCCGCGCCGGGTACTGCGGCAACGCTCGTCGCACTCGTCCGCGTCGTCGCCGACGAAGCTGCCCGCACGCCACGCTTTGCGAAGGCACTGTCCGCGGTGCTCACGCCGGACGCGGATCCGAGGCCGGAGGGAACACACGCGACCGGTCCGCTGCGCGCCGCCCGTGTCGCCGGAGCGCAGGACGGATCGTTGCCGCGGACAGACGCCGCGCCGCCGCGGCCTTCACCGCCGGGGAAGTCGCCCGCCAGACGGGGCAAGCGGGCGGCCGGCCTGTTCGACCCCTTCGTGATCTATCGCGACGGAGGGGAGTCCGGGCTGCGAGAGAAGCTCGAGACGCTCGACGTCGAGGCGCTCAAGGACATCATCGCCGAGCACGCGATGGACTACGACAAGCTCGCGATGCGCTGGCGCACCCCCTCGAAGTTGCGCGATCGCATCGTCGAGCGGGTGAAAGCGCTGACCACCAAGGGGGATGCTTTTCGGTGATGCTTCACAGAAACTGTCGTTACCAGGCTGAGACCCGTAGGGTGGCCAACAGACCCCCCGAGTTGTGCCGCGACACCGTCACACCACTTCGCGTCGGTTTTCGTGCACGAGAGAAGGACAGCAGGCATGGGTGATATCGCAGGTCAGGGCATAGCCGCTTTTGTGACGGACGTCCAACAACGAGGTGGACGCGCAGAACCACTCGACGACCACCGAACCGTCAAAGTCTGCGGTACGGACGGTGTCGAGCGAGTGGTCCGGGTACGCACCACCGCGAGCGGTCAGTGGCTCGCCCGCCGACAGGACGGCATCGCCGGGAGCGACGAGACCGGCTCGTCGCACTGGGTGTTCGTCGCCCTGGGTAAGGCCACGCCCGCGTTCTACATCGTCGAATCCGCCGAGATCGAGGCCGGAATCGAGGAAGAGGTCGCGCTGTGGCTCAGTGAGCGGCCCGGACGCACCGCGACCGGAAGCCATCCCATCCCGCTCAGCGGCGTCGCGCACGGTCTCGACCGCTGGGAACTGCTCGGCCTCGATGCCGTCAAGGACACCACCCGCACCTGTACCCCTACGCGGCGCAGCACCCGCCGGGCGGCCGCTCCGGTCGCACGTGCGGCAGCCCAGCCGGAGGAAGTCGACCCGCGTCTCGCTGTGTGTGCCGACGTCGGTGGATACCGTGTGCAAGGACGCTTCGATCCGGCGACGGGCGCACTCGAGATCACCCGCGGGCCGATGGAGGGCCGGAGGTTCCCCGATCCCACCACCGCGGCCGACGCTGTCTCGGGTTTCCTCAGCGGCGACATCGAATCGCACGACGGCGACACCTTCTGGCGGCTCGACGGCCCGAATGCTGTCGCGCTCGGCGAATACCTCGCGCGCAGCAACTGACCGGAGGGCGTCGATCCGCGAGCGAACGATCGCGTCTGACCGGTTACATCCCCGTGGAGGTCGGTGACGACTGTGGATCCGGTTGTGTCACCGGGGAGTAGGTGGTGCCCGTGCGAACCCACAGCGCACCTGCGCCCGGCGTCACGCCCTGCTGCTTCAGTTCCCGTTTGAGAATCTTGTTGGTCGCCGTGGCCGGGAGGTCCGCGTCGATCCGCACGTGACGTGGCCACGCCTTCGGTGAGAGATCGGTCTGTGAAGCAAGGAATTCGGAGAGTTCCTCCGGGGCGAGGGTGGTGTCGTCCCGAAGCACGATCGCAGCCATGACCTGATCGCCGACGTGCTTGTCGGGCACACCGTACACGGCGACGCGGCTGCACTGCGGCAACCGCTGGAGGATGCGCTCGATCGGCGCCGCCGCGAGATTCTCGCCGTCCACGCGCATCCAGTCGGCCGTACGGCCGGCGAGATAGATCCAGCCGTCGGCGTCCTGGTATGCCAGGTCACCCGACCAGTACATGCCGTGCCGCATCCGTTCGTCGGTCGCCGCGCGGTCGTTGTAGTAACCGGTGAAGAAGCCGCCGCCCCGAGTGTTGACGAGCTCGCCGATCGCCTTGTCCGCGTTGATCAGTGCACCGTTGTCGTCGAACTCGGCCGGGGCGCACTGCGTGAGGCTCACGGGATCGTAGACTTCGACACCGGCGAGTCCCTTGCCGATCGAGCCCGGGGGTGTGCCTTCCTCCCGCGTGATGATGACGGCGGTCTCCGTCGACCCGAATCCGTCCCACACCGTGCACCCGAACCGTCGCGCGAACTCGTCGATGTCACGGTCGGTCGCCTCGTTGCCGAACGCCACGCGCAGTGGGTTGTCGGCGTCGTCCGGTTGTTCGGGCGTCGCCAGGAGATAGGCGAGCGGTTTGCCGACATAGTTCATGTATGTCACTCCGTAGCGACGGATGTCATCGAGGAAACTCGACGCGGAGAATGTCGCGGGCGCCATGGCCGCACCACTGCACAGCGACACGCACCACCCGGCGAGGATCGCGTTCGAGTGGAACATCGGCATCGACAGATACGCGACGTCGTCCGTGGATATCGAGAAACGCGATACCAGGCTGTTGCCCGCGAATATCACCATGATCTGTGCCAGCAGAACGGGTTTGGGATCGCCGCTCGTGCCCGAGGTGAAGATCAGCATGAACGGATCCATCATTTCGACCTCACGGTACGGCGAGAGCGCCGGCGCATCTTCGACGTGCAACCGCCACTGCGGGCTCGCGACGTCGAGCACCGTGACGTCGCCGAGGTCGAGTCCGTCGAGCAGTGGCGCGTGGGCAGGATCGGTCAGCACCACCTGACAATCCGCGTGCCGGATGTCACCGGCCAAGCCCTCGCCGCGTCGCGTGGTGTTGATGCCGACCAGTGGGAACCCGCCGAGCCCGGCGGCAGCCACCGCATGCAGCATGTCGGGCGTATTGCCGAGCAGCGTGCCGACGTGCATCGGCCGGGCAGGGTCGAGAATCGACAGCAGTGCCGAGGCCTGGGCCGACGCCTCCGCCAGATGCTGGCGCCAGGTCCAGCACCCGGTGTCGTGGACGATTGCGGTGGTGTCGTTCGCGAGTAGTTCGCGAAGCGCCTGCTGAACGGTGTCGGCCATGGTCGTCCTCAGTGGGGTCGAAGGGGAGAGGCGGGGTCGGATGCCACCGGGGGACTCGGTGCCGGAGTTGCGGAACCGGCGAGATGCCGTGTGAGGAAGAAGATCTGGTGAGACACGGTGGGCTCGAACCAGGCTTTGCCCGGCCAGATGTCGAAGTGGTCGCACGGGTAGTGGCGTACTTCGGCACGGGCACGGAATGCCGCCTGTGCCGCCGCGCGCGGTGGGGCACTGCGATCGAAATCCGCGATCTGAACCAGCGCGGGACACCGGATCGACGCCGCATGACGACCCGGCCGGTACCTGCCGAGCGACAACACTATGTCGGCGTCGACTTCGTTGCGCCACGTCGGTCCCGCGAGCGCGAGATAGTCCTCGCGATGTCCGTCGAGGTTCAGCGCAGCGACTTCCCCGGGGTCGCCGACCAGTGGAATGGTGTTGGCTCCGCGACCGATTCGCGTCCCGGCCCGGCTTCGTACTCCGGCCGCGGTAGAGCGCAGCAGCATGCGAGCCGGTGTGTGCCGGGCGGCGAGCAGTCCGGCGGAAAGCCCGTCGACCATGGGCGTCGACGCGATCAGCGCGGCGATCCCCGGGTCCTGGGCGGCGATGGTCAGGACGTGGCCACCCGACAGCGAAACTCCCCACAGGACGACCCGGTCCGGATCCACCCCGTCGAGCCGGCGCGCTGTGTCGATCGCGGAGCGATAATCGGCGAGCTGGCCGTCGATGTCCACGCGTTGCCGGTGGCCGCCACCCGACGAGCCGAAACCTCGATAGTCGAACGCGAGGACGTGCAGACCGGCGTCGGCGAACCGCTCCGCGAACGGGGCGAGGCCCGAATCCTTCGTTCCGCCCAGGCCGTGTGCCATGACCACCACAGGCGTCCGGCCGGCGACAGCGAACGGTCCCGGCCGCGCGGGGAAATGCCAGGCGTCGACGTCCGCGTCGTGGGACCGGAAACGCAGGGAGCGGAATGTCATCGAATACCTCCGCCGGCACGGGCGGTTCCGGCCGGAAGCTCGTGTGTGCGGATGTCGTGCTCGTACGCGAAGTAGTCCAGCTGCTGCGTGTGCCGGGGCCGGTCGAGCATGTGACCGGTGAACTTCTGCTGGTCCGCTGCGATGACACGCTTCATCTCGTCCTCGGGGGGCAACGCGTATCGGCCCACGGCGTACGCCGCGATCACCCGGGCCTGACATTCGACGAACGGAAACAACGTGGGCGTCGCCTGGGCGAATCCGGCGAAGGCGAGGTCGGGGAGACCGGGCGCGAAGATCCGCTTGTAGAGCGCGATGTGATTGTCGGGCGCACTGAGGAAATCGGGATCGAAGAACGGGAAGGTTATGTTGTAGCCGGTGGCATAGACCGCGATATCGATCTCGGTCGAGCTACCGTCGACGAAATGCACTGTGCGACCGTCGAACCGGACGATGTCGGGTTTGGGGGTGATGTCGCCGGAACCGAGACGCAGCGGTAACTCGACCGACTGGGTGGGGTGGGCTTCGAAGAATTTGTGGTTGGGGGAGGGGAGACCGTACAACTCCGGTCTGCCGGACAGTAGCGGTTGTCCCCACTGCGCGAGTTTGCGTTGCCAGGACAGTGGCACGTACGGGACAGTCCGGTAGTACTTGTCGGCGGGACGTCCGGCGATGTACTTGGGGACGATCCACGCACTCGACCGCGTCGAGAGGGTGACTTCCGTCTGTAGCGTCTTCGACGACAGTTCGACGGCGATGTCCGCGGCGCTGTTGCCGATTCCCACGACCAGGATGCGTTTGCCGGCGAACTCGAGCGGCGTGCGGGGATCGATGTAGTGGTGGGAGTGGATCGCCTCTCCCGTGAACTCGCCCGGGAACTCCGGTATCCGGGGATCCCAGTGGTGGCCGTTGGCGACGACGAGGAACTCGAATTGCCGTGTGCCGCCGTCGGCAAGGTCGAGCTCCCAGCCCCCGCCCGGAAGTCGACGTGCGTGACGAACCTCGTTGCCGAACTCGATCTTCTCGCGCAGACCGAACGCGTCGGCGTATCCGTCGAGGTAGTCCTTGATCTGCGTGTGGTGAGGGAAGTCGGGATAAGAGGCGGGCATGGGGAAATCCTTGAACGACAACTGATGCTTCGAGGTGTCGATGTGGAGAGACCTGTAGGCGCTACTGCGCCCGTTGGGGTTACCGAACGCCCAGTTCCCGCCGACACGATCGGACATCTCGAAACACGTGTAGGGCACGCCGTAGTCGGACAGCATCTTGCTCGTGGTCAAACCGCTGATTCCCGCTCCGATGACAGCGGTACTCGGTGCCGGCATGTGACCTTCCCCCAGCGTCGGGTGAATCCGGATACTTCGGTGACGACGGTCACAATGTAGAACACGTTCCCCTCGAGAGCCATAATTCGTAAGCGGCTCGCGAGGGGCCGCACCTGCCGGGCGGGTTTCGGGCCGCGCCGGGTGAGGCCGGCGCTGTGGCAGCCATCGCGGCGAGGTGGGCGAGAAGATCGGGGCCGTACCCAGCCGCCCGTCGGACGGCGACCGAGGTGTCCGAACCTCGGCCATTCTTCCGGCGCGATCACTCCGACGAACGAGACCGAATACGTCCAGGCCACACGGGCACCATGTGACCGGGTGTGCTTCGGTGACTTTCGCCCCTTACGGCAGCGATCCACCCGGGCCGATGATGGGAATGCCGATCCTCCATCCCCGGCCTCCGGGGGGTGATATTGCATGCACAGTTCGACGCTCGGAGTCGACGGGTTCCGATGTGGCCGACAGCCTCGCGAGGCGTCCCGCCACTGTGTTCCATCGGGTTTGCCAGGGGAAACTCGACATCGACGCCACCTGCGCACCGGATCGCCCATCGATTGACTGATGGAACGGTCGGAGACTGCAGCCCGCCAACGGTCACAAACCGAGCGAGGAGAAATGCATCATGGCGACACTGTCGAACGGGACGAGTGCGCTCGTAACAGGCGGTAGCCGCGGTATCGGCGCGGCGATCGCATCCGAACTCGCCGATGCCGGGGCACGGGTGGTCATCGCCGACATACTCGACGAGAAGGGGTCGGAGAGGGCCGCTGACCTCGGTAGCGACGGGGTGTTCACTCACCTTGATGTGACGGATGAGAGGCAGTGGAACCAGGCTGTCGAGTCAGCCGAATCGCTCGGCCCGCTGCGTGTGTTGGTCAACAATGCCGGCATCCTTTCCCTCGGCACGATCGAAGCCCAGGCCAGAGGGGAATTCGAACACGTGCTGCAGGTGAACCTGGTAGGGGCCTGGCTGGGCATGCACGTGGCCGGCCCCGCCCTGCGTCGCCATCGCGGCACGATCATCAACCTCTCCTCGATCGCCGGGCTCACCGGGTACGCCGGGCTGGGTGCGTACGGAGCCAGCAAGTGGGCGCTGCGTGGCTTGACCAAAACCGCGGCGCTCGAGTTCGCGTCCGACGGAGTTCGTGTGTGCTCGGTTCACCCGGGACCCATCGATACTCCGATGACTGCGGATATGGACCGCTCCGTCGCCGCCCAACCGATCGCTCGCTTCGGGACCTCCGAGGAGGTGGCGCGGATGGTGCGCTTCATTGTCACCGAGGCGACCCACTCGACGGGATGCGAGTTCATCGTCGACGGTGGCGCCACTACCGGGTCGGTTCTGGAGTTGGGGACCTCGTCGGGTGATTCCCTGTGAGATTGTCGTCCGTCCTGTACCGGGAACGGGGAGCGGACGCACGGGCTGTCCAGCAGGTGAGGGCGAATGGTACGGCGCAGCTTCATCCGGGCCGATCCCCTGGCAGGTCTGATGATCCGTCCGTTGTGTCCCGATGACGAGGCTGCCCTACGTGCTGCACGAGCATTTCACCGGACGGGACGCATATATGCGGTCCTTCACCTTCGCGCCGCGTCGTGTCGTCGAGCTCGCCGAGATGCTGTGCCATCAGGACGACCATCACGCGAGTGTGGGAGCCTTCAGTGACGTCCTCGAGCGCCGCATACACATTCCCAGCCTCGATAAAGTACTGCGACACGCATGCGACAACGACGTCGCGTCGAACGGTGTCGAAATCCCCTACCGCGGCCCGATAGCACGCGATTGACTGGATATGGGTGCAATCCGTTCGTCCAATGGGAGTCACCATGACCATAATCGTTGTGGGAATCGTCGTAGTTGCCGCGCTGCTGTTGCTGGCAGCTTCGATCCACGTCGTGAAGCAGTACGAGAAGGGCATCCACTTCCGTCTCGGCAAGATCATTTCGGTGCGCGATCCCGGGTTGGTGCTCATCATCCCGGCAGTGGATCGGCTCACCAAGGTCTCGATGCGTATCGTGACCATGCCGATCCAGTCCCAGGGAATCATCACCCGCGACAATGTCAGTGTCGACATTGCGGCTGTCGCCTATTTTCGAGTGATAGACGCTCGGAAATCCGTCGTGGTCATCGAGAACGTGAACGCTGCAATCGACCAGATCGCGCAGACGACCCTCCGTAATGTGGTCGGCCGGCATTCGCTCGACGAAGCACTGGCCGATACCGGGACTATCAACGGTGCAATTCGCGAGATCCTCGACACCACGACGCTCGAGTGGGGAGTGGAGGTGACCCTGGTCGAACTCAAGGACATCCAGTTGCCCGACACCATGAAGCGGGCGATGGCGCGGGAAGCTGAGGCAGAAAGGGAGAAGAGAGCGAAGATCATTGCAGCGGAAGGTGAAGCGCGGGCAGCGGCAGCACTCGGTGAAGCATCGGACACGATGATGGTGCATCCCCTCGCGTTGCAGTTGCGGAACCTGCAGACGCTGCTGGAACTGGGCGTCGAGAAGAACACCACAGTCGTTTTTCCTGCACCACTGATGACGGCCATCGGTGATGTTGCGAAGTTGATCTCACGTGAGACGGCGGACGCCGCAGCGCCCGCCGCCCGTTCGGTTGTCGACGAGGTGATGGCGGAGAATCATGACCGGACGGCGAGTGCCGTGCCACCGGATTCGAGAAGTCCGCATTCGGACGAGATGAGTCCCGAAC
>JAEZDV010000222.1 GCA_023417985.1 Actinomycetes bacterium | reverse complement strand
CCGCCGGCACCTCACCACACGAGTGTCTCCCTGCGACTACCGGCCCCCGGCCGCCTTCGGGACCACGCTTCCGAGCGGCGCAGTCGCCGCCATCGGGGCGCCGGGCACGGCGTCGTCGCGGTCCTGGTCCGGGAAGAGCGTGCGGGTGATCTTGCGGGCCGCGTCGGCAACGATCGGCGCCACCCATTCGAGCCGGGTCGACCGCGCGTCCGCTGCCAGCGAGAGCGCAGCGACCGGGCCGTCGATCCCGCGCAGCGCGACACCGACACATCCGATGCCCGGAGCCGCCTCCTCACGCTCGAAGGCGACGCCGCGACGCTTGCGGATCCGGTTGAGCTCCTGATGCAGCGCCCCGTTGTCGCCGATGGTGCGGTCGGTGCACGGCGGCAGGCGCTTGCCGTAGAGCGCGTCGACGCGCTCGGGCTCGAGCCAGGCGAGGATCGATTTGCCACACGCGGTGGCATAGGCGGGAAAACGCCCGCCGACCCGCGACGGGACACTCGACGCGAACTGCCCGCCGACCTTGTCGAGGTAGAGCACCTCGTTGCCGTCGAGCACGGCCAGGTGCACGATCGCTCCCGTCTGCAGGGCGAGTTCGTGCAGATGCGGCGCTGCGGCTTCGCGGATGCGCCGGTGGCCGGTGTCGCTTCCGCCGAGACCGAGCGCGCGTGCGCCCAAGCAGTATCCGTACGACGCGTGATCGATCCACCCGCGCCCGACCAGCTGGTCGAGGATGCGGTGCACCGTCGAGCGGGGCAGGCCCGAGCGGCAGGTGACCTCTTCGAGCGTGAGCGCTCCTCTGCTGTCGAAACTCTCGAGAATGAGGGTCATGCGATCGATCATCGACGGAGGGAGCTCGCGCTTCACCGGGCTGCCGGCATGCTCGAGTGAGAAGTCCACGGCGGTCAAATTTACCTCCATAAGCACTGGCCACGGCCCTGCGCGCCCCACGAAACTAGAATCTGTTCCAGAACGTTAGCAGGATCACACACATCGACGGAAGAGCAACACACAGCCTGTAGGTATGCCCGCCCGGCCCCGCGCGCCGTCCCACCGCGCGATTCCCTACGGGCCTGGTCGGGATCGCCACGAGCCGTTATTGTCGAAGCCGTGAGCAAGACGTACGAGCGGTCGGGACAGCGCCCGCGCCGTCATGCCTGTCGTCTGTGTATGTGTGGGTGCCCGGCCGGCTGACCGCCCGCACCCACCCCCGGCCCCTACGGACCGCCTTCTCGGCGGCGTCGCGCGCGGGCCGCGAAGGTCAGCCTCTCGACGACCCGTTCCACTCACCGAATCCGGAGCAGTAGACCCATGAGCGAAAACACCCCCGAAACCGTCGATCCCACCGCGTCGTGGAGCTTCGAGACCAAGCAGATCCACGTCGGTCAGCCCGCTGGGGGGGACACCAAGGCCCGCGCGCTGCCGATCTACCAGACCACCAGCTACACGTTCGACAACACCGACCACGCCGCGGCGCTCTTCGGGCTCGCCGAACCCGGCAACATCTACACCCGCATCATGAACCCGACCCAGGACGCGGTCGAACAGCGCATCGCGTCGCTCGAGGGCGGTGTCGCCGCACTGCTCCTGTCCTCGGGGCAGGCCGCCGAGACCTTCGCAATTCTCAATCTCGCGTCCGCCGGTGACCACATCGTCTCGAGCCCGTACCTCTACGGCGGCACCTACAACCTCTTCCACTACACGCTGCCCAAGCTCGGGATCGACGTCTCGTTCGTCGAGGATCCCGACGATCTCGAGCAGTGGCGCGCCGCGGTGCGTCCCAACACGCGCGCGTTCTACGGCGAGACCATCGCCAACCCGAAGAACCACATCCTCGACATCTCCGGCATCGCCGGCGTCGCGCACGACAACGGGCTGCCGTTGATCGTGGACAACACCGTCGCCACGCCGTACCTGCTGCGTCCGCTCGAGCACGGCGCCGACATCGTGGTGCACTCGGCCACCAAGTACCTCGGAGGCCACGGCACCGCGATCGCGGGCGTCATCGTCGACGGCGGCACCTTCGACTGGACCCAGGGCCGCCACCCCGGCTTCACCACTCCCGACCCCAGCTACCACGGTGTCGTGTTCGCCGACCTCGGCGCTCCCGCATACGCCCTCAAGGCGCGCGTGCAGTTGCTCCGCGACCTCGGCTCGGCCGTTTCGCCGTTCAACGCCTTCCTCATCTCCCAGGGCATCGAAACCCTGAGCCTGCGGATGGAACGCCACGTCGCCAATGCGCAGAAGGTCGCCGAGTTCCTCGAGGCCCGGCCCGAAGTCCTCTCCGTCGCCTATGCGGGTCTGGAGTCCTCGCCCTGGCACGAGCGTGCGGAGCAGCTCACGCCGAAGGGCCCCGGCGCCATCGTCGTGTTCGAACTCGCGGGCGGGATCGACGCAGGTAAGAAATTCGTCAACGCGCTGACCCTGCACAGCCACGTCGCCAACATCGGCGACGTCCGCTCGCTGGTCATCCATCCGGCGTCGACCACCCACTCGCAGCTGACCGCCGAGGAGCAGCTCGCAGCGGGCGTCACCCCCGGACTCGTCCGCCTGGCCGTCGGTATCGAGAACATCGACGATATCCTCGCCGATATCACCACCGGACTCGAGGCCGCAGCTTCCTGACGCCTTCGGTTCGTATCACGACAGGCC
>JAEZDV010000218.1 GCA_023417985.1 Actinomycetes bacterium | reverse complement strand
TCTCTGCTCCTGACAATGGCCGTCGGGGTGCGGAGTCCGCTCCCCGCGGCATCAGCGGACCCGGGCCACCCGTGTGGGTGTCCCGGAGGGGTCAGCGCAGTCAGTGCGACCGCGGTTCGCTGTGGGGCGCGCTCTGCTGCGGCGGGACGACGGTCTGCTCGACCGGCGGCGCCTGCGTGACGGGCGGAAGCGGCTGCTGGGCAGCGGCCGGACGCGCGTCGTCGTTCTGCATCTCCTTGACTTCGCTCTTGAAGATGCGCAGCGACCGGCCGAGGCCACGTGCAGCGTCGGGGAGCTTCTTCGACCCGAACAGGATCACGACGACCAACGCGACGATGGCCCAGTGCCACGGGCTCATTGCACCCATTTACAACCTCCACAAATCGGCTGGTGTCGATGCTACCGGACCCGGCACCCGCGGATTCGCGTGCGCAGCGAATCCGCAGGGAGTTTGCACCGGGTTCACACAATCGTTTCCTGACGTATCGAATTCAGGCGGGCGGTCCGGCGGCCTCGAGGGTTGCGTAGGCGGCGAGCGCCTCCCCGGCGCGGGCTCGCACCGCGGTGACCAAGTCGGCGGGGGCGAGCACGGTCACGCCGTTGCCCAGACCTACCAGCAGGCGCACCATCCAGTCCCGCGACGCGTACCGCAGCACCGCCTCGCAACTGCCGTCCGGGAACACCTCCACGTCGGTGAGCGGGTAGTAGTCGAGCAGCCACGCGTAGCCGGGGTCGAGCCGCAGCCGGGCGGCGGGCAGCGCCGGGTCGCCCTCGAACAACTCCAGGTGCTCGTCGCCGGTCAGGGCCCGCTGGGGCGGCCGGGCCACCTCGTCCAGCACGGTTGCGTCGTCGATCCGGTCGAACCGGAACAACCGCACCCCTTCGGCGGTGCGGCACCACGCCTGCAGATAGGTGTGCTCGTCGATGAGCACGATGCGGATCGGGTCGACCACCCGTTCGGAGACGGTGTCGCGCGAGGCCGAATAGTAGGTCAGGTGCAGGGCCCGGCCCCGGCGCACCGCATCCCGCACCCGTCCGGCGACGGGATTCTCCGTCACCGCGGGACCGACGGCATCGGGGGTGTCCGCGGTCGCGGCGGTCCCGGCCGCCGCCTCGATCTTCGCGATCGCCGACTGCGCTGCCCCCGGTTCGACCACCCCGGGCATCTCCAGCAACGACCGCAGCGCGACGAGCAGGGCCGTCGCCTCGGTGGAGGTCAGCCGCAGTGGACGGTCGATGCCGGCGGTGAACGTCACCATGATGCTGTCTTCGGAGAACGACAGGTCGATCAGGTCGCCGGGACCGTAACCGGGCAGCCCGCACACCCACAGCTGGTTCAGATCGTCCATGATCTGTTTCGGGGTCACTCCCAGATCGCGCGCGGCTTCCGCCGCGCTGATCCCCGGATGCGCCTGGAAGTAAGGCACCAGGTTCAGCAGCCGAGCCAACCGGCCGGACAGTCGTGCACTCATCGTTCGTCCCCCTCCGCGGCGACCGGGTCGCCGCCCACCCGGGTGAGGATGCGCTGCACCTCGGCCCGCAATTCCGCCGGTTCCAGCACCAGCGCGTCGGCGCCCTGACCGGCGATGATCCGTTCGATCCATTCCCACGACCGCACCGGCACCTCGAGCACAGTGCCGTCACGTCCACCGATCCGCCGCGACTCGACTTCCTCACCGAGCCGGCGCAACTCGTAGGCCTTGCCAGCCGCCACCCACACCCGCGCCGACCCGGAAACCTCACGTGGGCTGGTGGCGGCGAGCACCCGGGCGCGCAGATCCACCCCCTCCGGGATCTGCACCGCGCCGACCGGGCCGATCGCGGTGACATCGTCGCCGATGCGGGAGAGCCGGAAGGTGCGCGGCGCGTCCCGGTCGCGGTCGTGGCCCACCAGATACCAGCGGCCGTGCACGGTCACCACGCCCCACGGATCGACGGTGCGCTCGGTCCACGGTTCGGTGGGGGAACTGCGGTGCGAGAACCGCACGGCGCGGCGCGCGTCGATCGCGGCGAGCAGTTCCTGCAGGGCCGGTTCCGAGCCGCGGGCGCGCGCCGGAATCGGAGCGACCGTCCCGGGGTCCACGTCGACCTGCACCCCCGCCGCCCTCAACTTCAGCAGCGCCCCCTGCGCGGCGGAGGTCAGTTCGGGAGATTCCCACAGCGCCGACGCCACCGCGACCGCCGCGGTTTCCTCGCGGGTCAGGTCGATATCGGGCAGTTCGTAGGCGTCCCTGTTGATGCGGTAACCCTCGACGGTGGAGAACCGGGACGGCAGTCCCGTTTCCAGCGGTATCCCGAGGTCACGCAGCTCGTTCTTGTCGCGCTCGAACATCCGGCTGAACGCCTCGTCGCTCGCGCACTCCGAGTATCCTGCCACCGACGAGCGGATCTTCTCCGCCGGGAGGAACTGTCGGGTGGACAGCAACGCGATGACCAGATTGACCAGCCGTTCCACTTTCGAGATCGCCACGGCCCAACCCTAATGCCCCGCACGCCGCAGACCGTCCCGGAACGTGCCGGTGTGCGGAGCGGCGGGTCACATCGACGCGATGAGCCGCTCGACCCGTTCGTCGACGGACCGGAACGGGTCCTTGCACAACACGGTGCGCTGCGCCTGGTCGTTGAGCTTGAGATGCACCCAGTCGACGGTGAAATCGCGGCCCGCGGCCTGCGCGGCGGCGATGAAATCACCGCGCAGTTTCGCGCGGGTCGTCTGCGGCGGGGTGTCGACCGCCGCCTCCACCGCCTCGTCGTCGGTGGCGCGGGCCGCCAGGCCCTTGCGTTGCAGCAGGTCGAACACCCCACGGCCGCGTTTGATGTCGTGGTACGCCAGGTCCAGTTGCGCGATCTTCGGATCGGACAGTTCGATGTCGTAACGATCCTGGTAGCGCTGGAACAGTTTGCGTTTGATCACCCAGTCGACCTCGGTGTCGACCTTCGCGAAATCCTGCGATTCGACGGCGTCGAGCACCCGCCCCCACAGGTCGACCACCTGCGAGACGTGCGGGTCCGGGGTGCGGGTGTCGAGGTACTCCACTGCCCGTGCGTGGTATTCCCGCTGGATGTCGAGGGCGCTGGCCTGCCGGCCCCCGGCCAGCCGCACCGGGCGCCGTCCGGTCAGGTCGTGGCTGACCTCGCGGATCGCCCGGATCGGGTTGTCCAGCGCGAAATCACGGAACGGCACTCCCGCCTCGATCATTTCGAGCACCAACGCCGCCGACCCCACCTTGAGCATCGTGGTGGTCTCGGACATGTTCGAATCCCCGACGATCACGTGCAGCCGCCGGTACTTCTCCGCGTCGGCGTGCGGCTCGTCGCGGGTGTTGATGATCGGACGGCTGCGGGTGGTGGCGCTGGA
>JAEZDV010000217.1 GCA_023417985.1 Actinomycetes bacterium | reverse complement strand
GAGTGTCTGGCCGACTTCTCTGAGCGCACTCTCGGTGGCGTGCCGTCCGCGTTCGTCGGCGAGGTCGGCAGCGGCGCGCTCGAGGGCCGTCACGATCCTGCGCCGCTGCGCCGACAGTGCTCGCATGTCGCTGCCGGACAGTCGTCGCTGTGCGGCACGCAGGGAATCACCGAGATCGAGCAGCGCCGCGAGTTCGTCGCCACGCTCGCGAGCCAGGAGATTGACCATCCACGCCGCGACGGTCGGCTTACGCAACCGGCCGATCGCGGCGGTCAGTTCGCGGTTGCCCGCCCGACGTGCCTGCGCTGCACATTCGCTGCGGGCGGACACGAAGTCACCGGGGTCGAGACCGTAGAGTTCGCCGGCCACCGAATCGAGATCGCGCATACGACCGACACTAGGGCGACGGCGAGACCGGCGCAGCCCCGCGCCGAGACCCGGCTACCCGGAAACTCGGCGTCAGGTGGCTGCCCGGCCGCGTGCCGGCGGATTACAGGGCGAGCTTGGCGAGCAGGTCGCGGGCCTGCTCTGCGGTGCGCGGCTTGCACAGCACGTCGTAGCGTCCCGCCACGAGTTGCATCGTCGAGGAGAAGTCGCGCTGTCCGCGGGTCGCGGCGTAGGGGATCGACGCCGAGATCAGGCCGAAGATGATGCCGCCGACCAGACCCACCAGGAGCGGGCCGAGGAAATCGGTGGAGAAGATTCCCAGCAGCAGACCGAAGAACACGCCGAGCCACGCGCCGGAGACGATGCCGCCACCGATGACCTTGGGCCAGGTCAGCCGGCCGGTGACCCGCTCGACCTGCATGAGGTCCACGCCGACGATCGTGACGTCTTCGACGGAGAAGTTCTGATCGGAGAGGTGGTCGACGGCGCGCTGCGCTTCGGCGTAGGTCACGTACGAACCGACCGGCCACCCGCTCGGGGGTTCAGGGAGGCCCGGCACCTGACGGCTGCCAGGTCCGATGGGATTGGTCATGAGTATTCGGCTCCTTCTCGATGGCCGCGCGCCGTCTTCACCGACACGCCCGGTGTCCATTCTGCCCGGACCCGGGGGGTGAGCACGACTACAACGAGCGCGGTGGCTCGAACGTTTCCGTGCGCGTCATCCCTGCCGCCCGCCCCTTGGCCGAGATGACGAGCGCCATCTTGCGGCTGGCCTCGTCGATCATCTCGTCGCCGAGCATCGCCGCGCCGCGTGCTCCGCCCTCCGCCGAGGTGTGCCACTCGTAGGCGTCCAGGATCATCTCTGCCTTGTCGTAATCCTGCTGTCGCGGGCTGAAGACCTCGTTTGCGGCGTCGATCTGGCTGGGATGCAGCACCCATTTGCCGTCGAAGCCGAGAGCGGCTGTGCGCTGGGCCGACCGGCGGAAGGCGTCCACGTCCCGGATCTGGAGGTAGGGACCGTCGATCGCCTGGAGGCCGTGCGCGCGTGCGGCCATGAGGATCGTCATGAGGATGTGGTGGTACGCGTCGCCCCGGTCGTAGCCGTCGGGCTGCTCCCCGACCACGAGAGTGCGCATGTTGATACTCGCCATGAAATCCGCCGGACCGAACACCAGGGTCTGCACGCGCGGACTCGCGGTGGCGATCGCGTCGATGTTGGTGAGGCCGAGGGCGTTCTCGATCTGGGGTTCGATCCCGATCCGGCCGACTTCGAGTCCGTTCGCCTTCTCTACCTGTGCGAGAAGGAGATCGAGTGCTTGGACGTGACTGGCGTCCGGCACCTTCGGCAGCAGAATCGCATCGAGGTTCGCACCGGCGCCGCCGACGACGGTCGCGACGTCGAGGTATGTGGCGTCGGTCGTCCAGTCGTTCACCCGGACCACCTTCAACTGCTCACCCCAGCCGTCCTCGTTGAGCGCCTCGACGATCGTCGTCCGTGCCTCCTCCTTGGCGAGGGGCGAGACCGCGTCTTCCAGATCGAGGAAGATCTCGTCCGCGGGCAGACCTTTGGCCTTGTCGATCATCTTTCGGCTGCTGCCGGGAACTGCCAGCACCGACCGGCGTGGCCTGTAGGAAAACGACATGACCGGACCGACCTCCACGTTCGGGAACGACACGAGCCGCGGTGGCGAACCCGTGGTGCCGATCATGCTAGCGCCCGGGGTTCCGGCATTCGGCTGTCGGCGGGCCCACCTCGGGGTCGACCCACCGACAAGAATCGCCTGTCACACCGTGGGGCGGCTCATACCGTGCGACGGTGCGGCGACGGCCCCGGCAAACCGGCCGACCGATTTTTTTCGACGCTCCGCTTCCGAGCGGAACGGGAGCGCGGCGAGCGGTGCGTACGATGACTACGGTTTTCATGCGGCTCGTGCGGAGGTCCTTCCGCAGTGACCGGGAGGCCCTGGACGGTGTGTCCACACCGCTCGGGGTCGCTTTTATGCTGGGCTCCGTTCGGCACCGAAACGGTTGGGAGTGACCCTTGGCAGCAGTGAGCAAGGTATTCGTAGCCAGGCTCACGGGCCTGGTAGTCCTCGGACCCGACGGGGAATCGATAGGTCGCGTGCGCGACGTCGTCCTCACCATCCGGATCGGCCGCCAGCCACCCCGGGTCCTGGGGCTCGTCGTGGAACTGCCTACGCGAAAGCGGATCTTCGTCCCGATGCTGCGCGTGACGGCGATCGAACCGGGGTCGGTGACCCTGGTGACCGGCAACGTCAGTCTGCGGCGATTCACGCAACGCCCGTCCGAGGTTCTCGCGCTGGCGCAGGTGCTCGATTCGAAGGTGCGTGTCGAAGATCCGGAATTGCCCGATCTGCTGGGTGTGGACACCGTCGTCGTGGATCTCGGTATCGAACTCACCCGCACCCGGGACTGGGTGGTGGCACGAGTAGCGGTGCGCCGGCAGCGCGGCCGCCTCGCCCGGCGGGCCCCGATCCATGTCGTCGAATGGCCACATGTGCACGGACTCACGCAGCAGGCGCTGGCCCTGCCCGGCCAGGGTGTCGCGCAACTACTCATGCAGTTCGAGGACATGAGGCCCGCCGACGTCGCCAATTCCTTGCGCGATCTGCCGGCGAAGCGGCGCACCGAGGTCGCCGTCGCACTCGACGACGAGCGGCTTGCCGACATCGTCCAGGAACTCCCCTCCGACGACCAGACGGAACTGCTCACCGAATTGGGCGTCGACCGTGCGGTGTCGGTGCTCGAAGCCATGGATCCCGACGATGCCGCCGACCTCCTCGGCGAGTTGCCGGAGACGGACGCCGAGTCGTTCCTGCAGGGGATGGACCCGGAGGACTCCGAGCCGGTGCGGCGTCTGCTCGAGCACTCCCCCGACACCGCCGGTGGTCTGATGACCCCCGAACCGGTTGTGCTCAGCCCCGCGACGACCGTCGCCGAAGCACTCGCCCGGGCGCGGCACCCGGACCTCACCCCGGCGCTGGCGTCGATGATGTTCGTCGTGCGGCCGCCCACCGCGACCCCCACGGGCAAGTATCTCGGCTGCGTCCATCTGCAACGATTACTGCGCGAGCCACCCGCGACCCTGATCGGCGGCATCATCGACAACGATCTGCCGCGGTTGGACCCCGGCGACGCGCTGACGACCGTCACCCGGTACTTCGCGACCTACAACCTGGTGTGCGGGCCGGTGGTCGACGACGAGCAGCATCTCCTCGGCGCGGTGAGTGTCGACGACGTGCTCGACCATCTGCTGCCCGAGGACTGGCGTGACGAGGAGACCGAGGATGAGTGACCGACTCACACAGGGCCGATCGCGCCTCGAGACACCGCAGGAGTCGCGGTTCCGGTGGAACTTCGACGTGGAGGCCGTCGGGCGGGTCAGCGAATCCATCGCCCGTTTCCTCGGCACCGGCCGGTACCTCGCGATCCAGACGGTCTTCGTGATCGTGTGGATCACTCTCAACATGACCGCGCTCGGCATGCAATGGGACCCCTACCCGTTCATCCTGCTCAATCTCGCGTTCTCGACCCAGGCCGCGTATGCCGCACCGTTGATCCTCCTGGCTCAGAACCGGCAGGAGAACCGCGACCGGGTGTCGCTCGAGGAGGACCGGGCGCGGGCCGAGCAGACGAAGGCCGACACCGAGTTCCTCGCACGCGAACTCGCTGCTCTGCGCCTCGCCGTGGGTGAAGTGGCGACTCGCGACTACCTGCGACGCGAACTGGAGGATCTGCGGTCGTTGCTGGTCGACGAAGACGACGACGAGGCGGGATCCGGCTCCGGAAAGGGTCGCGCACCGCGTCGCTGATACCGGGAATTACCCATGAGCCGACCGGCTTCTGTAACGTTCGTCACAACAAGAATCGATGTGGCACACGGACACACAAGGGGGCGGTCGGGTGCGATGGACAGCGGCATTGGCAGTTCCGATGGTCGTGGCGGCCGGGCTCGCCGCGACGGCCTCGTCGGCGATACCGAGCGTCGCCGAGGAGATGCCGCACAACACCGCAGCGTCGCTGGAAGTTCCGGCCACCGCTGTGGGCCTGCTTCCCGCCGATCCCGCGTCGCCGGCGAACTTTCGAAGCCCGGCGGGGCCGTCCGACCCCGTACTGCAGCATCCGCCCGTGGCCGCAGAGGCGGGCGGCACGTCGATCTTCGGTGAGGGGCCCGCTGCGATACCGGAACTCGTCTACTACGCGTACCGGGCCGCCGAGATGCAGATGGCCGTGGACAATCCGGAATGCGGATTGCCGTGGCACCTGCTCGCCGCCGTCGGCCGCCTGGCGTCCGACCATGCCGACGGGGGCCGCACCGATATCCTCGGGACGCTGACCACGCCCAAGATCGCGCCCAGCGGAGCGCTGGGCCCGATGCTGCTCCCTGCCGCCGTGTGGGAGACGCATCGCGCCGACGGGAACGCGGACGGAACCGCGGACGCCCAGAACGTCTTCGACGCCACGCTGGCGGCGAGCGCGTGGATGTGCGCGGACGGCGCGCGGTTGCGCGAGCCCGACGGGGAGGCACGCGCGGTCGCACTGTTCAACGGGTCGCCGGAGTATCTGGCCGATGTGCGGGACTGGTCCGCCACCTTTGCGAAGGGCGCCGAAGTCTCGGAGGCCGCGATGGCGCCGCCGCCCGCCCGTCCCGTACCGGCAGCGTCCGATATCGCCGCACCGGCGCCGGTACCGGTCGTTCCCGGCTCGCCGCAAGCCGACCCTGCCACCCCGGGCGACACGTCCGCCGGCCCCGGCGACGACAGTGCCGGCGGCGGCATTCCGGCCTTGCCTGTCGCGCCTCCGCCGACGCTGCCCGAGTTGCCTGCCCTCCCCTGCCTGGTTCCTGCGTTCTGCAAGTGATCGCGTAGGGCGGGACTTGCCGCCCGATACCCCCCTCTCCACGGTGCGACACGCCGCTCGTCACGTGACTCGGGTCACATAGAAGTAACGACTCAACCCCCTTATCAGGGCAAGCATCCGTCTCCCCACCCCGATCCACCGTGTTAGATCACGTTTAAATAACGGAAAGGATACGAACCGTGTACTGTCGGCCCCGGTAAATAACGGAGGCATCTCGGGTTCGAGATTCGCCCGAGGGAGGTACGAGTGGGCCGGCACGCAAGACCGACGGATTCCAAGATTCGCCGCAATTCGGTGATCGCAATGACAGGTCTGGTTCCGGTCGGCCTCGTCGCGGCTGCCGCGTCCACCGCAGGTGCGTCTCCGCGCGCTCTGCTCGGCATCCATCAGGACGCGCAGGCCACGACCCCCGGCAACGCCGTTCCCGAAACACTCCCGTCGGTTCCCGAAGCCGTCGCCGTGGCGCAGTCGATCATGCTCGAGCCTGCTCCGGCACCGGCGCTCGCGCCGAAATCCGCAGTCGCGGACGAAGGTCCGACCGAAGCGAAGGTCCTCACCGAGGGACCTCTCGGCATCCCCGGCATCAACTTCGATGCCTACCGCAACGCCGAGCGCATCATGGCCGAGGAGAACCCCGGCTGCGGCATGTACTGGACCTTGCTCGCGGGTATCGGCCGTGTCGAATCCGGCCACGCCAACGGCGGCCGGGCCGATGCGAAAGGCGACCTGTTCGAGCCCGTGATCGGACTGCCGCTCAACGGCAGCCTCCCCGGCCAGGCCACCATCACCGACACCGACGGCGGAGTTCTCGACGGCGACGCCGTCTACGACCGGGCTGTCGGACCCATGCAGTTCATCCCCACCACGTGGAACCAGTACGCCGGCGACGGCAACGGCGACGGGGTCGCCGACCCCCAGAACCTCTACGACTCGACGCTGACGACCGCGCGGTACCTGTGCGACGGCGGACTCGACATGCGCAACCTGGGGCACGCGAGCAAAGCGATCCACCGGTACAACAACTCGATGGCCTACGTCGCGAACGTGTTCGCGTGGTCGGCGGCCTACTCGACCGGCATTACACCGAATCCGGCCGACCTGCCGCGCATCCACTGACAGGTCCCCACCTACCATGGGCGTCATGGCAGTCAGTGAGTCCGACGTCCGCAGTGCACTCGCCCGGGTACAGGATCCGGAGATCCGGAAACCCATTACCGATCTCGGCATGGTCAAGAGCATCGAGATCCGCGATGACAGCAGCGTCGATATCGAGGTGTACCTGACCACCTCGGGATGCCCGATGCGCACCGAGATCACCGATCGCGTCACCAAGGCCGTCGCCGACGTCGCAGGAGTCGGCCCGGTCCGCGTCACCCTCGACGTGATGAGCGACGAGCAGCGCACCGAACTGCGCAAATCCCTCCGCGGTGATTCCGCCGAGCCTGTGATCCCGTTCGCTCAGCCCGGATCCTTGACACGTGTCTACGCGGTCGCCTCCGGTAAGGGCGGCGTCGGCAAGTCGTCGGTCACCGTCAACCTCGCGGCGGCACTCGCCGCCCGCGGCCTGTCGGTCGGCGTCCTGGACGCCGACATCTACGGCCACTCGATCCCGCGCATGCTCGGCACCTCCGCCAAGCCGACGCAGGTCGAGCGCATGATCATGCCGCCGATCGCGCACGACGTGAAGATGATCTCCATCGCGCAGTTCACCGAGGGCAACACGCCCGTCGTGTGGCGCGGCCCGATGCTGCACCGCGCACTCCAGCAGTTCCTCGCCGACGTCTTCTGGGGCGACCTCGACGTACTCCTGCTCGACCTTCCCCCAGGCACCGGCGACGTCGCGATCTCCGTGGCCCAGCTGATCCCGAGCGCCGAGATCCTCGTCGTGACGACGCCGCAGCAAGCCGCGGCCGAGGTGGCCGAACGGGCCGGCTCGATCGCGTTGCAGACCCGTCAGCGCATCGCCGGCGTCGTGGAGAACATGTCCTGGCTCGAGCTTCCCGACGGTACGCGGATGGACGTGTTCGGAACGGGTGGCGGACAGGCCGTCGCGGAGCGCCTCTCTCGTGCTGTGGGCGCACCCGTGCCGCTGCTGGGCCAGATTCCGCTCGACCCCGCGATCCGTGAATCCGGCGACGCCGGCACTCCGATCGTGTTGTCGGCACCGGAGTCGGCGCCGGCGGTGGCGATGTCCGAGATCGCGGACAAGCTCGCCGTACGCAAGCGCGGACTGGCCGGCATGTCGCTGGGTATCGACACCACACGGCATCTCTGATCCGAACGAAACACGGTCGCCGCAACCGAGGTTGCGG
>JAEZDV010000177.1 GCA_023417985.1 Actinomycetes bacterium | reverse complement strand
CCACCGGACAGGGCGGCCTGGACCGCAACCTGTCGACCGCCGAGATCGTCGACCAGGTGCGGGCGGCCGCGCGCGCGCTGCGGGACCGGGAACTCGGCGAGCCGGGACGCCTGTCGAACGTCGTATTCATGGGCATGGGGGAGCCGCTCGCCAACTACAAGCGGGTGGTCAGCGCCGTCCGTCAGATCACCTCGCCGGCACCCGACGGGCTCGGTATCTCGGCGCGGTCGGTGACCGTCTCGACCGTCGGTCTCGCACCGTCGATCCGGCGCCTCGCCGACGAGGGTCTGGCGGTCACGCTCGCGGTGTCGCTGCATACGCCTGACGACGAGCTGCGCGACACCCTCGTGCCCGTCAACAACCGCTGGTCGGTGAAGGAAGTGCTCGACGCCGCGCGCTACTACGCCGACAAGACGGGGCGCCGGGTCTCCATCGAGTACGCCCTGATCCGTGATGTGAACGACCAGCCGTGGCGCGCCGACCTGCTGGGAAAGAAGCTCCGCAAGGCGCTCGGGGCGCTCGTGCACGTCAACCTGATTCCGCTCAATCCGACCCCCGGCAGCGAGTGGGATGCCAGCCCCAAGCACGTCGAACGCGAGTTCGTGCGGCGCGTCCAGGAGCAGGGCGTGTCGTGCACGGTGCGCGACACCCGTGGTCAGGAAATCGCCGCGGCGTGCGGACAGCTCGCCGCCGAGGGCTGATACCGGGGACATGCCCGGGAGGCGGCTCCCGGCTCTTTTCAGCGGGCGTCCGCGGCCCCGAAATAGGCGGCTTCGAGGCGATCCCGGTCGGCCAGCAGAGTCGCCGCGTCGCCCTCGAGAACCACCCGCCCGTGCCCGAGGACGATCGCCCGGTCCGACACGGCGAGAGCGAGTTCGACGTGCTGTTCGACCAGCACGATGGCGATGTCCTCCTCGCGGGCCAGATCCCGGATGGCGGGCAGCATCTCTTCCACGACGAGCGGTGCCAGCCCGAGGCTCATCTCGTCGACCATGAGGATGCGCGGCTCCGCCAGCAGTGCCACCGCGATCGCGAGCATCTGCTGCTCACCACCGGACAGGAGACCGACTGTCCGGGACTGTAATCGGGTCAGCGCCGGAAATCTGTCGAGGACGAGTTCTTCTCGTGAGCGGTCGGCTCTCGTACGGGCGAGACGGAAATGGTCGCGTACGGTCATGCTGGAAAAGAGCCCCCGGTCGTCGGGGACGAGCCGAATCCCGCGCCGCGCCATTCGGTACGGCCGACGGTGATCGACCGGCGCACCCAGAGCGGTGACCTGCCCGCCCATCGCCGGAATCAATCCCGCGAGTGTGAGCAGCGTCGTCGTCTTGCCGGCCCCGTTGGAACCGAGGATCGAGACGACCTCGCCCGCCGCGACCGTCAGGTTCACCTCGGTGACCGCGGCGACACCGTTGTAGCCGGAGGTCAGGGATTCGGCGGTGAGGACGACATCAGCCATGGGTGGTCTCCATCGGTGTGCCGAGGTAGGCAGCGATCACGGCAGGGTCCTTTCTCGCCTGTTCCGGCGTCCCCGAGAAGATCACCTTCCCGAACTCCATGACGTAGAGGCGGTCGCACACACCGAGAATCAGCGACATGTCGTGGTCGATCAGCAGCACTCCGGGTCCGCTGCGCGCTACGGCGCGCACGCGCTCGGCGAATTCGAGGCTCTCCTGGCTGTCGAGGCCGGCGGCGGGTTCGTCGAGCAGGAGCAGCCGGCAGTTCCCGGCGAGCGCACGGGCGACACCGACGAGTTTCTGTTGTCCGAGGGTGAGATCGCGCGCGATTGTCTCCCCGAACTTGCCGAGACCGACCGCCTCGAGTGTCGCGGCGACGATGTCGTCCGTGCCGGTGTTCCTCCGGCCGAACAGATCTCGCCAGAGCATCGCCGGCCCGCCGGGACGTAGTGCCGCGACGACGTTCTGGGTGACGGTGAGGTTGCCGAAGAGCTCACCGGATTGCCACGTGCGGGACAGCCCCGCGCGCCTGCGCAGGTGCGGCGCACGTCCGTCGAGCCGGGTGTCGCCGAGCACGATCTCCCCGCTGTACTCGGTGAAGCCGGTGAGCGCGTCGACGAAGGTGGTTTTGCCTGCACCGTTGGGCCCGATCAGTCCGACGATCTCGCCGGACTCCACCGTCACCGACACGTCGTCGTTGGCGACGACGCCTCCGTAGGCCACGGTCACGTTCCGGGCGGACAGCCGCCCCGGTTCGTCATCCGACATCGCTCACCCCCACCTTTCTGTCGTCGGTACCGGGGACGGACGCGCCACCCGGCTGAATCGGCGGACGTAGCCGGCGGGTGCGGACGAGATCGGCGATCCGTGACGCTTCACCGGCCACCCCCACCGGATTGACGATCGCGGTGACGATCAATGCCAGCCCCGAGATCAGCGCGTAGTAGTCACCGAACTCGAAGACGTTGTGCAGCAGGACATAGACGATTCCGAGTGGTCCGATGACGCCGGCGATCACCGCGCCGCCGACCGAGGTGATCCCGCCGAGGTACGCGACGGCGAGCACTTGCAATCCGACGAAGACGGTGAACGATTCGGCGGAGAGCTGGCCGGCGCTGTATCCGATGAGGCACCCGGCGACGCCGGCGATGAAGGCCGAGAGTCCGAAGCCGACGAGCTTGGTCAGCCGCACGTTGATGCCGCTCGCCGCCGCTGCGCGCTCGTTGGCGCGCACGGCCAGGAACGTCCGGCCGGTGTCGCCCGACGCGAGGCGGACGAATGCCCAGACGACCAGGGCTGCGACGGAAAGTACCGTGAGAGAGAAGGACAGTCGCGCGATCTCACTGCCCTCGCGCACACCGAGATTCATCCCGAAGAGCGTGGGGTTGGCGATCGGATTTCCCGACGGCGGAGTCAGGCTGTAGTTGTTGAAGACGAACCGTTCGATGGCCAGGGCAGCCGCGATCGTGACGATCGCGAGTTGCGCCCCCCGAATCCTGAAGGCGGGCAACGCGACCAGCATGCCCAGCAGTGCGGCGACGAGCGAACAGAAGACCAGCGCCACCGGAAACGGCATCGACCATCCGGTGGTCACCTTCGAGAGTGTGAATCCGGCGGCACCGGCGAATGCGGCTTGTGCCAGCGAGATCTGGCCCAGATACCCCGTGATCACCACGTACGACAGTGCAAGCAGCATCAGGATGATCGAGTAGGTCAACCCGAAACGGTAGGTGCCGGACGTGACCGCCAGGAGGATTCCGGTCGTGACGACCACGACGGCGGCAGTGAGCGGCCGAAATTGCGGAATGCGCACATCGGGCAGCTTGACCGTCTGGAGCGAACCTCGGGACGGTATGCGGCCGCCGAAGACGAACAGGATCACGATGATCACGAGGAAGGGCACGACCTGGTCGACACCGGATTGCGCCCACACCGGCCACCAGCTCTCCCTGGTGAGGAGATTGAGGACCGACTGGAACGCGCCGAGTGCGAGCGACGCGATCACGATCGTCGCGACCGACTCCATCCTTGCCACGAGGAGCACCGCGAGAGCGGGCACCACGAGCAGCGAATAGTTGAGCGGATTCAAGCCGGTCAGACTCGCCCCGAGCACGACACCCACCGTGCTCACGAACGACGCCATCACCATCGCGACCGCGGCGAGCCGGTCGGCCGAGAACGCCATGAGGGTTGCGCCGCGCTCGTTCTCGGCGGCCGCTCGGGTGGCCGCACCGGCCCGCGTGAAGCGGAAGTACGCCCAGATCAGTGCCGAGAGCGTCACCATGATCGCGGCCATCACCAACTCGGCCGACGAGACGATGGTGCCGAAGACATCGAGGGAGCCGTCCGGGACGATCGCTTCGATCGGAATGTTGTTCGGGCCGAACCGGAGTACCACCAGCGCCTGGATGGTGAGCATCAAGGCTACGGACACGACGACCTGCGCGAGTGCCGGTGCCCGCCGGACCGGCCGGAACACCAGGTAGTGCGTGAGCAGACCGAGAAGCAGTGCCATGAGCAGCCCGACGACCAGGGCGACCGCGGTGGACGGTTTCTCGTCGAATGCCACACTTCCGATCGGCAGGACGAGGGTGCCGTCGCGCCGCAACTGCGCGAATACGTACGCCCCCCACATCGCGGTGGCGCCCTGGGCGAAGTTGATGATGCCTGTCGAGCGGTAGACGAGCAGCAGGCCGCTCGACAGCCCGATGTACACCGCTGCCAGGCCGAACCCCAGAACGATGAACTGCAGGTAGGTGCTCATGATGTGCTCCCGTGCATCGGTGTCGTCGGGCGGTGACCGTCAGGACGCGGGCATGAGCGACGGGTCGAGGTCGATGTATCCGCTCTCGTCGACCGAACGGAGTGTGCCGTCCTCCTGGACCTCGAAGAAGATCGCCTGCGCGTTGCAGGTGGTGGCGACGCCGGGCCACTGCTCGCCGTCGCATGTCACCGTGGGTCCGGCGAACGACGGGAAGTCCTCGACGGCCTTGAAGGCCTCCGTGACCGTGCCCGAGGTGATCTCGGCGCCGCTTCCGGAGAGGATCTCCGCGATGTTGACGATTGCGGCGAACGTGTAGATCGAGCGCGACGAGAGTTCGTTCTCGTAGCCGACCGAAGCCATCGCGTCGGCGAAGACGTCGAGTTGTTCCTGCACCTCGGCGGGCGCGGAGTCCTTGGCCAGTGGCACCCACAACCGCGGCTGGGTGACGATGCCGGCCGCATCGGGTCCCATCTCGTCGATGAACTGGGAGCACGACCCCGCCAGGATGGTGTCTTCGTAGCCCTGCCGCCGCAGTGCCTGGAACAGGCTGGTGCAACCGTCCTCCGGTAGAGCGATCACACCGGCCATGTCCGGGTTGTCCGCAAGCTGGGTCGCTGCAACGACATTCAGGTTCGCGCCCGACGCGGGGGGATACTGCACGCTGACGTCGATTCCCATCTGCTCTGCGATGGGCATGATCAGATCGTCGACGTACGCGTGCGAGGTGGGGGATTCGTTGACCGCCAGCGACGCCGTGGTTTTACCCATCGTGTCGAGCGCAGACATGCTGGCCAGCGCCGCGAACGACACCGGCCCGGTGAAATAGAAGGCCTGCCCGTACTCGGCGGCGTCGGCGACGAACGATCCGGCGAGCGTCCCGATGATGGGAATACCTGCAGAACTCAGAATCGGGACGGCGGCACCCATGCTCTGATCGACCGCGTCGATCACGAGCGGCACATTCTTCGAGACGAAGCCGTTGGCGCAGTTGATCGCGGTTTCCGGGCTGCCGTCGCCGCCGCACACATCCACTTCGAGCGGACGGCCGTTGATGCCGCCGAGAACTTCGTTGACGTAGTGGACGCCGGCTTCGAGACCGTACGCGGTCTGCGGGTATGCGGTCGCGCCTTTGATCGGTGCTTGCGCACCGATGACGATGGGAGCGCCGCTGGGTTCGGCTGAGTCTCCGGCTGTGTCACCGCTGCTCGAGCCGCACGCCGACACGGCGATTGCGGCCACTGCTGCGATCACACCGATATGGAGCTTCTTCACTGATGTGCCACCTTCTCGAATCAGTCGCGGGACGGGAGGGAACGGACGGCAAGTGTGTGTTCGGGCAGGAAAGGCTCGAGTCCGGCTTCGGGTTGCACGCCGAACGACCGCAACGCGGTCGCGAGCATCGCGTAGCAGCCCACTGTGAACACGATGTCCATGAGTTGCTGTTCGGTGAACTCGCCGGACAGCGCGGTCCACGTCTCGTCGGATACGGCGCCGTCGCCTACCAGTTCGTCGGTGGCCGTCAGGAGTGCCCGATCGACCGCGGACCACCCCGGCGCGCCGGGACCGTCAGGGATACGCCCGATCTCGTCCGCGGTGATGCCGGCACGATCGGCCAGAATGACGTGCTGCGCCCATTCGTAGTCGGCACGGCGGAGGGTGGCGACCCGCAGAACCATAAGTTCCCGCTGCCGGATCGACAAGGTGGACTGCGACAGCAGGTGCTTGTTGAAGTTCAGGAACGCCATGGCGAGCGACGGGTGTCGTGCCAGCGTGCCGAGCAGGTTCGTGCCCGGTTGGCGATCTTCCTCGGGTGCATCGCTCGCCACCGCAGAGCGGAACCCTGTGACGTAGGCGGCGATCTCGTCCGTCCACTCCTGTTGGGGAGCGGGAGAAATCCGGACCATCGTGCTCGGTGTCCTTTCGTTCGGAAGATGACGGCTCGGCGTGCCGAAATCAGGTGTTGCGGCCGCCGTTGACGCCGATGACCTGGCCCGTGATGTAACCGGCCTCCTCACGGACGAGGAACGCGCAGGTCGCCGCAATGTCGTCGGGCTGCCCGATCCGTCCGACCGGCGTCTTCGCGATTTGCTGATCGAGATCGACGAATCCCTTGTCGACCGTTCCGCGCAACATCGGCGTGTCGATGAAGCCGGGCGGAATCGTGTTGACGGTGACACCGTGCTTCCCGAATTCGAGGGCCAGTACCTTGGTGAGTCCTACGACGCCGGATTTCGCGGAGACGTAGCCGGCGAGTCCGGGGGAGCCGCTGTGGAAACTCGAGGACGAGATGTTGACGATGCGGCCCCAGCCCTCGTCGAGCATGTCGGGAAGGACGGCCTGGCAGCAGTCGAATGTGCCGGTGAGGTTGATGGCCAGCGATTTCTGCCACAACTCCGCGGTGATGTCGAGGAACGGTGAATCGAGTGCGAGTCCCGCGTTGTTGACGAGGATCGTGGGCCGCCCCAGTCGGGCACGAACCTCCGCCACACCCGCATCGATGTTGGGGCGATCGGCGACATCGACTCGCACGCCGATCGCTTTGCCTCCATTTTCCTCGATCGAGGCGGCGGTCGCGTCTGCGGCGGCGCCGTCGAGGTCGAAAATCGCCACCATGTTGCCGTCGGAGGCGAGACGCAGAGCAATGGCCTTGCCGATACCGGAACCACCGCCGGTCACTATCGCGATGCGATCGCTCACTTGATCGGCTCCCGTCCGGCGATGGTCGACCGGTGCATCACGCGCGGTTGCGAATGGTCGAAGGCGCAGGCTCGGTGCAGCAGGCCGTGGTTGTCCCAGACGACCAGGTCGCCGACCGACCAGGTGTGTCGATACACCCGATCCGGGGTGGTCGCCCGCTTCTCGAGATCCTCGAGCAGGGCCCGGCCCTCGTCGAAGCCCATCCCGACGATGTGTGACGCGAACGCCCCGATCACCAGCGACCGTCGTCCCGAATCGTGTTCCCAGACCAACGGGTGTTCGCGCGGAGTACGCGACGCCCACTCGTCGAGTTGCTCCTGCGTCGGGTTCGGGTAGGACCGGCGCTGGATGGCCTCGAAGGTGTAGACGGCGTGCAGGTCGGCGAAGCGTTCTTTCTCGTCGTCGGAAAGCGCATCGTACGCCGCATATGTGCTGGCGAACTCGGTTTCGCCACCCTCACCGGGGATGACACGGGCGCTGAGCATCGACGCCTTCGACGCGACGTCGTCGGTCAGTCCGTCGATATGCCAGAACACGTTGGCGGCGAGGTACTCCGCGTTTCCGTTGGCGGGGTCGAAGCTGATCTCCATGACCTCCTCCGCGGCGGGAGGAAGGTGGGGGAAAGCGCGCAGCGGGCCGAGCTTGCGGCCGAACTCCACTTGCGCATCGTCGTCGGCGTGCAACTCGCGGAACAACAGGACGCCGTACTGCTCGAGCGCTTCGAGGCACGCCCCGGGCAGGTCCTCGTCGTGGAGCAGTCGGTCGACGTCGACGTCGAGGATTTCGGCCCCGACGTTCTCGCTCAGTTCTTCTATGGTGAGTGTGCGCATCCGTCTTTCCTCGCTTGTGATCATGGGTTCGCCGGACAGGTTCCGCCGATAGGTTCGAATCCGGCTGTCAGCCCGGGATATTCATCTCCCGGACGTTGGTCAGCGGACGGGTGTACGAAGGGTCGCTCGTACTGCGGGACGGTGCGCCGTTGTCGTGCACGTCGTGCACGTCGGCGAACGGGATCTCCATCGAGGGAACCATTCCGGACCACTCGATCACGTTGGTGCGCAGGGCGATACGCCACTGGCCGTCGCGGCGCTCGAGACGGTCGATGTAACGCCCGCCGGCAATCCAGTTGCTGTCGTCGAGGTTCCGGGCGGCGAACAGGTAGTAGGTCTCGCTGTGTGCGGTGTCGCCGTCGATGTCGCAGGTGTGGTTGAGCAGATTGTGGTGGGTGGCCTTCTGGCCCCGGGCGTGCATGTCGGTGGACCATTCGTACAGGTCCACCGGTCCGCCGACGAAACTGCCCGCGGCGATGATCGCGTCGGGATGGAAGGCGGAGAGGAAGAGGTCGCGGTCGAAGCGATCCATCGCCCGGCTGAACCGGGTCAGCGTGTCGAGAATGTCCTGGCGGTCGAGGACCGACTCGAGCCTGGCGATCCTGTCCGGGGAAAGTGCTGTCGGGGAAAGTCCTGTCACCGGCGTGGTCATGGTGCGCTCCGTTGCATTCGGGGGGAGGAAGAGGGGGCCGGGGCGATCGGCGACCAGATGGGTTCACCGCGCGTCGCCCGGAGAGACGGAATCGTTCTCCCGTCGATGTCGGTGATGCCGTAGTGCTGCGCGAGTTCGGCAGTGATGAAGGTGCCGCCGGACCGGGTCATCACGTCCGGATCGTTCGCAAGAGCCCCGACGACCAGGCCCGGAAACTCCGGTGAACAACCGTTTTCCGGGCGGGTCGCCGACCCCGCCGTCAACCCGGGGATGTCGGCGAGGTTGCGTTCCGCCCGCTCGGTGAAGGTCAGGCCCTGCCAGAGCGAGACCGAGGCCACGTCGTGGGGCTGCAGTTCGACCGCCATGTCGCGTGCCATGCGGTCCACCGCCGATTTGGCCGTCCCGAAGACGACGCCGTAGGTGTAGGCCACGCCCGTATAACCGGACACCGCCACGATGAGCCCGGACCTTCGAGGAACCATCAGTTTCGCGGCGTGCCGGGCGGCCACGAAGTTCGATCGCACCCCTACATCCACCATCTCCCAGTTCGACAACGGCTTCGCCCAGAAAGGATCGGGGTCCGTCAGATCATCGGGAAGAGAGAACGCGTTGTTGACGAGGATATCGAGCCGGCCCTGTTCATTGCCGACACGCTCGAAGAGGTCGGCAACCTGATCGTCGTCCGCGTGGTCCACCTGGACGGCGATGCCCCGGCCTCCACGGCGATCACACTCGGACGCGGTCTCCCCGATGGTGCCCGGGAGCGGGTGCGTGCCGGGCGTATTCGTACGGCCGCTGACATAGACGGTGGCGCCCTGTTCCGCCAGTGCCAGCGCGATACCCTTGCCGATACCGCGGCTGGCGCCGGTGACGACCGCGACTTTGCCCGACAACGCACCCATTCGAACTCCTTACCGCTGTAGGGGGTTACTTTCGTGTGGCGAGGTCGCCGAGGGCGAAGAACGCTTCGCTGTGATCCCCCGCGGCCTTGCCCGTGAACCGGTCGTCGCTGAACGGCGTCCCCATGACGCCCTGCGACCAGTCGACCGAGACGCCGTCGTCGCGGAACCAGTCGTAGAGCATCGTGCGTTCCGCGATCCGCCACTGCCCGTCGCGCGCCTCGAATCGATCGAGGTACCGGCCGCCGAGGACGGTGTCGCGTTCCTCGGTGCCCATGTCGACGCGGTGGTAGGCGACGACATGCGTTTCGGCGAGCAACGCCTCACCTGCCGGTTCGATGTGGGTCTGGCCGAGTAGATGCTGTGTCACCAGAACGGCGGGCGAACCCGGGACGACCCAAGCGAAGTACTCGTCGAACGACCCCGCGAAGATGCCGAAATCCACGGTCGCGTCCGGCCAGAAGGTGGCGCGGACGGCCTCACCGTCGCGGCGGTCCTCGCCGCGCGCGAGCCCGATGCCCCGCGCCCGGACCTGATGATGTGCGAGAAGCACATCGAGGTCCGAGTCTTCGCTCACTCCGGGCCGTCCTCGGACGCGTATCCGATCACTGCCTTGATCTCGAGGTAGTCGTGGAAGCCGAATTCGCCCCACTCGCGCCCGTTCCCGCTCTTCTTGTAGCCACCGAACGGAGCACCGAAATCGAATGCGCCGTTGATGGTGATGTTGCCCGCGCGGATTCGACGCGCGACACTGCGGGCCTGCTCGAGGTCCGCGCCGGCCACGAATGCGGCGAGACCGTACTCGGTGTCGTTGGCGATGTCGACGGCGTGATCGATGCTGTCGTAGCCGAGGATCGTGAGCACGGGCCCGAAGATCTCTTCGCGTGCGATCGTCATGTCGTTCTTGACGTCCGCGAACACGGTGGGCTGCACGTAGTACCCGACAGCCAGTCCGTCCGGACGCCCGACACCTCCGCCGACGAGTGTCGCGCCTTCGTCGATGCCCTTCTGGATCAGCGACTGGATCTTGTCGAACTGTGCCTCGGACACCACCGGCCCGATCGAGAAATCGCCCTCGGGGTCGCCCACGGTGATCTGCGACAGCGTCTGCGCCGCGACGTCGATGGCTTCCGCCATGCGCTCGCTCGGAACGAGCATGCGCGACCCGGCGCTGCAGGTCTGGCCGGAGTTGACCATCATGGTGGCGACGCCCGCTCCGACGTTCGCGGCGAAGTCGGCGTCGTCGAGAATGACGTTCGGACCCTTGCCCCCGAGTTCCTGCGTAACGCGCTTGACGCCGGCCGCCGCTGTGGCCGCGATGTCGGTTCCGGCGCGCGTCGACCCGGTGAAGGACACCATGTCGATATCGGGATGACCGGAGATGGCCCGGCCGACGCCGGCACCGTCACCCTGGACGAGGTTGAACACGCCTGCAGGGAGACCCGCTTCGTGCAGGATCTCCGCGAAGACCTGTGCGCTGAAAGGTGACTGTTCCGACGGCTTGAGCACCATGGTGCAGCCGGTGGCCAAGGCGGGGAACACTTTCACCGCTATCTGGTTGAGCGGCCAGTTCCACGGGGTGATCAGGCCGCAGACACCGATCGGTTCCTTCGCGATCAGGGTGCCGCCACGCTGTTCCTCGAACGTGAAGTGCTCGAGCACGTCGATCGCGGTGGTGAGGTGCCCGAGCCCCAGGTTCACCTGGAAGCCGCCGGCAAGTGCCTTCGGAGCGCCCATCTCCTCGGTCAGTGCGGCCGCGAGATCACCCATCCGCTGCTGGTAGACGTCGAGGATGCTGCGGAGCACGCCCAGTCGCTGCTCGCGGCTCGTCTCGGACCAACCGGGAAACGCGCGACGGGCGGCTCCGACCGCTTTGTCGACGTCTGCGGCGGAGCCGAGTGCGACGATTCCCGCGACTTCCTCGGTAGCCGGATTGATGACCTCGAAGGTCTCCGACTGCGCGGGATCGGTCCACTGTCCGTCGATGTAGAACTTCCGGTACTCACGCATGTTTGCCCGATTCTCTCGTGTTGTTCGACCCGGAAGTCGCTCCTGGACTCCGGAAAGACGCTGTCACTGCTGACCTTCGGCGTACCAGGTGCGGAACTCGTCGTAGCTGGGCATTTCCTCCGAATTGGCCTTGGGATCGACGGCCACGTGGATGACGCCCGGCTTGCCGCTCGCGTAGGCGCGCTTGATCGCGGGGGCGATGTCTTCGTCGCGCTCGACGTATTCGCCGTAGCATCCGAACCCTTCGGCGACCTTGTCGAAGCGGGTGTCCTTGCTCCAATGGACACCGGTTTCCAGCGACCCCTGACCGTAGGTGCGCTTGTAGACACCGACTTCCAGGCCCCACGCGTAGTCGACTGCGACGACACAGACCAGGGGGAGGCCGAGGCGCGCAGCCGTTTCCAGCTCGGCGATGTGGAACTGGAAGGACGAGTCGCCGGTGATGAGCATCATCGGCCGTGTGCCTCCGGCCGCGACCCCTGCGCCGACGGCGTAGGGGAGACCGGTGCCGAGATGGCCGAAGTTCTGGTTCCACATCACGTCGTGCGGCTTCGCCTGTGAGTACGTCCAGCCGAAGATGGTGGTGGCGCCGCCGTCGCGGACCATGATGCCGTCTTCCGGGAATGCCTTGGTCGCCTCGACGATCAGGCGGGCCGGGTGCACGGGGGACATGCCGGACGGTGCCGTCTCCGCGAGCTCCGCCAACTGATCGGCGTCCTGCTTGATCCAGCCCTCGAGTTCCGGCGACGGGGTGCGCGGGGAGTCCTTCAGCGCGTCGACGAGCTGGGGCACGATCGCCCGCAGGTCGCCTACCAGCGGAACATCGATCGGGCGGTTCACTCCGATGGCCGAGGGGTCCTGCTCGACGAGGATCCAGTTCCGGTTCGCTTCGTTGGCCACCCAGTGCCGTCCACGTCCGAAGTGGACGGGCTCACCGAGTTCGGTGCCGATCGCCAGGCACAGGTCGGACTTGACGACCGCGTCGATGGCGGCGGCCGAGAAACCGTACGGGAAGGTCCGGTCTTCGAGCCCGTCGATGTAGGACGTGCCGCCCGAGGTCTGGATGACCGGGCACGCCATCAGGTCGGCGAGCGCTTTCACGGAGGCACCCGCACGGGAGGTGTGGACGCCATGACCGACGAGGAGAATGGGCTGCTTTGCGGCAGTGATCAATTCGGTGGCCTTGGCGACGAGGTCGGCGCCGGCGGTCTGGCCGACGAGGCGGTAGGCCTCTGGCGGGAGCACAGGAGGAACGTCGAGTTCTTCCTGGATGATGTGCTGCGGGTACTCGATGTACACGGGCCCGGGGGTGCCCGAGAGGGCCTTGCGCAGGCCTTCGCGGATGATCTCGTCCGTCTGCTCCGCGTACTCGATGCTGGCGCTGTACTTCACGGAGTTCTCGACCAGCGCCATCTGCTGCACGAACTGGATGCGTCCGCGCCGGACGCGCTGCTCGGTGATCCGGGCGCGCTGCCCGCCCAGGAAGATCACCGGGGAGTTCTCGACCTTGGCGCACATGATGGCACCGGCGAGGTTGGCGAGGCCGGGGCCGAGGGTGCCGATGCACAACGCGGCCTTGCCGGTCATCCGGGAGACGGCTTCGGCCATGAAGCCGGCGGACTCTTCGTGGTGGGGCGCAACGACGTTCCAGCCGCGCTCCTCCGCGAGGTGGAACAGATGAACGAAGTTCGGATCGGGGATACCGAACAGGGTGTTGATGCCCTCGGCTTCGAAGAGATCCAGAATTCGTTCGTAGACCTTAACCGACATGCGTGCTGCCCTCCATGGCTATCGCAAAGCTTTTCGTGATGTGGTCGACGTGTCCGGAGACGGCCGGGAGAATCCACGGGTTGTCCGTGTTCCGAATGGCGCCGATGTTTTCTGCGACGTCGTCGATCGACCACGACGGGCGGTACACCCCCGGCGTCTCGGCGACGAACACCTTCGCCACGCGGCCCGCGATCGCCGCGAACATTTCGCCGGTGACCGAGCAGGATTCGTGGGCGAGCCATCCCACGACGGGAGCGGCGAGTTCCGGTCCCATCGGCGGGTATGCAGAGGTGTCCAGCCCTTCGGCGAGTCGCGTCAGTGCGGCCGGAACGATGACGTTGGACGTCACTCCGTGCTCCGCGCCTTCGATCGCCGCTACGTTGGACAGGCCGATCATCCCGGCCTTCGACGCGGCGTAGTTGGCGACCCGGGCGTTGCCGTACAGACCACCGATGGACGAGGTGAGCACGATCCGTCCGTATCCCGCTTCGCACATCAGCGGGAAGGCGGGACGCACGACGTGGAAAGCCCCGCGGAGGTGGACGTCGAGCACCGCGTCGAAATCCTCGTACGACATCTCCGACAGCGGCGCATAGCGATTGTTGCCGGCGTTGTGGATCAGGATGTCGATGCGTCCGTAGTTGTCCAGTGCCGCCTGGACGATGGCCCGGCCACCTTCGGCGGTCGCGACGGACTCGGTGCACGCGACGGCCTCGCCGCCGGCCGCGCGGATTTCGCGGACGACCTCTTCCGCCGGGCCGGAGTCGACGTTGTCTCCGTTGATGGCGGCGCCCGGATCGTCGACGACGACCTTGGCACCCAGGGAGGCGAGCAGGAGCGCGTAGTCGCGCCCCAGCCCGCGGCCGGCGCCGGTGATCACGGCGACGCGGCCGTCGAACCGCAGGTCAGACATGGAGCGCTCCGCTCGCTGGACTCGGGTGGGGGTGGAGTGGGCGTGTCACTTCTCGAGTACCAAACCTTCCAGTTGCCCGGTGCTGCGCCAGCCCTCGAGCAGTTCGGTGAGTTCGTAGAAGCCGCCCCAGTACGGATCGCCGAGGAACGAGCGGCCGTCCGGCTCACCCTCGCTGTTGTAGTAGCCGGGAGTGCACGCCGTGGTGAAGGCGCTGTTGTCCACCGAATACGTCCGGATGGTCTGGATCCACTCCTCCTCCGCCTCGGCAGTGGGCTCGACGACCGTCACGCCGCGGGTCTGCGCTTCCTTGATGATGTAGGCGATGTGGTCGGCCTGCTGCTCGAACATCAAGGTGGTCGAGGCGGTGACGCCGCCCTGGACGAATCCCGTCGCGAAGTGGTTCGGGAAACCGTGCGCCATGATGCCGTGCAGCGTGCGGAAACCCTTTCCCCAGTGGTCGTAGAGGGACGTGCCTTCGCGGCCCGCGAACGGTGTGATGTCGAACTGCCGCTCGAGCGCGGTGGTGATCTCGAAGCCGCTGGCGAACACGATGCAGTCGAACTCGTGCTCTACCCCGTCGACGATGATGCCCTTCTCGGTGATCCGTTCGACGCCCTTGGTCTCCGAGACGTCGACGAGAGTGACGTTGGGACGATTGAAGGTCGGGAGGTACTCGTCGTTGAAGACCGGCCGCTTGCACATGTTGCGGTAGTAGGGCTTGAGTTTCTCCGCCGTCTCGGGATCCTCGACGATCTCGTCGACCCGGCGGCGGAGGCGCTCCATCGCCCGGTAGTCCTCGATCTCCTTCAGTTCCATGAACTTCGCCGGATCCGCGAGCGCGGCCCAGCCGTTGGTCTCGTTGAGCTTGGCCGCCATGTTGCGGGCGACCTCGGTCCAGCCGTCACAGATCAGGTCGGGCTCGCCCGGGTTGTAGAACGCGAACGCGGCATTGTGGAAGTTGCGCTGCCGCGCCGCGCGCCAGCCCGGCTCGAGGCTTTCCACCCATTCCGGATCGGTCGGGGAGTTCGCCCGCTCGAAGATGTACGACGGGGTCCGCTGGAAGACGGTCAGGTGCTTCGCGCCCTGCGCCAGATGCGGGATCGCCTGGACGCCACTCGAACCCGTGCCGATGATGGCGACCTTCTTGTCGGCGAGCTTGTCGAGCCCGCCGTGCAGGTCGCCGCCGGTGTACTCGTAATCCCAGCGGGCGGTGTGGAAGGTATGGCCCTTGAAATCGGTGATGCCCGGGATACCGGGCAACTTCGGCCGGTTGTACGGTCCCTGCGCCATGACGACGAAGCGGGCGCGGATCTCGTCGCCTCGGTTGGTGCGGATCTGCCACCGACTGATCTCGTCGTCCCATTCGAGGGAACGGATCAGGGTGTGGAAGATCGCGTTGTCGTACAACCCGAACTGCTTGCCGATGCGTTGTGCGTGTTCGAAGCACTCGTCGCCCTTGGAGTACTTCTCCTTGGGCATGTAGCCGGTTTCCTCGAGCAGTGGGAGGTAGCAGTAGGCATCCGAATCGATCTGGATACCGGGGTAGCGATTCCAGTACCAGACGCCACCGAAGTCGCCGCCGAGTTCGACGATACGGAAGTCCGTGACGCCGGCCTGCCGGAGACGGTGTGCGGCGATGAGGCCGCAGAACCCGCCGCCGAGGATGACCACCTCGATGTCGTCGGTGATGGGTTGCCGCGGCACGACCGGCATGTGCGGATCGCCCTCGTAGAACTCCGCGAAGTCGTTGTCGGCCTCGAGATACTGTTTCTGGCCGTCGGGGCGAAGTCGCTTGTCGCGCTCGGCGAGATACTTCTCTCTGAGCGCGGGGATGTCGACGTCGGGTGTCTGCGTAGGGGCGCAGTTCTGCATGCGAATGTCCTCGGTGAGTGCGGGTTCGGGGTCAGACGAGATCGCGCGGAGCGCCGGTACCCATGTAGGTGGCGAGATTGTGGTGGAGATTGGCGACGCTGCGTTCGCGGTACGGGTTGGGCTTGGGACCGGAGAAGCCGCGGGTCTTCATGCCCTTCTGGACGGCGGCCATGTTGTGGAAGTCCTGCGGAAGGATGGTGCGCCAGCCCGGGTCGTCCGCCGGCGTGTACTCCCATTCCGTCTTCGGTTCTTGTCCTGCCGGGAAGAGTTCGTAGACAGCAGCTTCGAAGATGCACTTGTCGGGATCGTCGCCGTACGGGCGGGCGCTGTAGCAGAGCATGTTGTTGAGCGCGTGGCCGATCTGGAAGTTCGGGAAGATCTGCCAGGCCGTGCCGCTCTGGGCGACGATTTCCGGCGGCACGGTCGGCCACACCACGCCGCGTGCTTCGTCGTCACGACGTGCCGAGTCGAGCCAGTGACGCAGCACCTGGTCGGGAGGAGTGCCTTCCGGCAGTTCGTCGATCAGTCGCTGCGCGGCGTCGACGAGTGTGCGCGTGGTGTTGGTGTTCGCGTTCTCCCACGTGAAGTTCTGCAGCTGAATGGTGGCCTTGCGCGCGTCCGGACCGCTTCCGACCCGGAGTTTCGCCTGGTTCTCCTCCATGCCCTTCGGAGCGTCGTAGCCGATGTTGCTGTGCTTGCCCTGTGCGCGCGACCATCCGAGGAAGTTGCCGAAGTTCATGAACTCCGGGTGGGTGTAGGGCACGTGGTAGGTCTCCATGAAGGCTTCGAGCGCGACCTTCCAGTTGCAATCGAAGACCAGCCACTTGCGCCAGCGGTACCGCATGTTCTCGAGCTGGAAGTGGTCGAGCAGAGAAGCCGCCGGCTCGAGGTAATCCCGCAGGGGCTCGGCCTGCGGGTCCATGTTGATCCAGATCCAGCCGCCCCAGGTGTCGACCTTGACATCCACGAGACGGGACCGCTCGGCTGTCAGGCTTTCCTGCCAGTCGTCGCGCTCCGGCGCAAAGGTGTTGTTGCCTTCGAGATCGTAGCGCCATCCGTGGAAACCGCACACGAATTGCTTTGCGCACCCGTGGGCTTCGCGTGCGCCGGCCGGAGTGTCCACCAGTCGGCGGCCACGGTGGGAACAGACGTTGTGGTACGCACGGATCGTGTCGGGGGAGGTGCGCACCACGATGAGCGAGTCGTCGAGGATCTCGTAGGTGAAGAAGTCGCCGACCTTGACGAGTTCCTCGACGCGGCCGACCTGTTGCCACACCTTCGCCCAGAGTTTGTCGCCTTCGGCGCGTGCGTATTCCCGCGAGGTGTATGCCTCCACGCCGATCGTGAGAGGCGTCGAAAGTGCTTCGGTGGACGCAGTAACAGTTTCTTCGATGTTGTCGACAGTGTCGGTCATGGAAATCTCCTCTGAAGCCGTGCGTGTCAGCGAGTGATGGCGGCGCGGAACGTCTCGTCCTTGAGGAACAGCGAGGTGTGATCGGCGCCCATGTGGGTCCACTTCAGGTTCAATCCGCCGTCCACGAGGATCGTCTGCCCCGTGATGTAGCTCGACAGGTCGGACAGCAGGAAGAGAATCGCCCCTGCCTGCTCCTCGGGCCTGCCGCGTCGGCCCATGGCGATGGCGCGACGGTCGCGCTCGACGTCGTCGTCGACGTAGGTGCCGGAGGCCGGGGTCGCGGTGACCCCGGGTGCGATGGCGTTCACGCGGATGTTGTCGGTGGCGAGTTCGACGGCCATCGTGCGGGTTGCGGCGACGAGGGCGGCCTTGGCAGTCCCGTATCCGACGTGGAACGGCGCGGTGTTCATGCCACTGATCGACGAGATGGATACGATCGATCCGGGCAGAGACCGGGCCTTCAGTTCGGCCGCCACCGCCTGGCTCATGAAGAACATCGTTTCGAGGTTCTGCGTGAACAGTGCGCGCCAGTCGTCGCGTGTCACGCGCGTCGCCGGCATCCAGGTCGCAGGTGCGGCACCACCGGCGACGTTGACCAGGCCGTACAGGTCACCGTTTGTGCGGCGAGTCCGATCGAGGACTTTCGCGATGCCTTCGTCGGTGGACGCATCAGCGGCCACAGGGATTACCGAGAGTCCCTCTGCTGCGAGCGGTTCGATGTGCTTGTCGAGATTCTCCTTCGAGCGGCTCACGGCGATCACGGTCGCGCCGGCCTGGGCGGCCGTTCGCGCCACCGAGGTGCCGATGCCGCCGCCTGCTGCTCCGGACACGATGACGATCCGGCCGGTGAGATCGACGAATTCGTTGCTCATCGGACGCTCACTTCCCTTCGCGGAGAGCGAGAACGCTGCCCTCGGCGTCGGCGGAGATGTACAGGGTGCCGTCGGGGCCGGCGGCGATACCGGCGAACGGGCCCTGCGGACCGGCGAACGGAACGATGCCCTTGAGGGGTTTGGGTGTCACTCCCTCGGGCGCGCCCACCGGCAGATGCCGTGCGATGATCTGCTGCGCCTTGGTCTCCAGGTCCACGCTGATCAGCTGCTTCGATCCGGCATCGACGAGGTAGAGCTTTCCGTCGCGGACGAGGATGCCCTGGGGTCGTTCGAGTCCGTCGACGAGCGTGTCGACGCCCGAACTCGTGACCGAGACGATGCGTCCCGCTCCGGCCTCGGAGACGAGCAGGGTTCCGTCGGCGGTGAAAGCGACGCCCGTCGGGTCCTGAAGTCCGGACGCGAGCACTTCCGACTGTCCGGACCGGACGGAGTGCACCTTGCCGGTACCGAGGTCGGCGACCGCCACGGTGCCGTTGCCGGAGACTGCGACGCCGTAGGCCTGGGAGAGCCCGTCGAAGAGCGGTTCGCTCTCCGCAGTCGAGGGACGGTAACGGGAGACGTGGTTGTCGCCGGCGACGATGAATTCACCGTCCCCGACTGCCGTGACGCCGCGGATGTAGCCGGGCCACCCGGGGTGGAAGAGCATTCCGGCGGTGTGCAATTCGCCGTCGGCGCCGAGTGCGAGCAGGAAGGTTCCGTCTGCGACGAACAGCGTGCCGTCCGATCCCACCGTCAGATCCAGGGGCCAGGTCAAGCCGTCGGCCAGGGCGGTCTTCGTCTCGCCGCCCCCGAGCACTTCGGTGATCTGCCCGGTGAAGCTCGATATGAACAGGCGGTCGCCGACGAAGGTGAGATTGTCCAGGCCCGAGCCGATGTCGGCGATCACGGTGGTATCGCCGTTGCGGGGGTTGATACGCAGCACCTGCCCCGACGCGACCTGAGGCGAGATGATGAAGCCCTCGGCGTCGAACTTCAGAGCGACGGGCACGCCGAGGTCGCCGGCGACACGCTCGGGTTCACCGCCGTCGGGATCGATACGCCAGATGTCGTTGGTGCCGAGCATCGGGTAGTACAGCTTGCCGTCCGGACCGACTTCGAGCGCATTCGGAAGCTGGAGCCCTTCCGCCAGGACTTTCGGTGCGCCGCCGTTGAGGTCGATCTCCATCAGGCGGCCGTCGGGGCGGCACTCGTCGACGAACAGCCGGCCCTGGTGGAACGTGATGCCGTTCGCGCCGGGGAGGTCGTCGCGCAGCAGGCGCGTGGACCCGTCGGTTCCGCGCACGCTGACGCGGCCGTCGTAGTACTCGGTGATGTAGAGCTCTCCGTCCGGGTGGAAGGCGAGGTCATCGGGCGCAGTGATGTCGCTGCCCATGGCGCTGATCGTTTCGATATCCCCGGTGGTGGGATCGAAGGCGCTGATCTGGCTGCCGGCCACCTGGGCGACATAGATCCGTCCGTCGGCACCGGCGCGAATTCCGTTCGCGCCGAACAGCCTGCTGGGAGGAGTGATCCTCTCGAGACTCCACCCTTCGGCGAGGCTGGCCGATGAACCTGTGTAGCGCGACCCTTGCGTCAAGGTGGGTTTCCTCCTGTAAGAGAACGTAGTTCTGCACAAAGATAGAACGTTGTTCTGCCGTCATGGGCGCGAGAGTGGCTGATCGATGCGGGTGCTGGTGCAAAATTCGTGCAAAAATAGTGATGTAAGCCACTTCGCGCTGCGTTTCGCAGTTAACCACGATCGCGACAGCGTTACAAGTATTGTTATTCTTGTAAGGATAGGGAACGAGATGAGGGGCTAGCGCGAGAATGTGATTCTCGTCAGCTCGCCGGGTAGTTGAGGCCCTCATCCGGAGTGTGCGCAGCCGCCGGCGCACAGCAAAAGGCCGGGCAGGCGTCGAAACGCCGTGCCCGGCCGGTCGGGGTGTGTCGAGGGCGCGTCCCCGGCGGGTTCTCGGACTCCTACATCCGCGAACGCCGCCCGGAACGGATCGCGTTGCGTGCCAGTGCTGCCGAGGCATTGACCACGCTGTCGCCGAAACGCTCGAGGACCAGGGTTTGGGTCGCGGCGAGATGGGTGCGCGCGAGTCTTTCCGCTTCGTCGGCGCGGCCGGCGGCAATCTCCTTCAGAATCCGCTGGTGGGCGCGCACGGCTTCGTTCGCATCCTCTTCTGCCGGGTACTCGCCGCGCCGGGTCAAGGCCTCCGCCCAGGCCTCCTCCTGGGCCGACCACAGTGCGACGTAACTGCTCACGGCGTACCGGATCGTCACATTGGGCGTGAAGGAGACGACGAGATCGTGGAACTCGCGGGCGGTCTGGGTGAATGCGACGCCATCTCCCACGACCTGCGCCGAACTCTCGATGGAGGCCTCGAGTACGGGTACGACCACTTCGAGTCGATCCTCACGGCGCGCGCACTCTGCCGCGCACATCGGTTCGAGCATCTGCAGACCGGCTGCGAGGTCGCGCAGGGTGACACGGGCGCCCTGGAGTGAGAGGCCGAGGTGGTAGGCGGCGGAGAACTCGTCGGGGCGATGCACTTCCGCGCCACCGACGTTGCCCCGGCGCACCGTGACGAGTCCCTCGGTCTCGAGGATCCGAAGTGCCTCCCGGATGGAGGGGTAACTGACGCCGAAATCCTTGACCAACTGGTCTTGTGTCGGCAAGCGGTAGTTGTCGTCCGACAGGATGTGGTCGCGCAGTTCGGCGGCAACGGTCTCGGCGATGCGGCGTTGGGGTACCCGGCCACGCCGCGGGGTCGTCACGAAATGCGCCTTTCATACATGCACGCAGTCTAGCGACCGCGTGTCTTTTCTACCAAGCATTGCGAGGTTAATTCTGGCAAGCATTGCTATCCTTGTTAGGATTGTCGTAATGTCCGGGCATGGACTTCACGATGGGTGGGGCGGCCCCGGAACTCCGGAGTGAGCTACGCCGGCTGGTACACGAGCACGTCCCCTCGCACTTTCTGGGGGCGTTCACCGACGACCCTGCCGATCTCGAAGCGGCACAGGCCTTCTGCAGGCTCCTGGCTGACCGAGGCTTGCTGTGCATGACGTGGCCGGCGGAGTTCGGGGGCCGCGGGGCATCGATCTGGGAGCAGACGGTGGTCCGCGAGGAGATGTGGGCACATCACGAGCCCAGAGGCGCACAGTACATGGGCGTGAACTGGGTCGGCCCGACGATCATGCGTCACGGAACCGCAGACCAGCAGCGCAAGCACCTCCCGCCCATCGCTCGCGGGGAGGCCATCTGGTGCCAGGGCTTCAGTGAGCCCGGATCCGGCTCCGACCTCGCCTCGCTGCGGACCGCTGCCCGCCGTGACGGCGACGGATGGCTCATCACCGGCCAGAAGATCTGGACGTCCTACGCCACCATGGCGCAATGGTGCTTCCTGCTCGCACGAACCTCCACCGGAGCGCGGAAACAGCAGGGGCTCACCGTATTCCTGGTGCCGATGTCCGATCCCGCCATCCAGGTCCGTCCCATTCGCGCGATGCTCGGCCCTCACCACCTCAACGAAGTCTTCTTCGACGACCTCCGGGTCACCGACGCCGACGTGCTCGGCACCGTCGACGAAGGGTGGAAGGTGGTGCAGGAGGTACTTGCGTACGAACGCGTGGGCATCGCCCGGTACGCCCGATGCGAGCGTCTCCTGAACGCGGCGCCCTCGGTACTCGGGGACCGGTGGGACGATGTGCCGGACGAACTGAAGGCGCGCTGGGCACGGATGCTGACCCATTGCCGTCGGGCGCGCCTTCTCGCCTACCGAGTGGTGTCGCTGCAAGACGGCGGCGACGTGCAACCCGGCGACGCAGCGGCGTACCGCATCGCGGTGACCACCCTCGATCAGGACAGTGCCGAGGTCCTCACGGAGATCGCCTCCTACGCAACCCCACCAGAGTCCGGTGCGGATCGATTCGACGACGACACCGCCAAGTGGTTCCGACGCGCGGTCGAAGATCACTGGCGATATTCGCAGGCAGCCACCGTGGCATCCGGAAGCATCGAGATGCAGCGCATTCTGCTTGCCCGAACCCTCCTGGCGGCATCGTGAACACCGAGCTGAGTACGGAAGCGACAGAGTACGGGCGCGAAGCGCTCCGAGCGCTCGAAGCCGCCGGCGGAGACGGACTCGCCGAGGCAATCGAGACCGACCCGGACCGGCGAGGCACCGTCGTCGCACCACTGCTGGGTGAACTCGGCGCGTGGGAACTCGATCCGCGCGGTGACGCCGACGAACTCGAGGCAGCTGCCGCGCTCTGCCGCAGTGTGGGGTACTGGGCGGTGCCCTACCCGGTCGCGGAGCGCCTCGCGCGACCTACCGATCTGGCCGTCGACGGACTGCTCGTCGTTGCGAACTCCGCGCCCAAGGCGCCCGTCGCGTGTCTGGATCTCCGCTGGGCCGCAGTCTCCCTCGACGGCCGGCGCAGCACCGCGGTGGCGCGGCCACCGAGCACTTCGCCACGCACGTCGGCTTTCGTCACCCAACTCGACCTGCAACCGGTGGACGACGACGGCGCGAAGGACATCGCCCTTGCGCTGACCCTGCCCTGCTGGACCCTTCTCGGCATGCTCGATCGGGCGATTGCCCTGACACGCTCACACGTGCTCCTGCGCGAACAGTTCGGGGCCCCGCTGGCGAAACTGCAAGGAGTCCAGTTCCAGCTCACCGAGGCGGAAGTCGAACGGACCGGCGTGGACGTACTCGCCAAGTACACCCTGTGGAGCATCCAGGCGGGTAACCCCGAAGCGGTCGACGACGCACTCGCACTGAGATTGGCAGCTGTCGAAGCGGCACAGACGGTGTTCCGGGTCGCGCATCAGTTGCACGGCGCGAGCGGATTCTGCGACGAGACGACGCTGTCGTGGGTCTCCCGGTACAGCTTGCCGATTCGGCGCACACCGTGGGGACCGTCCGGAACCCTCGACGCGCTTACCCGTCGTGTCGGGCGGCACGGTCTGACCGGGCTGTTCGGTGACTCTCATGAGAAAGCAACGCGATGAACTACGACTTCCCGGATGCACTGACGGTGACCTGTGAAGGTCCGATCCGGATCGTCGAGATCAACCGTCCCGACGAACTCAACGCGGTCGACGAGAAGCTGCATCGGGCGCTCGCGACCGTATGGCGGCAACTGGCAGCCGACCCCGGGGCGGCGGTGGTGATCCTCACCGGCGCGGGCCGCGCTTTCAGCGCAGGCGGTGACCTCGACTGGATCACCTCCTTCCTCGACGATCCGGTCGCCCGCGACGAGAGCATCCGCGAGGGTGCCGAAATCATCGACGAGATGCTCCGCTTTCCGCTGCCGGTGATCGCTGCGGTGAACGGTCCGGCGGTCGGTCTCGGCTGCAGCGTCGCGGTGTTGTGTGACGTGGTCCTGATGTCGGAGAAGGCGTACCTGGCAGACCCGCACGTCGCCGTCGGATTGGTCGCAGGGGACGGCGGCGCCGCCTTCTGGCCGCTGCTCACCCCGATCATGCGTTCGCGCGAATACCTCTACACCGGCGACAGGATTCCGGCCGCGACCGCAGTCGGACTCGGTCTGGCAACCCGCGTGACCGCAGCCGACGACCTGCTCCCCGAAGCCCGCCGGCTCGCCGCCCGTCTCGCTGCGCAACCTGCCCAGGCATTGCGGGCCACCAAACGGGTCGTCAACATGTACCTGTCCCAAGCGCTCGGCGGCCCCATGCAGGCAGGGTTCGCGGCCGAGGTCGCGACCATGCAGTCCGACGAGCACCGGGAGCGGTTGATCGCGCTCCGCAAGAGCGCGTCGAGGCAGAAGGAGCCGACGCGATGAGGTCCGCGACATCCACCCTCGAGGATTTCCGAACCACTGTCCGCGACTGGTGCCGCACTCACATCCCAGAGGATTGGCGCAGGGCACAGACAGGTGTACCCGGCGAGGAATTCGTCCGGTTCCAGAAGGACTGGTTCCAGGAGCTGCGCGGAGCCGGGTACGCCGTCCCCCACTGGCCCGGGGAATGGGGCGGAGGAATGTCCGTCGCCGAACAGGTCGTGCTGTATCAGGAACTGGCCACCCACGACGCCCCCCGGCTGGTGCTGCCCTTCGTCTCGATCCACCACGCCGCGTCGACATTGCTCGCTGCCGGCACCGATGACCAGCGCGCGCGGCACCTGCCCGCCATCCTCGACGGCGAGATCTGGTGCCAGGGGTTCTCCGAACCCGGCGCCGGCTCCGATATGGCGTCTCTGACGACCAGCGCCCGCAGGGACGGCGACGTCTACGTCGTGAACGGGCAGAAGCTGTGGGCGAGCGGTGCGATGCACGCCGACCGCTGTCTCCTGCTGGCCCGGACCGATCCCGATGCCCCGAAGCGCCGCGGCATCTCGTACTTCCTCATGGATATGAGCCTGCCAGGAATCGAGGTACGGCCCATCCGGCAGGCGACCGGTGAATCGCATTTCTGCGAGATCTTCCTCGACGACGTCGTAATCCCGGCAACGGATCTCGCCGGCCCCGTGAACGAAGGCTGGAGGGTGGCCCAGGAGACACTCGGCGCCGAACGCGGAATGACCATGCTCGAGCTTGCCGAGCGACTGGGCAACGGTGGATTTCGCCGGCTCGTCGACCTGTCCTCACGACCGGGCCCGGACGGGACCGTCCCACTGGACTCCCCGCTGGTCGCCGACCGGCTCGCACAGCTCGAAATCGAGCTCACCGGCCTGCGCGCCCTCTGCTCCGACTTCGTGTCCGACGACCGGCCCGGGCCCGCCGATGCCTCGATCGTCAAGTTGTACTACAGCGAATTGCTTCAGCGCATGACCGATTTCGGCACCGAGGTCGCCGGTCTCACCGCCCACACCGACCTACGGAAGCCGCTCTCGAGCGGGTGGGAGTCGGGTGCATGGGTGCTCGACTTCATCGGTTCATGGGAATGGACCATTCCGGGTGGGACCAGCGAGATCCAGCGCACCATCATCGGGGAGCGTGGCCTCGGCCTGCCCCGCGAACCGGGAGGCACTCGATGACGGATTCACTCGCGGACCTCTCGGAGTTCCACGACGACGTGCGGGCCGTGGCCCGGGATCTTCTCGGGAAGCGTCCCTCCGCGCCGGGATGGTCGGCCATCGCAGGAGCCGGCTGGCTGGGATTCGAGGCAACCGGCGACTTCGACGGCGCCGACGCAACTTTCGCGGAGGTGGCCGTGGTGCTCCGTGAGATCGGTCGTGCAGCCGCCGACAGCAGATATCCCGCGGTTGCCGTGCTCGGGGTAGGGGCGCTCGGTCTGCTCGAACCCGGCCGCGAGCGTGACCGGTTGCTCCGCGACACCGTGTCCGGAGCGTGCGCGCCCGTCTTCGTCGCGGCAGGGGAGCAGTCGCGAGGGCAGACGCACTTCCGTCTCGAGTCCGGCCCCGGCGGTGCCGTCCTCGACGGCACAGCAAGCTTCGTGTCCGGGGTTCCCGGCGCGGACCGTCTCCTCGTTCCGGCCGAGGAACCCGACGGCACAGTCGTGGTCGTCGAGGTCGATCCCCGGGCACCCGGACTGGTGGTCACCGAGCAACCCGTGCTCGACGAGACCCGCAGCTTCGGTTCCGTTCTCGCGGGCGGTGTACGTGTCGCGCCCGAATCGGTATGGCGATTCCGGGGTGACGCCCGGGCGGACCTGCGACACCTCGAGGATCGAGCTGCGGTCGCGGTGGCATGCGACAGCCTGGGGCTGAGTGAGGCGATGCTCGAGACCACGGTCGCCTACGTCGGCGAGCGAGAACAGTTCGGCCGCAGGATCGGTTCGTTCCAGGCGGTGAAACACGCCTGCGCCGACATGCTCGTCCACGTCACTGTTGCGCGCAGGCTCGTCGATGCTGCGGTACGGGCCGTCGCGCAGAGGGACGACGACGCGCAGGTGGCGGTGTCGATGGCCAAGTCGTATGTGTGTGCGGGGGCTGTGGACGTCGCCGGCAAGGCGATGCAGTTGCACGGGGGAATGGGATACACGTGGGAGAGCGGCATCCACGTGTACCTCAAGCGGGCGACGTTGAATCGTGCGCTGTTCGGGTCGCCTGCTGTCCATCGCAGCCGGTTGGCCCAGCGATACCGGACCGGAACCGCCTGAAGCCGGAACCTCCGGTTCACCGCTGCGGGACACGCACCATCGCGCACGCGAGGTCGAGGATCTCGTTCTCGAACTCCGCCAGATCCGGCGCAGACCCGTTGTCCCGAGCACGTTCCCACGTGGCGAACGAGCCGATGACGAAGCGCACCATCAGTCCTACGCGGCGTCGCGCGTCGCTGTCCGGCAGGTCGAGTGTTTGCACGATCCGGGTCAGAAGCGTGGTCAGCACGTCGAGTGACTCGTCGCTGGGGTAGTAATCGGCGCCGACGGATTCCGGCCCGGGAACGGTGAGAAAATCGAGCGGCGCGGCGGCGAGCCACTGCTCGTTGAAACGTGCCCAGTAGCTCGGATTCCCACGGGCGACCTCCGTGGCGATCGGATGCACGTACGCGTGTACCAGGCGTTCGAGCGTGGGTGGTGAGTCGAGTTCGGAGACTTCCAAGAGCGTGGCGCGTTCGATGTTGATCCGTGGTGTGTGCCGACTCCAGACCGCGTCGAGCAGTCCGTGCCACGACCCGAAGTGGTAGGCAATCGCCGAGTTGTTCCGCTGACCGGCGGCTTTGGTGAGTTCCCGCGCGGACGTCCCATGAATACCCTTGAGGGCGACCAGTTTCTCCGCCGCGTCCAGAAGGGCGACGCGACCCGTTGACACTGCCATGCACCTACTGTACTAAGAAGCTCACCTGAATTATTAATACATTCTTCTTAGGGAGTTGCATGAACGATTCCTCTACCCGTTCCGTCCTGGTGGCTTTCGTGCTTGTCTCGATGCTGGGCGTCGCGGGGTGCGCGAACGGCGAATCCGCGGATCGGCGTGAACTGACGCCCGGGTCCCTGGTCACGCACCGGGAACTGGTGACCGCTGCAGCGCTGCCGAGCGCAGTGCGCACCGAGTTGATCACTTACGTGTCCGAGGACGCGACCGGACAACCGGTTCTGGTGTCCGGCACCGTCGCGATTCCGCGAGGGGACGCGCCGGAAGGCGGATGGCCGGTTGTCAGCTGGGCCCACGGCACGACGGGTGTCGGCGATGCCTGCGCTCCCTCGGCCGACACGGTCGGTGGTCCCGCGCACAGTTACGTCTCGAGAGCAGGTGCGATGCTCGATCGCTGGGTCGCCGACGGGAACGTCGTGGTCCAGACCGATTACGAGGGGCTCGGTACACCCGGTGGCCATCCCTACATGAACGGCGAGAGCGCGAGGAATTCGGTCGTCGACATCGTGCGTGCGGCGCGTGAACTCGATGCCGGCGTCGGGAGTCGCTGGACGGTGATCGGGCACAGTCAAGGTGGACACGCCGCGTTGTACACGGCGGCCGGTGGTCCTGATCGCGCTCCGGAACTCGAACTCCAAGCAGCGGTGGTACTCGCACCCGGAAGCAGGACCAGCGACGTCGCGGGCTACTTCGCGTCCGGCGGACCCGGCATCGAGCAGGCGTTGAGCTTCCTGCCGGTCCTGCTGCTCGGGGCGGAAGCGGCCGACCCGAGCCTCTCGGCCGACGCGATGCTCACCGACTCCGCGCGACCGCTGCTCACCGCGGCGCGCACCGGGTGCATGGACGACGTTCGCGAGGTGGCCGCAACGGTTCCCGTCGTCAACCTGTTCGCGCCGGACGCGGACATGAGCCGTCTCGGGGAGTACTACGCGACCCAGGAACTCGAGTCACTCGCGCCGGTGGTGCCGACGCTGGTCGTGCAGGGCACCGCGGATGTCCTCGTCTCTCGGGCGGCCACCGACCGGGTCACCGAAGCGTTGTGCGGCAACGGAGCCGCACTGACATACAGCGTCTACGACGGTGCAGACCATCGCGGGGTGCTCGAGGAATCGTTCTCCGAGGCGAAAGCTTTCGTCGACAAGGCGCGGACGGGAGACGTTCCGACACCGACCTGCGGCTGAGCTCACAACTTTGGTTGCTTTCTGCCCGCTCAGCGGACAGAAAGCAACCAAAGTTCTTTTACCCGAGACGCGCGACGGCGAGGTCCCGGATCTCGTTCGACTTGATCTTTGCGCTGCCTGTGAGGCTGATCTCGTCTTCTTCGAAGAACAGCACCTGACGCGGCACCTTGTAGCTCGCGAGTCGTTCGCGTAGGTACGACCGGATTTCGTCGGCGTCGACGCTCGCCCCCGAGTGCGCGACGATGCAGGACACCACGACCTCACCGAGCGTGTCGTGCGGGACACCCACGGTACGGGCGACTTTCACTGCGGGATGGGCCACCAGTGCCTCGTCGACCTCGAGAGGGGAGACGTTCGCGCCACCGGTCTTGATGATGTCGGTGAGCCGTCCTTCCCAGAACAGCCGACCGGTCTCGTCGACGTAGCCGCCGTCGCCGGTGTGGAAGAACCCGTGGTCGTCGAGTGTCTCGATGAGCGGTGTGCCGACGTACCCGAGCATCAGGGTCGGCCCCTTCACACAGATCTCACCCCGCTCACCGCGCGGAAGGACCTCGCCTGTCAGCGGTTCGACTATCGAGATCGTCACGCCGGGCAGCGGTTCGCCACTGCTACCGGCCGCCACCTCCGGCGGGGTGTTCGCCGGGAAACACGCGCTGATGGTGAACGTTTCGGTGTTCCCGTACGCGTGGCTGGGCTCGTACCATTCCGCGTTGACCGTGGGATGCCGCGCGACCGGGGTATTGAAGTCGACGTAGAGCAGGCTGCTCAGATCGGCTGCGTTCCAGTTGGGCGCGCCGACGAGTTGTGCCCATTGATGAGGCCAGGCGAAGGGGAAGTTCACCCGCTCCTTTTCGATCAGGTCGAGCGCCCCGACCGGATCGAACGTGGGTTGCAGCACCAGAGATCCTCCGCTGGCGAGGGTGTTGCCCAGCGCCATCGCGAAGTTGCCGGACCAGAAATAGCCGTTGGCCGTCCAGCATCGGATGTTGTGCTCGGGCGCGAACCGGTACATGCGCCGGAAGCGCCACATCTGGATACTTACGCCGCGGTGGGCACTGAGAATTCCCTTCGGCTTGCTCGTCGAACCCGAGGAGAAGAACAGCACAGCGACGTCGCTGGGCCGGACGGCCGCCGCGGAGGCCTCCACCAGTGCGCGGTTCTGTGTCTCTCCGCGGGCGAGAAACTCGTCCCAGGACGGGATCTGCACATCCGCGTCCGGGACGCCCACCATCGCGGTGTAGCGCAGGAAGGGGTATTTCACCGACTGCACCCCGCCGGCAGCGTCGGTACCGATCCGTGGTTCCAACGCGGCCAGGGTCGCTGCGAAATCCGTCTTGAGCACATTGCGCTCGAACAGCAGAACCGACACCCCGGAAGTCTCGAGCATGTAATCGAGTTCCGAGGGTGTCGAAAAGGTACTCAACGTGACGGCGACTCCACCGGCCAGCGAGGTACCGAACACCGCCGCGATCCATTCGGGCCGGTTCGTCATCAACACGCCGACGCGGCCGTCCTTGGTGAGTCCGACTCCGCGCAGTGCCCGTGCCACCCCGATCGCACGTTCCCACAGGTCGGCGTAGGTCCAGCGTGTGGTGCCGTCCGCGTCGTGCAGCACGAGCGCTTCGCGATCGCTGTACAACTCGGTCACTTCGCGCAGGAAACCGGGCAGGGTGAGAGCGCCCAGACCGGGCTCGTCGCTCAGCGGAGGTCCCGACACAATCGAAACGGACTCCACCACTTCCGTTGTCGTCCCAGTGCTCATGATGACTCCCTTGTCTGCGGTGCCGTCAGAGCGGCAGCTCGACCTCGGCGGTGGAGGAGACGAGGACGTTGCCGTCCTGATTGGTCAGGCGCAGCTTGACCTGGACGAGGGGCACACCCCACGTGGTGTCGGTCTCCTTGCCCACGACCTCGGCGTCGAAGTACGTCACGTCGCCCTCGAAAGCAGGTCCGCGGAAGTCGGACTTGATGTGGCGGACCATGCCTTCGTGTCCGGCCCAGTTGGCCAGGAAGTCGGTGCACCAGGCGCCCATCGTGGCGCCGTAGCCGTATGCGCGCGCCATGCCGACCTCACCGGCCTTCTCTGCGTCGATATGCCCCCGTGAAGGGCCGACGTACAGACCGTCACGCTTGCGCGGGTCGATCATGGCGCCTTCTTCGTCGAAGCCGAATCCCTCGACCCAGCCCGGGTCCTGGTTCACCCAGGGGTCTTCGACACCCTCGGGCGCAACCCATTCGAACGTGCCCCAGATGTTGAAGAGGAAGGCCCGGTACTCCGTGGTGAAGGAGGCGATGGTGTGCGGCCCGATCACGCGGCGGGGGAGGGTGTCGCCGACCTTGACCTCGTCGAAGTGCGGCGACTTGCCGGCCCAATTGGACAGCAGCCATTCGTGGCGCAGGGCCTCGATCTCGAGGAGTTCCTCGTTGGTCCACTTCTTGATCTCGCCCAATTGATTCTCGTACATGCCACGCTTGGTGGCTTCGGCCGAGAGGTAGCGGATTGCGGTGGAACGCTCACGGGCGACGAGAGCACCGTGCTGATTGGTGTGTGAGGTGTCGCCACGCGAGAACATCGTGGGGCCGGCGAACTTGGTTTCCGTGACCTTGTAGTCGTGGAAGCGGCGATCCTGGAAGAGCTTGTCGCCGGGACGCACCGGGACGCCGTAGAACCACCATTCCTCGCCGCCGAAGATCAGGTGACTGTTCGGGATGTAGCCGACGCACGCGGGCGCGGCGCCGTGCCCGAAGTCGAGCGCGACCGCGATGGACTGGGGAGCGACGAGACCCCCGAACTTCGACTCGCGCGCGAAGGTCTCGTTCCAGTGGAGGGGATTGGGGTTGTCCATTGCCATCGCCCAACGGCGAATGTCGGAGGTACTGCACGGATCCCACAGCTGTCCACCGCCGACTGGCTTGCCCACGCGATGGTCGACGTCGGACAGGTCCAGTTCCACGATTTCGGTCTCTGCTGATTTCTTGGTCATCGGTGCTCCCGGTTATCGGTTGACGTCGACGACGATGCGTCCACGCACCGTGCCGTCCATGAGTTGGTCTGCCGCGGTGATCGCTTCGTCGAGCGATACTTCCCGGGCGATGGCCTCGAGCGCGCTCGTGCCGAGATCGCGGGACAGGCGCGCCCATGCGGCGACGCGTCGTTCGCGCGGCGCCATGACGCTGTCGATGCCGAGGAGAGACACTCCGCGCAGGATGAACGGCGCAACCGAAGCAGGGAGGTCCATCCCCTGTGCCAGCCCGCATGCGGCGACGGCGCCGCCGTATCGGGTTTGGGCACATGCGTTCGCGAGCGTGTGGCTGCCGGCGGTGTCGACGACTGCCGCCCAGCGTTCCTTCTGCATCGGTTTGCCGGGCGCGGACAGGTCCGCGCGGTCGATGACGGTGGACGCGCCGAGTTCCTGGAGGTATTCGGCCTCGGACGTCTTGCCGGTCGCGGCCGCTACCGCGAATCCGGCTTTCGTCAGCAAGGCGATGGCGACACTGCCGACGCCGCCGGTTGCGCCGGTGACGAGAACTTCGCCCTGATCCGGAGTCACGCCGAAATCGAGGAGTGCGTCCACGCACAGGCTTGCGGTGTATCCGGCTGTGCCGATAGCCATCGCTTGCCGCGCGGTGAATTCGGCGGGCAGCGGCACGAGCCAGTCCCCGTTCAGCCGTGCGCGCTGGGACAATCCGCCCCAATGGGTTTCGCCGACACCCCAACCGTTGAGAACGACCCGATCGCCTGGTGACCAGTCGCTGTGTGTGCTGTCGGTGACGACCCCCGCGAGGTCGATACCGGGAACCATCGGGAACTTGCGCACCACAGGCGATTTGCCGGTGATCGCAAGTGCGTCCTTGAAGTTCAGGGTCGAGTATTCGACGTCGACGGTGACGTCGCCGTCGGGCAGATCGCTGTCCTCGAGGTTCTTCCGCGTCACCGTCTGGCCGGCGTCGTCTTTTTCGATCAATAGTGCCGCAAACATCTGTTGGAACTTCCTTCCTCGGTCCGCCCGTGTTGCGTTCGGACTCTGCATCGAATCGCACCGTACTTCAATCATTACAAGGATGGCAATACTTGAATGTTCGGCGCCGACCGGTGATACTCCCTGTGATCGCGATCACCATCTACGACGGGCGGGCGGCCTTTCTCCTCGTCGCGTCGGCATCTCTGCCCGTGTCCTTCGAAAGCGACCGATGCAGGTCGCTGCCTCGTCCCGCTGTTCCGTTCTTACCGAGAGGTCCTGATGTTCAGACAGAGACGTTTTCTGCCGGCGGCGGCCGTGGCCTGTGCCGCGGCCCTGCTGCTGAGTTCGTGCGGCGAGTCGAGTTCCGCTTCGGGTGGCTCGAGCGCCCCCGTCGGCGATCCGGTCGCCGGCGGTTCCCTCACCGTCTTGCAGACCGGGGAGCCGCGATCACTCGATCCCGCTGCGCTGACCAACTATTGGGCGTTCCAGCCGGCCCTCGGCAACGCGCTGTACGGGACCTTGATGACCAATGACGTCGAGTCCCTCGACATCGAGTACAAGATGGCGACCGACTTCTCCACCACCGACGGTGGGGCGACGTTCACCCTGACCCTCCAGCCCGACCTCATGTTCACGGACGGCACGCCGCTCGATGCGGCCGCAGTCAAGTACAACTGGGATCGTCTCGTCGATCCGGCCCTCGGCTCGACCTCCGGTCGCTGGGCCGCGCAGATCGCGGAGACGCAGGTCGAAGACCCGACCACGCTGCGGGTGACGATGAGATCCCCGAACCCGCACTACGCCCAGTCGATCGTCGGAAGTTCGCTGAACTGGATCGCTTCTCCGGCCGCACTGGCGAAGGGCCAAGCGGAATTCGACGCGAACCCCGTCGGTGCGGGGCCGTTCACCCTGGCATCGTGGACGCGTCAGGACGCCATCGAACTGACGAAGAATCCGGATTACTGGGACGCGCCCAAGCCGTACCTCGACGAACTCGTCATCCGCACGGTGAGCGACACGAACCAGCGTGTGAACGCGATGACGACCGGCGCCGCAGACCTCGCGTCCGAGACGAACTGGGCGAGTCTGAACAAGATCGAAGCAGCGGGACTGAACAGCACGGTGGTACCGACCGGCGGTGGGCAGTTCGTCGGCATGAACTTTGCGCGGGCTCCCTTCGACGACGCACGCGCACGCCGGGCGGTCTCTCTCGCCGTGGATCTCGATGCGATCAACACGGCGGTATACAACGACGAAGGCCAGATCCCCGACACCCTTTTCGAGGAGAACTCACAGTTCTTCAGCGATATCCCGCTCAAGGAAACCGATCCCGCCGCCGCACAGAAGCTCTTCGACGAGCTTGCGGCCGAAGGCAAGCCGGTCTCCTTCACGTTCCTCTCCTACCCGACGACGGAAAGCCGCACACTCGGCGAGGCACTTCAGGCCCAGCTGGGCGCGTTCCAGAACGTCGAGGCGAAGGTAGACGTCGTCGACTACGCGCAGGCGACTGCCCGTACCGCTGCACGTGATTTCGACATGCTCATCTCGTCGGCCGTCATCCAGGACCCCGACAACCCGCTGTGGCTCGCGTTCCACAAGGACTCTTCCGGCAACACCGTGGGAGTGAACGATGCGGAGCTGAACGCGGCACTGGACGCCGGCCGCACGGGTGTGACCGTCGAAGAGCGCACAGCCGCTTACAAAACCGTCCAGGAGCGCCTACTCGAACTCAACCCCGGGATCTGGTATTACCGCGCGGTCCCGGCCGTCGTGTGGGGCGAGAACGTGCAGGGCGTGAGCGTATACGCACTCGGATCGCCCTTGCCCGAGGAGATCTGGGTCACCGGTTAGCACCGCTCGCCGCCGCACCCGCGAAAACCGTGACGGGGGTGGCAGTTGCCACGAGCGTTGCCGGTGGCCGCCGCATCGGTCGGAACGGCCGCGGGTTGCGGTCCGGTGGGTCTCGGGGACGCAAGGCACCGCCCGGTTGCGCCACGCACGTGTGTGGCGCAACCGGGTGCTTCTGCGAGAAGTCGATCAGCCGTTCCATGGCTCGATTATCTGAGCGCTCCGAATCATGGACAGACTTCCGAGACCGCCCGCCGACGCGGACCCGAGTTCGAGTTTCGATACTCATATTGCTGATCGGGGCTTCGATTCGGAAGTGGGCGACGACACCGCTCTCGAGGACGTAACGCTCGACGATGTGCGCGCAGTTGCAGTCCGAGTGTTGCGCGACATGTCCGTGCAGTCCAGATCATCAACCTGCCCGAAGGCATGAAGACCCATACCGGTTCACCCAGGGCTTCAGCCGGCGAAATGCCGTCGCCGAGGTTCCGCCGAGTGGCTGCCGCTCCGGCGCTAGCATCCGTCAGGTACGCCCCGGGCATTTCGGGGCGCACCACTTTCCCGAAGGCGCTGACTCAGCGGCCGCGGCCGTAAGCGTCGGTGAGGCGGTCGGTACCGGCGTCCTCACCGGTTGACGGAGAGGGTTAGCGGGCAGTCCACCCGCCGTCCACGACGATGGTCTGGCAGGTGACGTAACTACCGGCGTCACCGGCAAGCCACACCACGGCTCCGACAATGTCGTCGGCGGTACCGTCCTTCGGTAGCGGAGTGTTTCGCCGCAGGTACTCCGATGCTCGTTCGCTTTCGTAGAGCGGGCCGGTGATCTCGCTGCGAAAGAAGCCGGGCGCCACGGTGTTCACGCGGATGGAGTGTCGTGCCCACTGCACCGCGAGTTCGGCCGTCAGTCCGGACAGCCCGAGTTTGCTCGCTGCGTAGGAGGCCTGGGGGATCCCGGGTACACCGACCCGCCCGCTGATGGACGACACGTTGACGATCGTGCCCCGGCCGACTGCCCGCATGTGCGGGAAGACGTCCTGTGCGAGCCGGAAGGGCGCCAGAAGGTTGAGATCGAGGGTGCGGCGCATCGCGTCGAGTGGTTCCGACTCCGCCCGTTCCTCGGTGAACATGCCTCCGGCCGCATTGATCAGGATCTCTGGCGGCCCGAGCCTTTCCGCAACGCCCGGCACCACCTCGCCGATTCCGTCGAGATCGGTCAGATCGGCCGCTACCGCGATGCCACCGATCCGTTCGGCCAGTTCCTCGAGCCGGTCCTTCCGCCGGGCGACGACCGCCACCTTCGCCCCGAACCCCGCCAGCGTCTCTGCGACGGTCGCGCCGAGTCCCGACGACGCACCCGTCACGATCGCCACCCGGCCTTCCAGGCCGAACATCCGGGCGGCGATCTCGTTGTTCAACGCCACAGGGCACTCCTCGATTTCATGGGCGGACCGATCTGCGAGCAGGTCGTCATGTGTCGTCACGCCCGGAGCGGCGGTGTGCATCGACGAGTTCGTACAAGCCGGCACGCTGGATCTTGCCCATGGCGTTGACGGGCAGGCAGTCGATCCGGGTCCAGATCTCCGGGACCTTGTACGGGGAAAGCTCACCGCGGCACAGCTCGGTGAGCGCGTCGAAATCCGGTTGTGCACCGGAAGTTTCGACGACAGCGGCGACACGTTGCCCGAGTCGGTCGTCCGGTACCGGGTACACCGCGACCTTCGTAATGTCGGGGTGGGTGGCGATGACGCGTTCGACTTCGAGCGGGTAGACGTTGGCCCCACCCCGGATGATGACGAGTTTCTTGCGGTCGACGACGGTGAGCCAGCCGTCATCGTCGACGGTTCCGATGTCGCCGGTGGCGATCGTTCCGGGTTCCGGTGGCCGGATGGACCCTGCCTCGAGGTAACCGAGCATCGGTGTCCACGCGCCGGCCCACGGACCGCTGGTGGCGGCGGACAGCCTCAGCTCTCCGGGCTCACCCGGAGGGAGGCGGTGACCGTCGTCGTCGTAAGCGGCGACGTCGTACTGGGGGAGCACCTGTCCGCTCGTGCCCGGCTTCCATTGCGCGCCGGCCGGATCGATCGATACGACGGTGGGTGCCTCCGTGAGGCCGTAGGTGACCCGCGGTACCAGGCCGTGCGCGTCGGCGAAGGCGCGGCGCAGGGTGTCGGGGGTGTCGCTGCCGCCGCTCCACACTTCACGAAGAGACCCGAGATCGAGGTCCGGGCGCGCGGCGAGATCGTAGAGCTGGGCGGGAGCCCCGTTCCATACGGTGACGCGGCGGGAGGAGATCCACTCAGCGACGCCCTCGAGGTCGCGGCGGTCCATGATCACCGCGCACCCGCCGGCTTGGGCGGTGAGGAGAGTGGAGAGCACCATGAGGTTGAGGATGGTGAGGGGGAAGCTGTCTCCCTTGCGGAGTTCCGGTCCCCAGCCGCGGGTGGCGACGAGCACGGCCCCGGACAGGAGCAGGTTGCGCTGGCTGTGCACCACGGCCTTCGGTGACCCGGAAGTCCCACTGGTGAAAGCGATTCCGGCGGGCTGATCGAGGTCGTGTGCGAGTTGCGGGCTGTGGAGGTCGTTGTCGAGCAGTTCGGCCCAGCGGTCGGGATCGACACACCTGTGCCCACCCGGTTTGTACTGCGCGCCGGCGAGCACGACCGTCGGTTCGCAGATGTCGTGCAGATGTTGCTGTTCGGGCTCGGACAGCGCTTCGCCGATGCCTGCCCAGATCGCGCCGACGCGTTGGGCGCCGTGGAATGCGGCGACGATGTCGAGGTCGTTGGGGAGGCACGCGGCGACTCGGTCGCCGGGCCGGACGCCGAGTGACCACAGCGCTCCCGCCACGCGTCGTGCCCGGTCGTCGAGCTGGGCGTACGACCAGACCCCGGATGCGGCATCGATCGCCGGCGCGTCGGGGTGGGCTGCGAGCGCGGCATCGAGCACCGTGTCGATCGTGCCCGAGAGGGCGCTGGTTCTGTCCACCACCCAGTCATACCACTATCCTTGTAAAGATTCATCTGATAGTTTTGCGCCGTTCCCGGAAGGCCCGCGTGCGTCTCCGGGACTCCGACCCGACGCAGCAGCGAGGTTCTGTCGATGAAACACCGAGGTCCCCTGTCAGGAGTGCGAGTCGTCGACCTGACGGCAATGGTGATGGGTCCGTACTGCACCCAGATCATGGCCGACATGGGGGCGGACGTGATCAAGATCGAACCGCCGGCAGGTGACAACACCCGCTACATCTCGGTCGGGCCCGAACCGGGAATGGGTGGTGTCTTCGTCAACGTCAACCGCGGCAAAAGCAGTGTCGTGCTGGATTTGCGCACCACCGAAGGAGCGGCAACGCTGCGGGAGTTGATCCTCGACGCCGATGTGTTCATTCATTCGATGCGCGCCACGGCGATAGCGAAGCTCGGATTCGGCTACGACGACGTTGCGGCCCTTAACCCGTCGATCGTCTACACCAACTG
>JAEZDV010000121.1 GCA_023417985.1 Actinomycetes bacterium | reverse complement strand
GCTTAAAAAATAATCATAGGGGGCGGGCCCGCCCCCCCCCACGTCGCTATGTCGCTCTTGGAGGAAACGATGAACCGGACTGTGACGAGACGGACCTCGAAGAAGAAGTTTGCCGACCTAGCCCCGTGGCAGCAGGCAGTGGTTCTCATTCTCGCGTCCGTGCAGTTGTCGCTGGCGGCGACGGCCTGGGCGGACCTGGCGACCCGCCCGGCGGACAAGGTCAACGGGAGCAAGCTGAAGTGGGCGCTCGTGATCGCGGTGAACTTCTTCGGGCCGATCCGATACTTCCGTAAGGGTCGGCGAGGCTGACCTCGTCCTCGCGGAATCGCTCGAAAAGGTACGGCCCCGAACCGATTCGGTTCGGGGCCGTACCTGCTTCCGGGAGCCGGGCCGGCGGCAAGGGACGTCTTCAGCCGCGCTCGTGCCGATTCACACGTATCTCGGCGGTCGCCTCCGTCCAGGTTCCGCGCTTCTCGGCCAGGTCGATCGTGGCCTGTCCGGCCTCGGTCATCAGGCCCTGCTCGATCATCCGCTCGGCGCGTTCACGGTTGAGCGCACTCCAGTTGCTTCGCGGCCGTCGAGGGGTGAACCGCAGCCGCGAGCTGTGAGCGTCGTGCTTGCGGTGCAGGCCGTCGATCCAGCCGTAACAGAGCGCGTGCTCGACTGCCTCGTGGTATCGCAGGCTCGGCCTTCCACTGTCCTTGTGCGCGATGATCAACCAGACTTCGGTCTCGGACCGGCCGTGCGTTTCCAGCCAGTCTCGCCACACTTCGGCGCTGCTCGCCACGATATCCATGTCAGTGCCCCTTCGCGGACTCGACGGTGTCGAGATAGTGCTGGTTGTACATCACGCCGAGCACGTTGCCGAACGGATCGACGACCGACGCGGTGACGAATCCCGGTCCGCGCTCGGTTACGCCCTCATGCGGTGCAGCCCCCATCGAGAGCAACCGTTCGTATGCCTTCTCGACATCGTCCACGGCCCAATAGGTGAGCGCCGAACCGATTTCCGTGCTGCTCCGGCCCGGAGGGGTGAACCTGCGGTCGATGAATCCGAGTTCGTGCTCGAAGTCCCCGACGCGGAACTCGGCGTACGCCGTCGTCCCCTCTGCTTCACGGACGAAGTAGGGCTCGATGCCGAGCAGTTCGGTGTACCAGGTCACGGCAGAGTCGAGGTCGTCGACGACGAAGTTGGTGGTGGTGAGTCCTCGCAGCATGTCGGTTGTCCTTTCTCGTTCCTTCCCGTGAGAACCACTCTTCTCCGTGAAGTGCTCATCAACTGAGCACTTTCCCGGGCATAGTTGGAGTCGTGCGCGCAGACCGTCTCGTCGCAGCCTTGTTGTTTCTCCAGCAGCGGGGCCGGGTGACCGCCGGGCAACTCGCCGAAGAACTCGAGGTGTCGGTAGCGACGGCCCGGCGCGACCTCGAAGCGCTGACAATGGCGGGGATCCCCGTCTACCCGCAGCCCGGTCGCGGTGGCGGCTGGGCGCTGGTCGGTGGCGCCCGCACCGATCTGAGTGGGCTTTCGGCCACCGAAACGCAGGCGCTGTTTCTGCTGGTGGGCCCGTCGGCCGCGATCTCGGGGGAGGCCAGGACCGCTCTGCGCAAGCTCGTCCGCGCCCTGCCGCAGACGTTTCGCGCCGATGCGGAAGCAGCGGCCGGCGCGGTCATGAGCGACCGCACCGGGTGGAGTGGACTCGACAGGCCTCGGCCGGACTCGGTCGACCTCCTGCAGAACGCCGTCGTGCGCCGCCGGAAGGTGCGGCTGACCTACATCAATGCTCGAGGGCACCGGTCGGAGCGCACGGTCGCGCCCTGGGGACTCGTCGACAAGGACGACATCTGGTATCTGATCGCGGGCACCGAGCGGGGGCAGCGCACCTTCCGCATCGATCGGATCGTCGAGGTGGAAGCGACCGACGAGATCGCGGAACGGCCGGACGACTTCGCGCTCGACAGGGCATGGAACGAGGTGGTGGGGGCAGTCGAGCAAAAGCGTTCCGGCACTTGGGCGACGGTCCTCATCGAGACCCGGTACGTCCCCATCCTGCGCGACCACTTCGGCCGCCACTGCCACATCGATGCGGAGTTCGACGACGGGCGTAGCCGTGTCCGGATCGCCGCACCCACCCCGCTGGACATCGCCCGAAACCTCGCCGGCTGGGGCGGCGAAGTCGAGGTGGCCGAGCCGGCGTCGGTGCAATCGGAGCTGGTGCGGATCGGCCGCGAGCTCATGCAGCGGTATGCCGGCTGATCCTCCCAGCCGGCATACGTCGTCGCGCTAGCGTCCGGTGCCGAGGGTGCGCTGGCGGTTGGCGGCGTGACGGAGTTGCAGAATCCGCAAGCCCCCGGAGAGACCGACGATCACTGCGCCGGCAATGGCCGCGAAGAGCAACGCCACGCCCAGCGGGAGCGAGAAGTCCCACCCGAACAGTTCGAGGGTGATGCTGTCGAGATTCTGCAGGATGAACACCAGCAGCAACAGCAGGATCAGGACGCCCGCCAGCAGTGCTGTCCAGATCGCACCGGTTCGAGTGCGTCTGATGCCTTTACGCCGGGCGACATCGGGGTGCAGAGCACCGGAAGCATCGGGCTCGGGCGTCGCGCCCGTTCTGGGGACGGAGGCGCCGCTGCGCTCCGGGGAGGGCGAGAAGTCGGAGTCCGACTCGCCTGGGCCTCGCGAACTGGTGGACATGTCGGGTTGAGTACCCCCATCCCGTTCCGGCTACTCCGGTTCCAGCCGGTGACTTCCGGAGTGCTCGATCTCGGCAGCACCGAACACCTACCCAAGCGAGGAGATGACAAAAACGAGGCCGCGATCTCTTTCGAGTTCGTGACCTCGTGTGGTTGCAGTTCGTGGAACTGCCGGGAGTGTCCGAGGGGGGACTTGAACCCCCACGTCCGTTAATAGGACACTAGCACCTCAAGCTAGCGCGTCTGCCATTCCGCCACTCGGACCGACGTCCACGAGGGACATGCCGGTAGCACCCGCTCCCGCGGGCGCTGAAGAAACAGTAGCGCATACTGGGCGCAATCCCCAAAACGCCTCGACATCACTGCGGCGCGCCCCACGAGGCGGGAGAAACCGACCTGCCGCACAACGAAGAAGGCCCCGAAC
>JAEZDV010000077.1 GCA_023417985.1 Actinomycetes bacterium | reverse complement strand
GTGCAGAGACGGTCGCGGCCACCGGACGATGCTGGGTTCGAGTGCGCCCGTGGGCGTCCCCGGAAAAGTCAGGACAGGTCGACCTGCGCGACGCGCGCGTCGAGCTGCTCGACGATCTGCGCCACCTCGGCGTCTCCCACCACGCGGTCGACGCGGAGGATGACCGTCGCACCCGGGCCCTCGGCGTCCTGGCTCAGAGCTGCAGCCTGGATGTCGATGCCGGCATTGCCGAGGACGGTGCCGAGCGTTCCGAGGACGCCCGGACGATCCTGGTAGTGCACGATGAAGTTGTGGCCCTCGGCGCGCAGGTCGAAGCTGCGTCCGTTGATGTTGACGATCTTCTCGACCTGCTGCAGACCGGTGAGCGCACCCGCGACCTGCGTGACGTGACCGTCGGCGGCCACGGCGCGCACCTCGACCGCGCTGCGGTGGGTCTGGGCCTCACTGACCTTGTCGACCTCGACGGTGACGCCGCGCTGCTCGGCGAGCTTCGGTGCGTTGACGAAGGTGACCGGTTCGTCGCTGCTGGCGGAGAACAGACCGCGCAGGGCGGCGAGGCCGAGGATCTCGACGTTCTCGGCGGACAGTTCGCCACTCGCGACGACCTGCACGTTCTGGACAGCCTCGGGCGAGAGGGTTCCGGCAAGCAGGCCGAGCTTACGGACGAGTTCGAGCCACGGCGCGACCTCTTCGCCGACCGGGCCGCCGGAGACGTTGACGGCGTCCGGCACGAACTCGCCTGCGAGCGCAAGCAGCACGCTCTTGGCGACGTCGGTTCCCGCACGGTCTTGTGCCTCGGAGGTGGAGGCGCCGAGGTGCGGCGTTACGACCACGTTGTCGAGGTCGAACAGCGGCGAATCGGTGCAAGGCTCGGTGTTGAAGACGTCGAGTCCGGCGGCGCGGACCTTGCCGGAGACGAGAGCGTCGTACAGCGCGGTTTCGTCGATGAGGCCACCGCGGGCGGCGTTGACGATGATGACGCCGTCCTTGGTCTTCGCGAGCCGCTCCGCGTTGAGCAGACCGGCGGTTTCCTTGGTCTTGGGCAGGTGCACCGAGATGAAGTCGGCGCGTGCGACCAGTTCGTCGATGTCGACGAGTTCGATGCCCAGCTGTGCGGCGCGTGCCGCGGGCAGGTAGGGGTCGTAGGCGATGATGTCGGTCTCGAACGCGGCGAGGCGCTGGGCGAAGAGCTGACCGATCCGGCCGAGGCCGACCACGCCGACAGTCTTGCCGAGAATCTCGGTTCCGTTGAAGCTCGAACGCTTCCAGGTCTTCTCACGAAGGGTGCGATCGGCAGCTGGAATCTGGCGCGCGGTGGAGAGCAGCAGCGCCACCGCATGCTCGGCGGCGGAGTGGATGTTCGACGTCGGGGCGTTGACGACCATCACGCCGCGCTCGGTGGCAGCCGCGATGTCGACGTTGTCGAGGCCCACACCCGCGCGGCCGACGATCTTCAGGTTGGTGGCAGCGGCGAGGACCTCGGCGTCGACGGTCGTCGCGGAGCGGACCAGCAGCGCGTGCGCGTCGGGCACAGCAGCGAGCAGCGCCGGGCGGTCCGGGCCGTCCACCCAGCGCACCTCGACACCGTCACCGAGCGCGTCGACGGTCGACTGCGCAAGCTTGTCGGCGATCAGGACTACTGGACGGCCATTCTGGCTCACGTGTGGACTCCCTGGGTCGTGAAAATGTGGGTGGTCGGCGGCGTCGGCACTTGACGGAAGGCGTGTACACCCGCGACCGCTCACAGTTTAGTGCGTTGCCCCCTACCCCGGGCCCACCGGGATCGTTCATGGCACCGAACAGGTGCACGGCCACGCCCCTGCGTGCGGCGGGAGCCCGGTTGCATCCGGACAAAAGGCACCGTGCGGCGACGCCTCTCGTTCATCTGCGCCTTCGAAGTTGCCGCGCGGCAGAGGTGAGACGGGCACCGCGCCGGGCGCTTCTGTGGGGTCGGGCAACTCCCGTGGGCGAGACGTCCGGACGTGCTCGAATCGTCCTGCGCGTGATGCCGGTGTCGTGGCGATGATGGAATGCGATCACCGCGGCACGAGGAGTGGGAAAGAACTGATCCCGGCGGAAACGGTTCTCCGACTGCATGCGCAGAAGCTTGTCTCTCTCCTGCCCCTCCAGCGCTGCGAAGAAGAACCGAATCCCGTTGTGCGACAGATATTCGTCGAGCCGCTCGATCTCTTCGACCGACGTCGTGTCGAGATCGGTGATCGGATCGGCGACCAGTACCACCCATTCGATGCGATCGGACCGCTCCTGGACGAGGTCGCGCACATATCTCGTGAGAATCGAGCCGTTGGCGAAGAACAACGGTGCGTCGAACCGCGCAAGGAGAAGCCCTCGGATCCGGTGACCTTCCGGATGACGCGCTCTGTCGTGATATCCCGCGATCCCGGGGACCTCGACCAACTCGGCCCGGTGAGGTCGCCAGGCCTGGATCACCAACGCCATCAACGACAGCGCAATCGCGATCAGAACGCCGCGCAGGACGCCCGTGAGGATGACGGCCACGGATGCCGCGATACACAAACCGAATTCGATCTTGGCCACGTGCCACAGATGCCGGACCTTGCCGAATTTGAACTGCGCACTCACTGCGACGATGACGACGGCACTCAGAGCGGACCGCGGGAGGTCCGCCGTCGCGCCCGGAGCGAGGAGGAGGAAAGCCGCGACCGTCAGCGCTCCCACCACTCCGGCCAGTTGTGTGTGCGCGCCCCTCCGCTGGAGCACGGGCGTGCGGCTTCCGCTCCCGCAGACCGGGAACCCTCCGGCGACCCCGGCAGCAAGATTGACCGCTCCGAGCGCCCGCATTTCGGAACTTCCGTCCACGTTCTCACCGCGTTGAGACGAGAAAGCGCGGGACACGACGGAAGTGTCGGCGAAACCGATGACGGCGATCGCCACAGCAGGGCCGAGCAGCGTTGCCACGTCGCTCAACTCGAGCCCGCCGAGTGCCGGTCCGGGGAAGCCCGACGGGAGCGCACCGACCGTCTCGACTTTGCCGCCCAGTCCGAAAGCGGCTGTGACCCCGGTAGCCATGACGACCCCGATCAGGATGCCCGGAACTCGTGGCCACAGTGCCTGAATCACGACGATCAGGATCAGGGTCGCACCGCCGAGGAGGAAGGCGAGTGATTCGAGCGCACCGGCGCGCACCGCATCCGCAGCGTTACGGAGGTTCGCGAAGAGGTGGGTCTCGCGGGTACTGACGCCGAGTAGGTGGGGAAGCTCGCTCGCGATCACGATAAACGCGATGGCGTTGAGGAACCCGACGCGGATGGGGTTGGACAGCAGTTCGGTGATGAATCCGAGGCGCAGAATCCCGCTGCACAACAACAGTGTTCCGACGATCAGGGCGAGCAGACCCGCTAGAGCCGCCGCACGTGCGGGATCTCCTGCCGAGGCGAGGGGGATCACGGCCGCGGCGATCAGCGGCGCCAGAGCCGAGGACGGAACGACCACGAGAATTCGCGACGGACCGACGAGGGCGTACACGAGCATCGGCACGATGGTCGCGTACATGCCCATGTGGGCAGGCAGTCCGGCCGCGGCTGCGTAGCCCATGCCGGTGGGCACGAGCAGTGCGCTGACCACCAAGCCCGCAGTGATGTCGGTCCGCAACCATCCGCGCTGGTAACTGCGTGCCGTGGCGAGGCCGGGAATCCGGCTGACGGCGGCCAAGAGCGACATTGAGCAAGTATGGTCCGCCGGTGCCGTCCACGTCCTGCACGTGGCGAGATTCGTTTCGGCGCATACCGAGCACCGGCTTCACCGGAAACGACGGCGGCCCGCCACCCCTTTCA
>JAEZDV010000057.1 GCA_023417985.1 Actinomycetes bacterium | reverse complement strand
CGCCCACCCTCCCACGCCGGGGCGGGCAGGCAGTGCGGCGAGAATCCCGTCGAAGCACGCTGTGAGGTCGCCGGACGCGGATGCGGCCAGTTCGGTGTGGGCCGCCACCTGGCCGGGTGAATCCGCGATGTGCACCACCTGGGCCTGCGGCGCTCCGTCGCGGCCGCCGAACCGTCCGTACGCGAGCCGGAAATCCAGCGGTGTCCCCACGACAACCACCAGATCGCAGGTACCGACCGCAGTACTGCGTGCCTTCGAGACGAGCAGTGGATGACCACCCGGGACGATGCCGCGGCCCATGCCGTTGGTGATCACCGGGACACCCAGTTCGTCGACGAACCGGAGCGCGGCGTTCTCGGCGCCGTCCGCCCATACGTCGGTGCCCAGCACGAGCAGCGGCCGCTCCGCCGCGCTCAGCAGTTTCGCGATCCCGGCCAGGGCGTCCGCGTCCGGCTCGAGTCGGACCCGCGCGGGCTGTGCCGGTCGCGGGGCACTCGCCCGCCCGTACAGCTCGTCCATCGGGATGTCGACGAAAGCCGGTCCACGATGGGAAGATTCGGCCGCGGTGAACGCTGCCTCCACAGTCGGGCCGATCTCCGCCAGGGAACGTGCCGTCTCGGACAGCTTGGTGACGGTTCGCAGCAAGGGAGGCTGGTCCAGCTCCTGCAGGCTGCCGGTACCCCACCGGGCGTTGGGCGCACGACCCCCCAGTACGACCAGCGGCGACCCCGCGAAATGTGCCTGTGTGACGGCACTGATCCCGTTCGTGACGCCCGGTCCGGCTGTGAGAACCGCGAGTCCCGGATGCCGGTCGAGTTTGCCCGTCGCCTCTGCGGCGAACACAGCTGTCTGTTCGTGGCGCACGTCGAGGAGCCGCATCCGCGATTCGCCTTCGACCGCCGCGTCGTAGAGGGGGAAGACGTGAGCTCCGGAGAGCGTGAACATCGTCTCGACACCGTGCGCGCGGGCCACGGCTGCGGCGTGGTCGCCACCGTGTCCTTCCGATTCGGGGCTCATGCGCCGGAACGCTACGACGCCCCGGCGACCCGCGGGTTCGGTTCGGGCGAACGAATCTCACGCGAGTTTCGAGGCGGCACCGATGATCATGTTGCGGACGGAGGTGAAGCGCGTGGCAGTCGCGACGCCGGCGAGCATCCGGGAGGCCCGGACGAGTCGTTGCGTGCGGCGCCGCCGCGCGCGGTCGTAGCGTCGCAGCGCTTCGGGGACCGGATGCTCCGAGAGCAGGACGGCGAGCGCCGAGGCGTCGACCATCGCCTCGCATGCGCCCCGCCCCAGGTTGGGTGCCATGGCATGTGCGGCGTCGCCGATGAGAGCCACTTTCCCGCGGACGTACGACGGCAACGGCGGCGACTCGTACAGGTCGTGATGCAGCACCGTCGGGGGATCGAGGCGGTCGAGCACGTCGACTACGGCTGGGTGCCAATCCCGGAAACGTTCGCGCAACTCCGGGACGCCGCCCGTCGAGCCGGCCGGTGCGCGTACCGCGGCGAACCAGTTGGTGAGGTCGCCGTCGCGTGGACTTATCCCGAAGAGGGAGTTCGGGCCCCAGCTCTCGCTCAACGAGTCGGCGCCACCGTCGACCCACCCCCGCCACGCGGTGTATCCCGTGTATACCGGCCGATAGCGAGGACTGAACACCGCGTCGCGCGTCGTGCTGCCGATGCCGTCGGCGGCGATGACGACGTCGTATCCGTCGAGATCCGATACAGGTGGTGCAGTAGTACCGAACTGCACTGTGCCGCTGTGTAATCCGTGCGCGAGAAGGTTCAGCAGCGGAGGTCGCGACAGGAGGACGGCGGGCCGCCGCAGATTCTCGAGATGCGCGATGGGCCGGCCGTCCCATCGTAGAAGCGACCCCGAGGTCTGCAGGACGCCGAGTTTCTCGGCCTCGCCGCCGAGGCCGGCGACCTCGAGTGCCGTCAGCGCTTCGGGCCACAGTCCCAGGGTCGTGCCCGTGGGTGGCAGACCCTCCGCGCGTTCGAAGACGTCGACGTGCCAGCCGAACCGCACGAGGGCGTTCGCCGCGGTGAGGCCGCCGATGCCGCCACCGAGGATCACGGCCTTGGCTGCGTGCGTTGTGGACATGTCCGAAATCTACTACGGATGTAGTGTCATGTCACTACGTCCGTAGTAATTCCATATGCTGGTGCCGTGACCGACAAGCGAGCGGCGGTACTCGATGCCGCCATCGACGTCCTCGGGACGGAAGGCGTGCGCGCCCTCACCCACCGCCGGGTCGACGCCCGCGCGGGAGTGCCCGCCGGATCGACGTCGAACTACTTCCGCACCCGCGGGGCCCTCGTCGAGGGCGTACTCGACCGACTGCTCGAGAACGACCGTCGGGACCTGGCCCTACTCACGGCCGGGGGCCGGGCGCCCGACCGGCGGGCGCTCGAGGACTTGTTACGGGACTACGTGCTCTACGCGACCGGACCGGACGCGGCAAAGACCCGAGCGCGGCTCGCGTTGTTCGTGGAGTCGACCACGGTCCCCTCGCTGCGCGCCTCGGTGGGCGCACGCCGCGGCGAACTGCGCGACTGGGGCGCGGGGATCCTCGCGGCGCTCGGAGCGGAAGACTCCGAGACTGCGGCCCGGATCCTGGTGGACTATCTCGACGGGCTGATCCTCCATCGGCTCACCTCCGAGGAGGGTGACGGCGAGACCGATCCGCAGGTCGGAATCAGCTGGGTTCTCGACGCTGTCCTGCGGCGATCGCCGGTTATGTGAACACCGCGTCACGCGCGCATCACCGGGGCATTTACGCAGGTCACGGTCAAGGTAGGGCAGCCTAGGTTGCATTACCCCCGGTGACCTGGCATATCGTTTCCGGCAGAACGGTGGGCCCACGATGTCCCACCGGTCGCCAGGCCCGGCTCGCGCTGCCCAAAAAAGGCACCCGCACCGTCGCGGATGAGCGGATACTGGCGATGTCGAAGGTATCGGACACCCGGCCGGTACCCGTCTACGGCAGTAGATGGCCATCAGCGCTGCTGGTCGTCGGTGCTATCGCACGCAACGAAGGCTAGGTATGACTTCTCTCCCCGGGCCTCAAGGGCTCTACCACCCCTCGAACGAGCACGACTCCTGTGGCGTCGCGTTCGTCGTCGACATGCACGGCCGCCGGAGCCGGGACATCGTCGAAAAGGCGATCACCGCGCTCGTCAATCTCGAGCATCGCGGTGCCGCGGGAGCCGAGCAGAACACCGGTGACGGTGCCGGCATCCTCATCCAGATCCCGGACGCCTACTTCCGCGCGGTTGTCGACTTCGACCTGCCCGCCGAAGGTGCCTACGCCACCGGCATGGCCTTCCTGCCCAAGGGCGAGGAAGCTGCCGACGAAGCAGCCGCCCAGGTCGACCGTATCGTCGAGGAGGAGGGCCTCGAGGTCCTCGGCTGGCGTGAAGTGCCCGTCGACGAGTCGGAACTCGGATCGATGGCGGTCGACGCCATGCCCACCTTCCGCCAGATCTTCATCGCGTCGGGTGCTCGTGCGCTGACGGGTATCGAACTCGAACGTCGCGCATACGTGGTGCGCAAGCGCACCGAGCACGAACTCGGCCACCACGGCACCGGCGAAGACGGACCCGGCCGCGAGACCGTGTACTTCCCGAGCCTGTCGGCGTCGACGTTCGTCTACAAGGGCATGCTCACGACGCCGCAGCTCAAGGGCTTCTACATCGACCTTCAGGACGAGCGCGTCGAGTCGGCTCTCGGCCTGGTCCACTCCCGGTTCTCGACCAACACATTCCCGTCGTGGCCCCTCGCCCATCCGTTCCGTCGCGTCGCGCACAACGGTGAGATCAACACCGTCACCGGCAACGCCAACTGGATGCGCGCCCGTGAGGCACTGATCGACAGCGATATCTTCGGTGGCCGCGACAAGCTCGAGAAGATCTTCCCCGTCTGCACCCCGGGCGCGTCGGACACCGCACGCTTCGACGAGGTTCTCGAGCTGCTGCACCTCGGTGGCCGCAGCCTGCCGCACGCCGTGCTCATGATGATCCCGGAGGCGTGGGAGCGGCACACCTCCATGGACCCCGCCCGTCGCGCGTTCTACGAGTACCACTCGGCGCTCATGGAGCCGTGGGACGGTCCCGCGTCCGTCTGCTTCACCGACGGTGTCGTCATCGGCGCGGTGCTCGACCGCAACGGCCTCCGTCCGTCGCGTGCGTGGGTCACCGACGACGGTCTCGTCGTCATGGCCTCCGAGGTGGGTGTCCTCGACATCCCCGCCGAGAAGATCGTGAGCAAGCGTCGTCTCCAGCCGGGCCGGATGTTCCTCGTCGACACGGCTCAGGGCCGCATCGTCGAAGACGAGGAGATCAAGCGCGAACTCGCTGCCGAACTTCCGTACCAGGAGTGGGTCGAGAAGGGCGTCACGCGTCTCGAAGACCTGCCGGCGTCGAAGTACACCTACATGTCGCACGAGCGCGTCGTGCTGCGGCAGCAGGTGTTCGGCTACACCAACGAAGAGGTCGACCTCCTCATCAAGCCGATGGCCGCCACCGGTGGTGAGGCCCTCGGTTCCATGGGCACCGACACCCCGATCGCCGTGCTGTCGTCGCGTCCGCGCATGTTGTTCGACTTCTTCTCGCAGTTGTTCGCGCAGGTGACCAACCCGCCGCTGGACGCGATCCGCGAAGAGATCGTTACCAGCATGGGCGGGATGCTCGGCCCGGAGGGCGACCTGCTCGACCCGACGGCCGCCTCGTGCCGCCGCATCCTCCTCTCTGCGCCCGTGATCGACAACGACGATCTGCAGAAGCTCATCCACGTCAACGACGAGAAGCAGTTCCCCGGCTTCAACAGCGTCATCATCCGCGGCCTGTACCCGGTCGCGGAAGGTGGTGCGGGCCTGGAACGTGCGCTCGAGAGCATCCGTGCGCAGGTGTCCCAGGCCATCGAGAAGGGCGCGCGCCTGATCGTGCTGTCGGACCGGGAGTCCGACGAGAAGCTCGCGCCGATCCCGTCGCTGCTGCTCACCTCCGCTGTGCACCACCACCTCGTGCGGGAGAAGACACGCACCCAGGTCGGTCTGCTGGTCGAGGCGGGCGACGCCCGCGAGGTGCACCACATCGCCGCTCTGTGCGGCTTCGGCGCGGCCGTGGTCAACCCGTACATGGCGTTCGAGAGCATCGACGAACTGCTGCAGAACGGCGACCTCCCCGAGGGAATGACCCTCGACCAGGCCATCGCCAACTACATCAAGGCCGCGTCGAAGGGCGTCCTCAAGGTGATGTCCAAGATGGGCATCTCCACCCTCGCCTCCTACACCGGTGCCCAGCTCTTCCAGGTGATCGGCCTCTCGCAGGAGATCGTCGACGAGTACTTCACCGGGATGCAGTCGCAGCTCGGCGGCATCGGCCTCGACGAGATCGCGCAGGACGTCGCCGCCCGGCACTCGCTCGCCTTCATGGACCGTCCCTCCGAGCACGCCCACCGCGAGCTCGAGGTCGGCGGCGAGTACCAGTGGCGCCGCGAGGGCGAGTACCACCTGTTCAACCCGGACACGGTGTTCAAGCTG
>JAEZDV010000021.1 GCA_023417985.1 Actinomycetes bacterium | reverse complement strand
CCGGTCAGGTAACTCGAGTAGTCGCTGGCCAGGAACGCGATGGTGGCCGCGACCTCCCACGGTTCGGCCGCCCGGCCGAACGCCTCGCCTTCGGCGAGACGGTCGAGCAGTTCGGAACTGCTCGTCTTCTCCAGGAACTTGTGGCGGGCGATGCTCGGTGACACCGCGTTGATCCGGACGCCGTAGTCCACGGCTTCGATTGCGCTGCAACGGGTCAGCGCCATCACGCCGGCCTTGGCTGCGGCGTAGTGCGACTGCGAGTGTTGGGCTCGCCAGCCCAGCACGCTGGCGTTGTTGACGATCACGCCGCCGTGGGGTGCGTCGCGGAAGTACCGCAGCGCGGCGCGCGTCGCGCGCATCACCGACGTCAGCGTCACGTTGAGCACACGGTCCCATTCGTCGTCGGTCATGTCGATGACGGGGGTCTGTCCACCCAGCCCGGCGTTGTTGACCAGGACGTCCAGCCGGCCCGCCTTCTCGACCGTCGAGGTGATCAACGCGTCGACGGCCGCGGGCGACGTCACATCGCAGACCACCGAGTCGACCTTGCCGAGGCCCAGCGCGGCGAGTTCGTCGCGGGTCTCCCCGAGGCGCCGCTCGTGGTAGTCGGAGACGACGACGTCGGCACCCTCGAGCAGTGCCCGGCGCGCGGTGGTGGAGCCGATCCCGGTGCCTGCTGCGGCGGTCACCAGAACGACCTTGCCCTTCAGCAGGCCGTGGCCGCCGATCTCGGCCGGGGCTTGGGAAAGGTCCGTCATGCTCGCGCCTCCCTGGGCAGGCCGAGCACACGCTCGGCGATGATGTTGCGCTGGATCTCGTTGGATCCGCCGTAGATGGTGTCGGCGCGGGTGAACAGGAACAGTCGCTGCCACTCCGCAAGTTCGAGGTGTTCGGGGTCCGTGATGACGGACGGCGTGCCCGCATGGTCGTGATCGGGGCCCACGAGCGAGGCAGCGCCCTCCACGTCCATGGCAAGGGCACCGAGGTCGCGATGCCAGTTGGCCCACAGCAGTTTCGCGACGGACGCCTGTCCCGGATCCGCGTCGTCCAGGGTACGTACGGCGTGCGCACGCATGACGCGCAGTCCGATGCGGGCGCGCGCGATCTTCTCGCGCACGGCGGGGTCGTCGATCGCGCCGTTGGCGGCGGCGACGTCGGTGATCGTCCGGAGTTCGCGGGCGAAACCGATCTGCTGACCGAGGGTGGAGACGCCGCGCTCGAAGGTGAGCAGCCCCATGGCGACCTTCCACCCGTCGCCGGGTGTTCCGACGACGAGGTCGGCGTCGGTCACGGCATCGTCGAAGAAGACCTCGTTGAACTCGGACGTGCCCGTGAGCTGCTGGATGGGCCGTACCGTCACGCCGGGCTGGTCCAGCGGCACGAGCAGGAAGCTCAGGCCGTGGTGCCGCGACGAACCGGGTTCGGTGCGGGCGACGACGAAGGCCCACTGCGCGACGTGCGCCAGCGACGTCCATACCTTCTGGCCGTTGATGACCCACTTGTCGCCTTCGAGGCGGGCGGTGGTGGTGACGTTGGCCAGATCCGAGCCGGCACCCGGTTCGGAGTAGCCCTGGGCCCACAGTTCGGTCACGTTGCGGATACCGGGGAGGAACCGCTGTTTCTGTTCCTCGGTTCCGAACGCGATGAGGGTCGGGCCGAGCAGTTCCTCACCGAGGTGGTTGACCCGCGCGGGCGCATTCGCCTTCGCGTACTCCTCGTGGAAGATGACGCGCTGTTCCATCGTCGCGCCTCGTCCGCCGTACTGGGTGGGCCAGCCGATGCAGGTCCATCCCGACTCGGCGAGGTGACGATCCCACGCAAGTCGTTGTTCGAAGAATTCGTGTTCGCTACCGGGTCCGCCCTTGCCCCTGAGCTCGGCGAATTCGCCGGTCAGATTCTCCTCGAGCCACTGCCGTACGGTGGCTGCGAATTCCGCATTGTCCAGGCTCTCGCTCTCGTGCACGTCTGTACGATAACCTACCAAGCAATTGCTAGGTAGGGAGCTACGTGAACACAACACCCGGAACCACGCCGGCCGCCCTCATTCGTGCCGTCGGCGAGCACGCGAACGGACTCGCCGTCGTCGACGGCGAGACCCGTCTGACCTTCACCCGTCTACACGAGTACGTCCGGGACTTCGCTGCCGCACTCGTGGCCCGCGGATTCCGGCCGGGCGACCGCGCCGCCATCTGGTCCCCCAATACATTCCACTGGGAGATAGCCGCTTTGGGCGTGCAGTGGGCGGGCGGGGTCGTCGTTCCCGTCAACACCCGCTACACGGGCAGCGAAGCCGCCGACATCATCGAACGCGTCGATGCCGCGGCCCTCGTCGTCGCAGGGGTTTTCCTCGGCAGCGACCGATACACCCAGTTGCAGCAGGCTGCACCCAATCTCGCCGTACCCACGGTCGTGCGGGTCCCGCTGGGCGGGAACGACACTCCCACCGCGGGCGTGTTCGCGTGGGACGAGTTCCTCACCCTGGCGACGGACGACCTGCGCGCCGAGGCCGATGCGCGTGCGGCGGCCGTGCAGCCCGACGATGTCGCCGACATCCTCTTCACGTCCGGCACCACCGGTCGCAGCAAGGGCGTGCTCAGTGCCCACCGGCAGACCATCGGGGTCGCCGACGCGTGGGGCGACTGCGCGGAGTTGTCGCCCGCCGACAACTACCTGATCATCAATCCGTTCTTCCACAGCTTCGGGTACAAGGCCGGCTTCGCCGCGGCGCTGCTCAAGGGCGCCACGGTGGTCCCGATGGCGGTGTTCGACACCGAGAAGGTCATGGAGATCGTGTCGCGGGAGAGCATCAGCGTGCTCCCGGGCGCACCGACGATCTACCAGTCCATCCTCGATCACCCCCGCCGCGACGAGTACGACATGTCCACCCTCCGTATCGCGATCACCGGCGCGGCGCCGGTGCCCGTCCCACTGGTCGAACGGATGCAGCGCGAACTCAGCTTCGACGCCGTACTCACCGCGTACGGGCAGACCGAAGCCGTGGTCGCCACGATGTGCAGGACCGACGACGACCCCGTCACGGTGTCCAACTCCTCGGGCCGCGCCACCGCGGGGTTCGAGGTGCGCATCGGCGACAAGGACGAAATCCTGCTCCGCGGACCCAATGTGATGCTCGGCTACCTCGACGACCCCGAGGCGACCGCCGCCACCATCGATGCCGACGGATGGCTGCACACCGGCGACGTGGGAACCCTCGACGAACGGGGTTATCTCGCCATCACCGACCGGCTCAAGGACATGTACATCAGCGGCGGATTCAACGTCTACCCCGCAGAGGTCGAAGCGGCACTGCTGCGCGTCCCGGGTGTGCACGAGGTCGCGGTCATCGGTGTGCCCGACACGCGCATGGGCGAGGTCGGGAGGGCGTTCGTGGTCCCGCTGGACGGTCACCACCCCACAGAGGACGACATCATCGCGTATGCCAAAGAGAAGCTCGCCAATTTCAAGGTTCCGCGGTCGGTCATGTTCGTGGACACGCTGCCTCGAAACCCGTCCGGCAAAGTTCTGAAAAACGTTCTGCGTGAGGAGAAGTCATGACTGTCCCGTTCGAGCCCGACGTCGTCACCTACGAGGTGCGCGACGGCGTCGCGATCGTCACCCTCAACCGTCCCGACTACCGCAACGCGCAGAACTCGGTCATGACGTACGCACTCGACGCCGCGTTCGAGAAGGCGGTCGAGGACGACGAGGTGAAGGTGATCGTGCTCGCCGGCAACGGCAAGCACTTCTCCGCGGGCCACGATCTCGGCACGCCCGGCCGCGACCACCACGTGCACTACGACAACAAGGCCGTCATGTGGTGGGACCACGTGGACAAGCCCGGCGGCGACCAGCGTTACGCACGCGAGATGGAGGTCTACCTGGGGATGTGCCGTCGCTGGCGTGAGATCCCCAAGCCGACCATCGCCTCCGTCCAGGGCGCGTGCATCGCCGGCGGGCTCATGCTGGCATGGGTGTGCGACCTGATCGTCGCGTCCGAGGACGCCTTCTTCTCGGATCCGGTCGTGCGCATGGGCATTCCCGGCGTCGAATATTTCGCGCACCCGTGGATCCTGGGAACGCGTTTCGCCAAGGAGATGCTCTACACCGGCGATCGTTTCAGCGCGCAACGCGCATACGAGGTGGGCATGGTCAGCCGCGTGGTGACCCGCGAGAACCTCGAGTCCGAAACCCTCGCTCTGGCAGCACGTATCGCCGAGATGCCGCGGTTCGGCCTGGCCCTGACGAAGCGCGCGGTGAACCAGTGCGAGGACCAGATGGGCATGCGCAACGGGATGGATTCCGTGTTCGGGCTTCATCACTTCGCGCACGCACACAACGCCGAGGTGGGAACCGACTCCCTCGGCGGCATGAATGCCAAGTCGATGGCCGCGAGCGCGCGGCCCGCCCAGGAAGGGTCGAAGTAGTGAACCTCGAACTCGACGACGCGACAGTCGCGTTCCGCGACGAGGTGCGCGCGTTCCTGAAAGAGAATGTGCCCGCGACCCCGCTGAAGTCCATGGACACGGCGGAAGGTTTCGAAGAGCACCGTCAGTGGGAACGTCTGCTCGCCGATGCGCGGATGTCCGTCGTGTCGTGGCCGACCGAACTCGGTGGCCGCGATGTGAACCTGCAGCAGTGGGTCGTCTTCGAAGAGGAGTACTACCGCGCCGGCGCACCCGGACGCGTCAGCCAGAACGGCATCTTCCTGCTGGCCCCCACACTCTTCGAACATGCCCACCCCGAGCAACTCGCACGGATCATGCCCCGCATGGCACGCGCCGACGACATCTGGGCGCAGGCCTGGTCCGAGCCGGAATCCGGCAGTGACCTCGCGTCGCTGCGGTCCACCGCCACCCGGGTGGACGGCGGCTGGCTGCTCAACGGGCAGAAGACGTGGAGCTCACGCGCGTCGTACGCCGACATGGGCTTCGGGCTCTTCCGGTCCGACCCGGACGCGCAGCGCCACAAGGGCATCACGTACTACATGTTCGACCTGCGGGCCGAGGGCGTCACCGTCCGTCCCATTCCGCAGCTCGACGGCGAGCCCGGCTTCGCCGAGATCTTCCTCGAGGATGTCTTCGTCCCCGACGACCCCGCGAACCCCGGAGAATCCGGCGTGATCGGCGCCGTGAACGAAGGCTGGCGGGTCGCGATGAGCACCGCGTCCAACGAGCGTGGCTTGTCGCTGCGCTCCCCCGGCCGGTTCCTCGCGGCCACCGACCGGTTGCTGCGCAGCTACCGCGACTCCGCCCTTCACGGCGACACCGCGACCCGCAACCGCGTCGCCGACGCGTGGATCGGTGCACGCGCATACGAGCTGTCGACGTGGGCGACGGTCACCCGGTTGCAGAACGGCGGCCAGCTGGGTGCGGAATCGTCGATCAACAAGGTGTTCTGGTCCGACTGGGACATCGCGACGCACGAAACCGCCCTCGAGTTGAAGGGCGCGGACGCCGAGGTCGTCGACGGATGGACCGACGGTTACCTGTTCTCGCTGTCGGGGCCGATCTACGCGGGCACCAACGAAATCCAGAAGAACGTCATTGCCGAGCGGCTGCTCGGCCTCCCGAGGGGTGACCGATGAGATTCGCACTCGACGAGTCGCACGACGACTTCGCGTCCAGCATCGACGCGCTGCTGACCAAGTCGGACATGCCCGCGGTGATCCGCGCATGGAACACCGGTGACACCGCCGCCGGTACCAGCGTCTGGCAACGACTTGCCGACACCGGCGTCAACGGACTGCTCGTCCCCGAGGAGCACGACGGCCTCGGGGCCGACGCGGTCGACCTCGTGGTCGCGCTCGAGCAACTCGGGCGCCACGCCGTTCCCGGTCCTGTCGTCGAAACCGTCGCAGTGGCGCCGCTGCTGCTCGCGGCGGTCGCCCCGGACCGGCTGGGCGCACTGGCCGGCGGATCGCTCACCACCGTCGCTTTCGCGCCGCACGCCCCGTATGCGGTGGACACCGAGGTCGCCGACCTCGTCCTCCACGTCGCCGACGGCACCGTGTCGGTGGGCACCGTGGGCCGGGTACGCGAATCGGTCGACCGGTCGCGTCGCCTGTCCGAGGTGAGCCCCGCCGAGACACTCGGAACGACCGACACGGCCGCCGCGTTCGACGTGGGTGTGCTCGCCTCTGCCGCCCAGCTCCAGGGGCTCGGCCGGACCCTGCTCGACACCACCGTCGAGTACGCCCAGCAGCGCAAGCAGTTCGGGAAGGCGATCGGTTCCTTCCAGGCCATCAAGCACCATCTCGCAGAGGTGGCTGTGGGTCTCGAGATGGCGCGCCCCCTCCTGCACGGGGCTGCCATCGCCGTGCGCGACGGACTGCCGACCGCCTCGCGCGACGTCTCGGCCGCCAAGGTGGCCTGCGGGGACGCCGCATACCGTGCCGCACGCACCGCGCTCCAGGTGCACGGCGCGATCGGGTACACCCAGGAATACGACCTGTCGCTGTGGATCACCAAGGTGCGTGCGCTCGTCACCGCGTGGGGCACACCGGACGTGCACCGCGCCCGCGTCGTCGACGCGCTGGAGAAGGCAGAGACCGCAGGAGTGGCGTCGTGACGTTCGAGAACGAAGACCGCGCCGCGCTCCGGGAGTCCGTCCGCACTCTGCTGGCGAAGCACTCCGACTCCGCAGCGGTGCGCAAGGCGATGGCGTCGCCCGACGGCTACGACGCCGAACTGTGGACCCGGCTGGTCGAGCAGATCGGCGTCGCGGCACTGGCGGTTCCCGAGGAGTACGACGGTGTCGGGGCGACCCTCGCCGAAACCCACGTCGTCCTCGAGGAACTGGGACGCACCCTCGCACCGTCGCCGTTCCTCGGGTCCGCGGTCCTCGCCGCGCAGGCACTGCTGCTGTCCGGGGACACCGACGCTGCGGGCAGGCTGCTGCCGGGGATCGCGGCGGGCGAGATCGTGGCCGTGTGCTGGGCTTCGAAGTCCGGCTGGGACGTGCCCGGGGTCGCCGCCGACGGTGACGTCCTGACGGGCACCGCGCACTACGTGCTCGGCGGCGATATCGCGGCAACCCTGCTCGTACTCGCGTCCGACGGCGACTCGGTGGCGCTCTTCGAAGTCGATCCCACGGTGGAAGGCGTGTCGAGGCGACGGGTCCCGACCATGGATCCCACTCGCACCCTCGCCGAGGTGTCGTTCGACGCAGTGCCCGGCACGCGGTTGTCGTCTCCGGCCGATCTCGTCGACCGGTTGCGGACCGTCGCCGTGATCGCGGTGTCCGCCGAGCAGGTGGGCGCTGCGCAGGCCGCACTCGACCTCACCGTCGAATACGCGAAGAACCGCAAGCAGTTCGGCCGGGTCATCGGTTCGTTCCAGGCTCTCAAGCACCGGATGGCCGACATGTACGCCCTCGTCGAGACCGCGCGCTCGATGTCCCAGGCGGCCGCGTTGTCGCAGGACCCGCAGGATGCGTACGCCGCGAAGGTGTACTGCTCGGAAGCCTTCGAGCAGGTCGCGGCGGAAACGATCCAGCTGCACGGCGGTATCGCCATCACGTGGGAGCACGACGCACAGCTGTACTTCAAGCGTGCGCACGGCACCGCCCAGTTGTTCGGCCCGCCCCGCACCTACCTGCAGGCGATCGCCGGCTGACCGGAATCGTCTGCACCGGCGCCGCGCATTCGCGCCGCCACAGGGC
>JAEZDV010000020.1 GCA_023417985.1 Actinomycetes bacterium | reverse complement strand
CCGCAAGACCCCCAAACGCCGCGGGCCTTCCAGCGGTTTGGGAAGGCCCTCGTCGTTCGATGTCAGAGCCAGCGCGGCGGAGCGAGTTCCCCTCCGTCGACTCCGATGGCCCCGCGTCCGGCAGCCCACCGGACCACCGCGGGAAGCGAGCCGCGCACCGTGTGGGTGGTGTCGGTGTCCGGTGCGACGGCGACGTTTGCGCCACCGTCGATTTCGATCGCGATACCCGCCCCGAGGTCCTTCTTCCGCCACATCCCGACGATGTCGTCGAGCAGCGACTCGAGAACGACCGTCGGGAAGTCCCCGAACCGTCCGCCGTTGTCGAGATCGACTGCGTGGATCCACACTTCACGCGTGCGCATCCACACGGTTTCCTCGGCCGGCACCAGGCGGCCCTGCGCGGTACGCACCTGCGCCTGCCAGGCCGCCTCCGGAAGGTTGCGCCACTTTTCGTCCAGCCGGGCAACGGTATGTGCGAACAGGTTACGAAGAGCTGCGGGACTCAGCGTCGCGCCCTCGGCGATCTCCTGCGCACGCTGCTCGGTCGAGGCGTACATCGGCGTCTCCACACCGGTGGCAGCCCAATCCATCAGACGGCACAACGCAGCCGCGTTGTAGCCGATGTGGGCGGTGAGGTGCCGCCGGGTCCACCCGTCGAGGAGGGTCGGCCCGGCGAGCTCGTCGTCGGTGAGCTCCGCGAGCCGCTGCGACAGGTACGCCGTGCCGCGGCGCGCAATGAGCAGCCGCTCGGAGAGTTCGAGATCGTTGAATCCCACAGTCTTCGCTCTCCTACTTGACGATGGTCTTGTTCTTGACGGAACCGAGGCCCTCGATCGTGACCTCGCAGACGTTGCCGTCCTGGATGTAGCGCGCGGGCTTGCGAGCATGGCCCACACCGCCGGTGGTGCCGGTGATGATGACGTCGCCGGGCTGCAGGGTGACGATGTGCGAGATGTAGTCGACCAGCTTGGCCGGGGTGAACACCAGATCGTTGGTATTCGACGACTGCATGACCTCGCCCTCGAGACGGGTTTCGATCTTGGTGCCGAGCTTGTAGTCGGTGTCGAGCACCGGGCCGAAGCCGCTGGTCTTCTCGAACGTCTTGCCCTGGTCCCACTGCAGCGTGCGGTACTGGTAGTCCCGCATCGTGTAGTCGTTGATGACCGAGTAACCCGCGATGTACTCATCGGCGTCGGCTTCCGACACCTGGTACGCCTGCTTGCCGATGACGACTGCGAGCTCGGCTTCCCAGTCGAGCTGCGAGGCGGCGTACGACGGGACGATCACGTCGTCGTACGGGCCGGTGAGGGCTTCCTTGAACTTCGAGAACAGCGTCGGGAACTCGGGGAGTTCGCGGCCCATCTCCTGGATGTGCGTGGCGTAGTTGAGGCCGACGCACACGATCTTGCCGGGGCTGGGAACGACCGGTGCGTAGTCGGCGTCGGCCAAGTCGACCGTCTTGCCGGCCGCCTTCTCGGCGACGGCCTTCCAGTCCGCGTCGTTCAGCAGTTCGGACAGATCGGCGTATCCGTCGATGACGGTCGCGGTGGAGTCGCTGTCGACGCGCACCGCAGCGGTTGCGCCGTCGAGTCGGAGAGTTGCAAGTCGCATGGTGGGTCAGGCTCCTTCGGAGATGATTGTGCGGTTGAAATGCAGACGCTCCACGATGGGTGCGTCCGAGAACGCGAACAGGTCGATGCCCTCGTCGGTTTCCAGCGACCATTCGACCCATGACGGAACGACGATCATGTCGCCCTTGGCGACGTCGTGGGACGCGCCGCCGAGATCGAAGCGTCCCTGGCCCTCGAAGACCTGGAACACCAGCGAACCCACGTCGCGGCGGGGACGGGTGTGTGCCCCGGCGCGCAGACGGTGGAACTCGGCGCGGATCGTCGGCATGACGTCGCCGCCGGTGGTCGGGTTGGTGTAGCGGATCGCGGCGTGGCCGGGTTCCGGTGTCGCGGCGTAACCCTCGTCTTCGAGGGCAAGCTGCTCGTTCAGGGCGCGGTCGGTGTGCTCCCACCGGTAGCACGCGATGGGCGAGCTGGTCTTGCGATCGAGTCCGACGAGCGGACGCAGACCGGGATGCACCCACAGGCGCTCGGAGCGGGAGATGTCCGGGGTGCCCTCGTCGGTGACGCCGTCCGAACCGAACTCGAAGAAACCGGTGTCGGTGTAGTGGACGAACGGAATGTCGAGGCCGTCGATCCACGCCATCGGCTGGTCGGTTTCGTTGTGGTGGCCGTGGAAGTTCCAGCCGGGGGTGAGCAGGAAGTCACCGCGGCGCATCGCGACGGGATCGCCGTTGACGACCGTCCACACGCCTTCGCCCTCCACGACGAACCGGAAGGCGTTCTGCGAGTGCCGGTGCTCCGGTGCGGTTTCCTTCGGACCCAGGTACTGGATCGCCGCCCACAGGGTGGGGGTGATGTACGGGACGCCACCGAGGCCGGGGTTCGCCAGGGCGATCGCCCGCCGTTCTCCGCCCCGGCCGACCGGAACGAGGTCACCGGCGCGCTGCGCGAGCGGATAGAGCGTCGACCACTTCCAGACGAACGGGATCGCCTTGGACGTCGGCGCCATCGGCATGAGATCACCGAGCTGCGTCCACAGCGGATCGAGATGCTCGGCCTCGAAGTCGTCGTAGAGCTTCTGAAGTTCCGGGTCGTGCGTGGGCTCGGTCATGGTTCTCCTCGCAAAAGAAACACACGTTGGGCGTCGTTCACAACGTATGTCGTCCGATCCGCCGGAGCACACAAGATTCTTTCCTGCGGAATGTCAGCTCTCAATGTGAGCTACCTCTACTTCGAGGCCGCGAATTGCGGTGCGCATCTGGGCCACCAGTTGTCCGTGGAGGTGCTCCCGATACCGGGTGGCGGGCACCGCCGCGGTGAGCGCGGCGATCGCCATGCCGCGGCCGTTGCGCACTGCGACACCGAACGCAGCGACCCCCTGCTCGGTCTGCTCGACGTTCACGGCGAATCCCACCCGCCGGGCCGCTTCGAGTTCGTTGACGAAGAGTTCGAACTCGCCAGGGGCGAGCCTGCGGTCCGTCTCGGCAGCGGTCGGCCCCTGGCTGATCGTGGGCGGCCCTGCAGGACGGAGGTACAACTGCTCGAGCGTGCGCCGCGGCAGTTCGGCAAGCAGTATGCGACCACCCGCGGTGAGCTCCGCAGGGAGCACCTGGCCCTGCCTGTCCCCCACCCGCAGCATCGTTGTCGCTTCGGCTGTGTAGAGGAAGCGCGCCTGTGATCCGATTCGCAGGACCAGATTGATGGTCTCACCGGTGATCATCGCGAGCGCCTCCATGTGCGGACGGGCGATATCCGCGAGCTCTCGCGTCCATCCGTGCTTCGCCGGACCGGCGCCCATCGCCGGACCGGGGTGATAGCGGCGCTTCTCGTCCTGCACGGCGAAACCCCGGTAGACGAGCATCGCCAGGAGCCGGTGCGCGGTCGACGGCGCCGTGCCGAGCGCCTCCGCGGCGTCCTTCACCCGAAGCGCACCCACGTCGCGTAACAGCTGGAGAAGGTGCAGTGCATTGTCCACGGACTCGAGCGAGTACGACGGCTTCGTGATGCGTCTGCCCGGCTTCGGGTGATTCTGCATACCAGAACTTTATTGCACGCTCCGCTCGAGCGCATCAACGTAATAGACATGCACAACTCCCTCGAGGCGGTCGGCGCCTCCGGTGCACGCCGACTGCCCATGGCTCGTGGCAGCATCGCCGCAGTCATCGTTTGCTGGCTGTTCGTCGTGTTCGACGGGTACGACCTCATCGTCTACGGAAACGTGATCTCCAGCCTTCAAGCCGAGTGGGGAATCAGTTCCTCCACCGCCGGCACGCTCGGCAGTCTCGCATTCCTGGGCATGATGATCGGCGCGGTCCTCGCAGGGCGCTTGTCGGACGTGGTCGGACGCAAGCAGGCTGTCATCGGGTGTGTCGTGGTGCTCTCCGTGTTCACCGCGTTGTGTGCGCTCGCCACCGGGCCTATCGTCTTCGGGATTCTGCGGCTCATCGCCGGCATCGGACTGGGTGGCCTCGTGCCCACCTCCAACGCGCTGGCCGCCGAACTCGTTCCCGACAAGTGGCGCGCTGCCGTCGCCACCATGATGATGTCCGGCGTCCCGATCGGTGGCTCGATCGCCGCTCTGGTCGGCATCCCGGTGATCCCCAACTGGGGCTGGCGGCCGATGTTCCTCTTCGCGCTGATCCCCCTGTTGGTACTCGTCCCGATGGCGGTCAAGGTGCTGCCCAAGCACGCTCCCGACTCTCATCCGGGCAGCGCGGCGGGTGGATTCAAGGAATTGCTCGGCGCGCGGTTCCGCACCATCAGCATCATGTTCGCCGCCGTCACCGTGGTGACCCTCCTCGCGTGGTACGGCCTCGGCACCTGGCTGCCCAAACTCATGCAGGGTGAGGGCACCGACCTCGGCAGCGCCCTGACGTTCGCGCTGGCGCTCAACCTCGGCGCTGTGGTCGGATCGTTCGTCACCGCCTGGGGCGGCGTCCGGTGGGGTTCCGTGCCGACGAGCATCATCGCCGCGCTGCTCGCCGGTGTGGCACTCCTGACCCTCCTGCTCGATCCGCCGGTCGCCGTGGTCTACCTGATCTTCGTGCTCGCCGGTGTCGGTACCCACGGCACGCAGGCACTCATCATCGCCGCCGTCGCGTCGTACTACCCCGACCATCTCCGGGGGACCGCCCTGGGCTGGGCGCTCGGCGTCGGACGCATCGGTGCCGTCGCCGCACCACAGATCGGCGGTTGGCTGCTCGCTGCCGGACTCGGCGCCGATTCGAACTTCGTTCTCTTCGGTGTCAGCGCTCTGATCTCTGCGTTGCTGCTCTCGGTGATCTGGCGGAAGTTCCCGACCAGTCACGACGCGCCGCGCGGCCCGATCCTTGCCCACTGACCCACCCGTTTTCACGACCCGAAGGAGTGTCATGTCCGATCTGAAGGACGCGCGAGTACTGATTGCCGGTGGCGGCATCGGTGGCGTCGCCAACGCCCTCGCTCTGGCCCTGAAAGGTGCGAACGTCACGCTCTTCGAGCGGGCGGCGGAGTTCGGCGAGGTGGGTGCCGGCCTCCAGATCGGCCCACACGGGTCGCGCATCCTCCAGGCGCTCGGTGTCTACGACGAGGTGATCGCCAAGGGTGTGCTGCCCAAGAACCTCGTCTTCCGTGACGCCGTGACCTCCGAGATCCTCACCAAGGTGAATCTCGGCCGCGAGTACCAGGAGCACTACGGCGGCGTGTACTTCGTCGTGCACCGCTCGGATCTGCACTCGGTGCTCGTGGATGCCGCCCGCCGCGCGGGCGCCGCCCTGCGCACCGATTCCACGGTGACCGACGTCGTCACCGAGGGCGACACAGTCCGCGTCTTCCTCGAGAACGGTGAAGAGCACGTCGGCGACATCGCGCTCGGGATGGACGGATTGCACTCGCGCCTGCGTCCCAAGATCTCCGACGACAAGCCCGTCGGCTCGGGCTACGTGGCGTTCCGCGGCACGTTCCCGATGAACGAGGTCCCCCTCGAAGAGGACATCGAGGACGTGGTGGGGTACATCGGCCCGCGCTGCCACTTCATCCAGTACCCGTTGCGCCAGGGTGAGATGCTCAACCAGGTCGCCGTCTTCCAGTCGCCGGCCTTCCTGCGCGGCGAAGAGAAGTGGGGAAGCCCCGAGGAACTCGAGCAGGCCTACGAGCATTGCCACGAGAGCGTCCGCTCGGCGCTGAAGTACCTGTGGACCGACCGCTGGTGGCCGATGTTCGACCGCAACCCGATCGACAACTGGGTCGACGGCCGCATGCTGCTTCTCGGCGATGCCGCCCATCCGCCGCTGCAGTACCTCGCGTCCGGTGCTGTGATGGCACTCGAGGATGCCAAGTGCCTCGCCGACTACGCCGCCGAGGACTACAAGGGCGACAACGCCAACTGGCCGAAGATCCTGCAGGACGTCAACGCGGAGCGTGCGCCGCGCTGCAACCGCATCCTGACCACCGGCCGCATGTGGGGCGACCTGTGGCACCTCGACGGTGCCGGCCGCGAAGCGCGCAACGAACTGTTCCGCATTCGCGACACGTCGAGCTACAAGTACACGGACTGGCTCTGGGGCTACAGCTCCGACCGCAACCGCTGAGCCGACACAGCCCAGCGACACTTCGCCCAGCCGGCCACCCGCCCGGCGGCGAAGACCTAGAGGCCCGCTATCCGGTGACCGCCGCCGATAGCGGGCCTCTGGCGTCCGCTCAGGACACCGTCACGTGCCGGAGATCCAGCGGGGTGCGGGCCGGGTCCCTAAGGTGTCGCATATGGGAGCATTGCGCGCTGCGGTCGTCGGGGGCGGCATCATCGGAGCCGCGACCGCGCGTCGCCTGACCGTGCTCGGCGCGCGCGTCACGCTGTTCGAGAAGGAACCCGCAGTCGCCGCCCACCAGACCGGCCACAACAGCGGTGTCGTGCATGCCGGCCTGTACTACACACCCGGCAGCCTCAAAGCGCGGTTGTGCCGACGCGGCGTGGAACTGCTCACCGATTTCGTGGCAGAGAAAAACCTTCCGTACGACGAGTGCGGAAAGCTGGTCGTCGCGCTCGAAGCATCCGAACTCGGCCGGCTCGACGCGATCGAAGCACGCGCGACCGCCAACGGCGTGCCCGGACTCCGGCGGCTGGACGCAGACGCGATCCGCTCGATCGAGCCACACGCCGTGGGCATCGCAGCGCTCCACTCACCCCGCACCGCGATCATCGACTACACCGCCGTCACACACGCCCTCGCCGACGACGTCGGTGCTGCGGGAGGTGTCGTGCGCACGAGTACGGCGGTCACCGGCCTGCACACCCGGGGCGACTCGGTGATCGTGGAGTCGGCCACCGCGTCCGGCTCTCTCGATTCGGAGTCCTTCGATCTGGTCGTGACCTGCGCTGGGCTCCAGTCCGACCGCCTGGCACGCGGCGCAGGGGACGGCGCGAACCCACGGATCGTGCCCTTCCTCGGCGACTATCACCTTCTGAAACCGGAACCCGCACAGAAAGTGCGGGGATTGATCTATCCCGTGCCCGACCCGCGGTATCCCTTCCTCGGAGTGCATCTGACCAAGCGGATCGACGGACGGATCATGGTGGGCCCCAACGCGTTCCTCTCCCCCGCGCGCGAGCTGTACACGCGATGGGGATGGTCGTGGCGCGACCTGCGCGACGCGGTCGGGTTCCCCGGCTTCTGGCGGTTCGCAGCGCACAACCTCCCTGCGGCTGCCCGGGAGTTGCATACGGCCGTGAGCACGCGCCGATTCGCTGCCGAAGCGGCGAAGTATGTGCCCGGACTGACCGCTCACGATCTTCTTCCCGGCCCGCGCGGTGTCCGGGCGCAGGCGATGAACGCCGACGGCACTCTCGAGGACGATTTCGTCATCTCCGGACACGGACGCATCGTGCATCTGCGCAACGCCCCGTCGCCGGGAGCCACGTCGTCCCTGGCCATCGCCGAGTATCTGGTCGAGTCGGCCCTCGAACGCCTCCGCTGAGCAGGTCGAGCGTAGAGACGGCCGAATGCGGGCATGCTGACCGAGTAACCCGCACGCAACAGGAGGAGCATCGACATGGCACGTATCGCAGTCTTCGGCGGACACGGCAAGGTGGCGCTCCACCTCGAGCGCATGCTCGCCGACGCCGGTCACGAGGTCTCCGCGATCATCCGCAATCCCGACCACGCCGACGACGTACGCGCGGCCGGCGGCACACCGGTGGTCGCCGACGTCGAACAACTCGATGCCCTGGAATTCAACAAACTCCTGCAGGGCCACGACGCAGTGGTGTGGTCGGCGGGTGCCGGGGGTGGCAGCCCGCTCCGCACCTACGCCGTGGATCGCGACGCCGCGATCGCGTCGATGACGGCGGCGCAGCAGGCGGGCGTGCCCCGATACGTGATGGTCTCGTACTTCGGCTCGCGCCCGGACCACGGTGTACCGGAGGACAACAGTTTCCACGCCTACGCCGAAGCGAAGGCCGCCGCAGATACCCATCTGCGCGGCACCGATCTCGAGTGGACGATCCTGGGCCCGAGCCGTCTCACTCTCGACCCGCCGACGGGGCGCATCGAGATCGCGGGCCACGGCACCACCGAGCCTGGACAAGTATCGCGAGCGGACGTGGCCTCCGTCATCGCCGCTGTCCTCGAGCGACCCGAAACCGCCCGTCTCACCATCGAATTCAACAACGGCGACACCCCGATCGGAGAGGCGCTGGACGCGCTGTGCTAACGGCGCCTACGTCGGAAGTCGTACTGCGATTACGTAGCAGGACGGACGACGGTGACACGCTGGGACGGCACGGGGCCGTATTCGCAGCGCGGAACGGCGCGAACACGGCCTCCGGCCACCCCATGCAGGTGGGCGTCAGTCCTGCGGAGCGAGTTCGCCGACGCGCAGCGGAGACGTGTCGGCGGCGGCAGCGATAGCCTCCTCGAACTGCACGTGGTCGAGTTGCGAACCCAGCAACAGCGTCAGGCGTGCGAGGAACCCTTCGCGGTCGTTCTCGTCGGCCTGATCGAGTGCGGCCGACAGGCCCAGCCACACGTTCTCGCGGCGCTGCTCGTCCACCGCGATCTGCTCCATGGGCTGTGCGGGTAGCGCGACCCCCTCGGGAGCGACGCCACGCCGGATCGACTCGGCTACTGCCGGAAGCTCGCCGACAGCGACACGGCAGAGGAGCAGCCCGTCGGGCCGGATCACGAATGCCTCACCCGCGCCCGCACCCATCGCCTCCGCTAAATCCTCAGCGACGAGAGAGACGACCCCGTCGACGGCAGTGCTGTCGACATTCAGTGCGCGCACGTTCTCGGGCGACAGCGCTTCCCCGAGTTTCCGGGTGGCGGCCGCGAGCGCCGCGCCGCCGGCCTCGTCGAGTCCGAAGCCGACGACGGTAAAACCGTTGCCGCGGACCTCGTTCAGCGAAGTATCCGCGACACCGTCGGCGGTGACGACACGAATCTTGCGGTCCTCGACCGGATCACCCGGCAGGACACCCGCGGTTCCAGCGGCCACGGGCCACGTGAGCGGCGAGAGCCGCGCGTGTGTAGCGCTGGACTGACGCGGGTTGATGAGATGAGCAAACTCTGGACGGCGCACGGAGAGGGCAAGAATCGCGTCGCGCGTCGTGCGGTAGCCGTGGCTGCCCGGGCTCATGATGAGCGTGGACTTGCCTGCGTTGGCGACGTTCTGTTCCCACGCGTTGTGACGTTCGAACGAGTACGCCGCCAACAGCGATTCGTCGGCATTGCCGTGGACGACGGCGGCGAGCTGCCACGCAAGGGTCTCGGCGTCTTCCATGCCGGAGTTCAGGCCGCGCACGCCGAAGATCGGCACGAGATGCGCAGCGTCGCCGGCGAACAAGATCCTGTCGTGTGTGAACTCGGCGAGTGCGAGTGCACGTGCGCTGTAGAAGCCCTTCCACTCGAGCGTCCACGGCAGGTCGTTCCGCAGCCAGTCGAGATGCTTGGCGATGCGGACCCGGATGGCGTCTTCCCGAGTCTCGATCTCGGCATCCTCGGACGGGTCGAGCTGGTAGTCGATCCGCCAGATGTCGCCGGGCTGCTTGTGCATGATGATCGTCGAGCCAGGGTTGCTCGGCGGATCGAACCACACCATGCGCTCGGCAGGAAGGTCCGACTCCCAATGGATGTCGGCAATGACGTAGCGACCCTCGTAGCTCGTTCCCTGCAAGCGCAGACCTGCGAGTTCACGCATACGGCTGCGCCCGCCGTCGGCTGCGACGACGTAGCGCGCACGGAGGTGGCGCTTGCCTTCCGCTGTGTCGACCTCCAGGGTGACTTCGTCGTCACCCCGCAGGATCCCTGCGATCGGCGACTGCCAATGCAGTGTGATGAGCGGATTCTTTTCGATGGTATCGACCATGATCTGCTCGAACTCCGACTGGGAGACGTTGATCATCGGGGGCCGGACGTCGAAGTCGCGCATCGGCATCCGGAAGTGCAAGACCTGCTCGTCACGGAAGAAGCTGCGGCCACCGACCCAGGGGAGGACGATCTTCTCGAGTTCGGCTCCGAACCCGAGACGCGCCGCGGCTTCGAGGCTGTGGCGGGAGATGCAGATCGCGCGAGAACCGAAGGAGACCTGGTCTGCTGCCTCGAGGATCGTGACGGGGATGCCACGCTGCGCCAGTCCGAGCGCGGCCGCCATACCGACAGGTCCCGCACCCACGACGACGACGGGCAGTGCCTCGTCCGTGGGAGACATCGACTCGAACGTCGACGCCGGGTACCGGGGAGGCTGGTAGTAGGTCGACATGTGTCAGGCACCTTCCTGGACGGAACGGATGGTCCGCTGTTCGGGGCTCCCGGGAACGTACGAGGACGGCACCCGGAGGAGCAGGACGCTGGTGAGGCTGACGACGGCGATCAACACGAAGTAGCCGGTGATCGCCATCGACGTGCCGGTGGCCGCAAAGAGCGAGGTCGCAATCATCGGCGCGAGTCCACCGCCGAGGATGGCGCCGACCTGGTAGCCGAGAGATGCACCGCTGTAGCGGATCTCGGTGGGGAACAGCTCGGCGAACAGCGCGGACTGTGGTCCGGCGCAGCAGCCCAGGGTGAAGCCGAGCATGATCATCGCCAGCAGCATGACCGGCAGCACGGCTGTATCCATGAGCGGGAAGAACAGGGCGGCCGCGACGACGAGAGCAGTCGAGGATTTGAGGTAGATGTTGCGGCGTCCGACGAGGTCCGAGCGCCATGCGCTGTAGGCCATGCCCGCCATCCAGAACGGGCAGGAGACGATGAGCAGCGCGAGCATGGCGGTCTTGCTGTATCCGAGTTCGGCTTCGCCGTACTTGAGGACGTAGACCATGTAGGCGTACGCAATGCCGTTGGTCGCGATGAAGGTACCGCCGGCCAGCAGCACGGTCTTCCAGTGCCGGGTCAGAACCTCGATGATGGGCATCTTGCGGGCGGCGTCGGCGGGCGCATCTTTCGTGGCCTTGAACTCGGTGCTTTCTTCCAGGCCGAGGCGGATCCACATCGCGACGAAGACGAGCACAGCCGAAGCCAGGAACGGAACCCGCCAGCCCCACGAGTTGAACGCCTCCTCGCTGAGGAACATCGTCATCGGCAGGTAGACGAGGTTGGCGAGCAGCACACCTGCGGGCACTCCCAACTGGGGCGCGGCGCCGTACAGACCGCGCTTACCGGCCGGGGCGTTCTCCGTGGCGACGAGAACCGCTCCGCCCCACTCACCCCCGACGCCGAGGCCCTGGACGAAGCGCAGCACCACGAGCAGGACGGGAGCCGCCACGCCGATCGCGGCGTAGTTCGGCAGCAATCCGATCGCGACGGTGGCGAATCCCATCAGCAGCAGCGAAACCACCAGCATCGACTTGCGGCCGATCTTGTCGCCGAAGTGGCCCATGACGACCCCGCCGATGGGCCTGGCGACGAAACCGACCGCGAGGGTCGCGAACGCCGCGAGCGTGCCGGCGACGTCGGATGAGCCCGGAAAGAACTGGGGCCCGAGGACGAGCGCTGCGGCGGTGCCATAGATGAAGAAGTCGTACCACTCGATCGCGGTACCGACGAAGCTCCCGAGCGCGGCTTTGCGCGCTACGGCAGCCGACGCCCGTGGCGTCGCGTCAAGGACGGTCATGTTCGTGCCCTCCGGCGGAATGATGGGACTACGTCCGATCAGCGAGCGTTCGGACTTGGCCGAGTAATCATGAGGGCCGTCACATTCTTTTGAAAAGCGCGGATTACAGGGATTGTTTCCCGGAAATTCCGTTAAATGGGACGTTGTGCCCGGTCAACGCCGGGACCCGGTGCCCTGTGCCCGATGACGAAGTCGACAAAAGTCCGGGCAACACGACTCAGCAGGGCGTCGCCACGCCACGCGAGCACTACTTCCACCGATGCCGGCACCGGGTCGACCACATCCCGAAGTGCCAGCGGGAGCCCCTCGTAGGTGGTGTCGTTCGCAGGTCTCTGCAGCAGCAGAGTCCAGCCGAGACCCCGCCCGACGAACGACCGGGCAGTCTCGAAACTCTGCACTCGGTACCCGATGATCGGCGCGAACCCGGCGTCCGCGCACACTCGAGAGGCATGTCCGGAACTCGGCGGCGCATCCAGGAGCACCATCGGTTCGGTCGCCAAGTCGCGGAGCCGGACCGCGGGCGCGGCGGCGAGAGGATGAGTGACCGGCAGCAACACCATCGGACGGCGGACATCCAGTTTCGCGATCTCGAGTCCGGGTTCGAGATCCAGGTCGTAGAGGAAGGCGACATCGAGTTCGTGCGCGTCGAGCAGACCCCGCAGCCGATTCTGGGTGTCCTCCCGAAAATCGACCCGCGCGCGCGGATGAATCCGGGTGAAATCGGCCAGCAAGGAGGGGAGCAATGTGGGTCCGAGGGACGGATAGCACCCGACTGCAACCGGTCCCACGACCGCGCCCGCCTCCGAATGCGCGTCGCTTTCGAGTTCCGCCGCATGGTGGAGAAGCACTCTCGCGCGATCGAGGACTTCATGTCCGGTCGGGGTGAGGGTCACCCCCCGCGCGCGCTGCCGGACGAACAGTTTGACCTCGAGCGCCTTCTCGAGGTCGGTGATGGCGGACGAGAGCGCCGAATGGGACATGTGCAGCGCGTCGGCGGCTGCGGTGATCGTGCCCCATTCCGCGACCGCTACGAACGCCGCGAGCTGCCGGAGCGTGTATCCGGGCACGCCGTCGGGCCGGGCCATGTCCTCACCGTAGTCTGCAGAGCATCCGGCGGCACCTCGCGCGGCGCGGCGCGCGACTCTGTCCGTACGTCAGGCAACACGGAAGATCGGCGGGATGAGAGTGCGTGTCGAAACAACGTCCCCGGACATCACAGCTCGAGGGCGGTTACGGCCGGCCGGAATCCGCGGCAGACGTCTTGTCCCCGTCGTCGCGGCTCAACGTTTCCGTCACCCGGGCACGACTGCGCTCGAGGACGTCACCGAGCGCACCGCCGACTGCCTTGAGGGGACTGTCGATGGAGTCGAGCGCCTCGGCGACCTCAGGGTCCTCGTCTGCCAGCCAACCCGCTTCGTCGGCGCGGAACGCCGCCCGGTAGTCGTCGAGGTCGTGTCGGAGCGTCGACAACACGCGGGTCGTGCGACTCGACGACAACCGCCGCACGACCTCCAGCGGCGACCCCTCCGCGAATCGGGCGAGGGCCCGGCGCGCACGGCGCAGCAGATCCCCGTCCCCTTCGAAGTGCCGGGCGAGTGCCGCACGGGCAGCAGCGACGACCTGTGGATCGGAGCGGTCCCGGGCGATGCGCACGCGATGCCACAGGAACAAGCAGTCCTCGATCAGCACGAGCAACTGAAGGGTCTCCCCCAGCGACTCGTCGACGGCGGCTTTCTGCAGGTATTCGAGGTGCTGGTGCACCGGCGTGTCCGCGAACGCTTCGTCGAGCAGCGCCGACGCGTGACCCTGCAACCTGTCCACGGTGTCGTCGAGCCGGGCGCCGAGGTCGGCCAGCGGCGCCCAGTCGGTATCGGGCAGCGTGCCGCGGTGATCCACGATGGCAGCGGCCCTGGTCAGGGCATTGTGCCGCGCGACGACATCACCGAGCACGGGAGCCTCCACCAGCGCCAGCACCCGCTCGACGGTGTCGGGCGCTGCGTCTTCGCCCTCGAGTCGGACGAGGGCAGCCTCGACCGAGGCCACGGCCCCTTTCAACGCGTCGACGACGGAGTCGGTCGCGGTGGGTCCGGTGGCGTCGGTGCTCGGAGCGTCGGTCATGGTCTCCATCGTGCTACGGAAGAGATGCGATCGCATCAGGTCCCCGGCCCTCAGCTCGGAACTCGCACCCACGCGTCCTCGAGCAGGGCCACCACGTCGGTTTCGCGGCGTGCACGGTAGGCGGACAGGATGCGACGCGGGCGGGTCTCCGCATCGAGGTTCAGTGCGGTCGCGAACGCCGATGCCATCCTGTCCTCCGGCACGACCTCGGGCGTGGTGTGCCCGACGAGGGCAAGCGCCTTGCGCAACGGTTCGGCGTTGTCGGCCACCGTGCGGAGCGGCAGCACGTCGAACCGGCCGTCGCTGCGGAAATCGAGGAAGAGTTCCCCACCGGCATCCACCCCGATGTCTTCGAGGAATCTGCGGATCGACCCGAGTTGCGGGGCCGGCCCGGACCACCGCAGGGTCTGTCCGCCCAACCGCGACGGCAGGACGATCTCACCGCCCGGGTCGCACCCGACGAGCGCAGCCACCGCCGCCGGCACCGCACACTCGGCGCCGCGCACGTGGTCGCGTGTGACCGGTATCCGCAGGCGCCAGCCGTTGTCGAGCCGGTAGAGACGGCGGGTTCGTTCGGGCTTCGAAATCGGCACGTGCGCACGCCGCCGGCGCCGCACACGATCGTCCACGACCTGGAATTCGCCTCCGGCCGCGAAGGTCCGGGCAGAATCTTCGGAAACGCCGAACCGTTCCACCAGCGCGGTCACGACGACATCGAGCGGCGCGCTGCCGTCCCGATCGTCGATCAGTCGGGCGATGCGATTGCGGATCGCGGTGACCACGTCGGTCTCCCACTCCGCGAGCGACCAGCGGCCGTTGTCGACCACGAATCGCTCGTCGCCGGTGAGTTCGGCGACCAGCGTGTGCACGTCGGCGTTCACGCCCATGCGGGCGACGAGTTCGTCCGCGGAGTGCGGATCCCCCAGGACTTCGAGTACCTGGGCGGCGCGTCCGGCGAGGTCGTCCTGCCGGCCGAGGATCCGTCCCTCGAACATCGGCGTTCCGCAGTACTGCATCCACGCGGCGAACTCGGCTGCCGGCAGGGTCCAGGTAGCTTGCACAACGGCGGGCTCGACCACGCTGTGGGCGGATTCGAACTCGGTGAGCAGGGCACGGGTCTGCTTCTCCGCATCGGGCAGATCCGGAACCGCCACCCAGCCGTCGGCCACCTCGAAACGGTCGTCGAGGCGGTGCAGCACCTGCCACAGCGGCGCGTCCAGCGCCGGCACCGGCCGGGTGAGCACGGGGAAGTCGCGCAGGATGCGGTCGAACGCGGCCACCGGCCGCACCCGTACCCGCAGCGCGGCGAGCAGATCGCCGACCGCCGTGCCGAACGGGAATGTCGACGGAGCCGCTGGGTCGTCCTCACCGTCCCGGACACGTCGTCGCAGCGCCTGTCGCTCCGGTTCGGGTAACGCCCGGATGTATTCGCCGAGTTCGGCAATGGGATCGTCGGGCGCGGGAACCGGTAGATCGGCTGCGGTGAGCGCACGGATACGCGCTGCTACCGCACGGATCTCCTCGGGCGCGCCCTCGTCGAGGTCGACCCGCAACAACGGCCTGTCGGGTTCGCCGCTGAGCATCCGCCAGCGCGCCAGGTGCGCAAGGTCTTCGACGAGCAGTTCGAGGGCCGGCACCTCCGTGATCGAGGTGGACACCTCGCCCGGACCGCGGTCGGGAACGGAAGGGTCGGGATCGCGCAGTACCGTCGCGACCATTACCGCACACACGATTTCGTCGACGGTGTCGCGGTCGGCACCGCGCACCACGAACAGATCTGCGGGGCTGCGGCTGAACAACTCGGCTGTGGTGGGGGCGTGCGGGAGACGCGCGATCACCGTCGAGGCGGCAGCGTCCAGGTCGAGCGCGGACACCGGCATCCTCACGTCGCGGAGCAACGCGTCGGCGAACCGGAGTTCCGGATGGTCGGTGACGTAGATCCGGGCAAGTTCGGCGCACATCTCGGGGATGCCCGCCTCTTCTGCGGTTTCGGCAGGCGACTGGACTTCCCACCACCGGTCGGTGGGAGCGAGCGCCGACAATGCGACCGTGCGCGCCGACCCGTAACGATCGAGCCAGGGCATGAGCTCACTCCACGGCCGGTCCTCGAGTTCCTCGACCGACAAAGCACGTGACCACAGCGACACGACCCGTTGCTCCTCTTCCGCGACCGAAGGGGACGACCGCGGGCCCCAATTCCGCGCCCGACGCCCTGATCAGGGCACCCGGCCGCCAAGCATACATTTCCGACCCGCGACGAAACTGTCGCCGCAGCGTGCCCCCTCGGCGGCACACGTCAGGTCGCGGCGGCGTCACCTTCCGCGTCGCCCTGAGCTTCCGGCCTCAGCCGGAGCAACACCAGGCCCGCGACGGAAGCAACGATCAGCGACCCCACCGCACCGTTGACGTGGAGGGCGTACACGGCGACGCCGGCCCCCACCAGTCCTGCCAACAGCGCAAGCCAGAGCAGCGCTTTCCCGACGAACACACCCATTTCCCCGTACCTTCCGGCAGTCTCCATCCGATCGGAAGGATAGTGTCACTTGTCACAGATCCCCCATCGCCCGCCCGGTGTGTCCACGAATCGTGTTCGTGTTGCCGCGCGACCATACTGGTCCGAGGAGAACGGTGCGCGCGAGGGTGGAGGCGAGAAGGTGACCGAACCGAAGATCGGGACCGATCATGCTGGTGGTGCGATCCTCCGGGACGTGACTCTGCGGGACGGCCTGCAGCTCACCGGAAAGATGTTGCCCACCGAACGCAAGGTCGAGATGGTTCGGGCGCTGCTCGCCGCCGGCGTGCCGGAGCTCGAGATCGGCTCGCTCGCGCGATCCGATCTGGTGCCTCCCATGGCGAACACCCTCGAACTGGTGTCCGCACTCACCCCCGAAGAACTCGACCGCTGCTGGGTGTGGGTCGCGACGCCACGGCATGTGGAGAAGGCCGCGGCAGCGGGTGCGCGACGATTCCAGTACTGCTTCTCGGTGTCCGACGCACACAACCGCGCGAACATCGGTCGCGACACCGACGTCAGCCTCGAGGCGATGCCGGCCGCCGTCGAACACGCGCGCGCAGTGAACGGCAGCATCCAATTGTGTCTGGCCACAGCCTTCACCTGTCCGTTCGACGGTCCGGTCGACCCCGACCGGGTGCTGGAGATCGCGAACGACCCGCGGGCCGAGGGCGCGGACGACATCGTGCTCGCCGACACCCTCGGCCAGGCGGTGCCCGGCCAGGTGGAGTCGCTGGTGCGCCGCGTCCGCACGCAGTCACCGCAGCGGCGCATCGTGTACCACGGGCACGACACCTGGGGGTTGGGCGTCGCGAACAGCCTCGCCGCGGTCGCGGCGGGAGCGGGGGTTGTCGACGGTGCGCTCGCCGGACTCGGAGGGTGCCCGTTCGCGCCCGGGGCGAGCGGTAACACCGCCAGCGAAGACCTGCTGTTCGCGATGCGCCCGTCGTGGCTCACGCCGGCACGGTTCGGAGCGCTCGTGGCACTCGGTGAGGACCTCGTCACCGAACTCGACGAACCGAACCGATCCCGCGCACGCCAGGGTGCGCGGTCCGAGGCGCAGGCCTTCGAGTGGGTCCTGCGGTGACCGCCGACGACGCCGCGACCGGGTGGACGGTGCCATGCGAATTCTGATCGCACCCGACAGTTTCAAGGGAACGTACGGCGCCGACGAGGTGGCCGACGCGATTGCCGAGGGAGCCGCGTCCGCAGGGCATCACCCCACGCGCATGCCCGTGGCAGACGGTGGTGAGGGCACGTTGGCGGCCCTGACCGTCCCGCTCGGGTTGGAGACCGTACGGGCTGACGCGGTGAACCCGTGGCGCGCACCGTGTCACGCGGTCTTCGGCCTCGGGGCCGACGGCACCGCGGTGGTCGAACTCGCCGCTGCCAGCGGCATCACCACTCCGCACGACGGCCCACGTGACGCGGTCACCGCCGACACCTACGGGACGGGGATGCTCATGGCCGAGGCGGCGCGGCGCGGAGCCCGGCACATCGTCGTTGCCGCAGGCGGTTCCGCGACCACCGACGGTGGACTCGGCGCAATCGCCGCGATCGACGACGCGGGTGGCCTCGGTGACGCCCGCGTCACCGTCCTCACCGACGTCACCACCCGGTACACCGACGCGGCCCGGGTCTTCGGACCGCAGAAGGGCGCCGACCCCGCGACGGTCGAGGTCCTCACACGTCGGCTCGAGGAGGCCGCCGCGTCACTGCCCCGCGACCCCGGAGCGGTCGCGGGAACCGGTGCTGCGGGCGGGTTCTCGGGGGGCATGTGGGCGCGGTTCGATGCGGAACTGCGCTCCGGCGCCGACTTCGTACTCGACTCCGTCGGCTTCGACGCGGCAGTGCGCTCTGCAGATCTGGTGGTGGTCGGAGAGGGCAGGCTCGACGGGCAGTCGCGCGCGGGCAAGATCGTCTCCGCGGTCCTTGCCCGCTGCGACGGCGTGCCTGTGGTCGCGGTCGTGGGCTCGGTGGGCGACGACCTCGGCGACTATCGGTCACGCTTCACGGATGTCGTGGTCGCCTCGGATCTCGATGCGATGATCCGGGCAGGCGCGGAACTGCGCGCCTGACAGGGCTGTTCGACGTCAGGGTGTGACCGAGAGTTCCGGCGCACACGGATCCGAGCCGCCGGGTACCGGCGCACCGGGGACGGTACCTCGGTCTGCTCCGGCCGGGCCCGGCACGTCGGGATCGGACGCGCGGACCGGCCACGACACCGGCCGGGCATCGCCGCACGGATCCGATGGCACCGCAACAGGCGTCTCCGGCACAGCGACCGCACCGGATTCAGGTCCCGGAGCAGGCACGGAGGACGACACGGACGTGCTCGGATCCGGCGCGACCTCCTTCGTGTGCGTGATCCCGCCGACGGCCACCGCGAGGCCTCCGCCGAGAATGGCGACGAGGGCAACGAGAACCGCGAGCAGCGCCGCTCCCCTGCCTCGTCCTGCCGGCGCACCGGTAACGCTAGCCGGCGCGTTCCGTTCGGCGGCGACCAGCGACGCACCCGTCGCGCGATGCCAGGGCACGCCGTGGGGCGTGATGAACGGGACACCCAGGATGGTCGCGAGTTCCCGCGCCGGACCGGCGTCGCCGGGCTCGAGGTCGAGGAAAACCACGGCTTTCGGAGTCTGTCCCGCGCGGGCGATCGCTTCGTCCATCGCCTCCGGCAGCGATTCGGAGTAGCCGCCGAACACATCGCCCGCCGGGGTGACCGACGCGAGCACGGTGCGCGACACGATGTCTGCGATCGACGCGGATTCGACGTTCGAGGTTCGGGTGTGGAGTGCGAGCACCGGCGTCGAGGCGAGTTCCGGGGCGCCGGCGAGGTAGGCCAGCCTGGCGTCGTCGAGTGGGACGATCTCGACGGGAGTGTCGGTGACGGCTCCGATCGCGTCCGCGACCTCCCCGGCTTCGACGCCCCCGCCGGGGGTGACCGTGAGGCCGATCGACAGGATCGTCAACGAGGCTTTCGCGGCCCGCTCGGTCATCGCGACGACGGCTGACGCTGCGGTCTCGGCCGGATCTGCACCGCGCTCCGCGACGAGGCGCTGTGAGTCGAACGGTCCGAGCGTGGGCACGTCGGCGTCTACGAGCACCGCGCACACTTCGCCGTCGTCTACGGCAACGCCGAGCATCGGACGCATATCCCTGTCCCCTCGCCGACTCACAGCTGACACGGAAAGCACGAGCGTAACCGACCGGAGCGACTGAGCCCGGGACAACCCGCCCTGCGCGTCACTCCCGGTAGCAACCCGTGGTGACCGCGACCGTGGAGGCGACGTAACTCCCGAACGTGATGTACGAGCCGTCTTCCGCGAACATCCGGAAGGCGAAACCCACGTCGGGTGGCATCACGAGCGGTTCGTGGAATCCCGCACGGGCCGCGACCTTCTCGAAGACAGCGGCCGCGCGGCTCAGTGCGTCGGCGGGCACGGGCACTTCCGATCCGTAGATGGGCAGATGCACGAGCGTGCCCACGGTGTGGTCCGGCAGCGTGCACGACGCGGAGGACCGGGCGAACCGCTGCGTGAAGCGCACGCCGGGGAACTCGGCGGACAGGGCGGTGAGGATGTCGCGCTGGACCCCGCTGTAGAACTCGACTGCACCGCGACTGGTCGTGGCGACCGGTGCCGGTTTCGCGACGGGAACCGGTCGCGGTGCGCAGCCCGGCAGGGTGAGAAGAACGGCGATCAGTGCACCCATCACGATCCCTGCGCGCTGCTCGCGGTCACCGATTATCCGGGTCACGCTGCATTCCGTCCTGTGCCACCGGCGACCACCGCTGCAACCTGGTACGAACTCGTCGTCCCGGGTTGGAGATAGGAACTGTGTCCGGTGATGCCGAGAAGTGGTTCTCCCGTGGCCGACGTCCCCGCGCCCGACGGGAGATGCGTCAGACCGTCGAGGAAGCTCGGGTCCCCGCCGAACGTACCGACGTCGGCGAATGCGTCGCGCCGAGCCTCGATCAGATACGCCGCCCCGCCGGGCAATCCGAGTTCACGTACGTCGTCGGTGCCGATTCCGGGTGCACCGAGGAAGACCGCGGCATCGGCATCGGCGCCCTGCCGGAGCGCGAGACCCGCGACCAGGGCACCGTAGGAGTGCCCCACGACCGTCACGTCGGGGTCGTCGGCGCGAGACGCCGCCAGCCCTTCGAGAAAACCCGACAGGCGTGGAGCAGCGATCTGCGCCGCGAGGTCGGAGACGGGGCTGCGCGCGGTGAACGCGAGTCCCCAACCCCATTGCGGTGCCTGATAGTTCAGCCAAGTGACTGCGGCGACCGACCCGCCGTGCCCGGAGCGGTCGCCGACGTGCCGCTGCGCTTCGTCGCGCAGCGCCGCGACCTGCGTGTCGTAACCACCGAGACCGCCCTGGACGGTGGAACCGGCACCCGGCACGAACACCGCGACGTGGTCGGCCGCGTCGACGTTCCCCACCGCCACCGCCGCCATCGCCTCCCGCCCCGACAGATCGAGGGAGAGGAGATGCCGGTCGCTTCGAGCCAGCACCTCGTCGAGCGCATCGAGTGCCGCGAGTTTCTTGTCGGTCTGTTCGAGGCCGGCGTCCGCGTCGGTGAGCAGGCCCCCGAACAGGTTGCCGCCGAGTTCGGTTCGCAATCGGTCCGCGATCTCTTCGAGCCGGCGACGCTCGACGTCGAGCAACACACGGTTGGCCGCATCGCGAGCATCGGCCGGGATGCCGTCCAGCGCACCGATCGCATCCGGACGGGCGGACAGGAGCGCGGCGCGGTCCCGTTCGTCCAGAGCGCGCCACCACTGCGCCACAGTGTCGGGCGGAGTACCCGGTACCGGTGTCGCAGGCAGGTCGGGAACCGGGGTTCGGGTGCCATCGAACGCCACCGAGTCCGTCTGCTCTGCGCGGTGGTCTTCGTCGGCTTCTCGCGACAGGACGGCCGCTGCCCGACCGTCGAGTTCCGTGGCGCGGGCGAGCAGTGCTGCCACTCGCGCCTGGATCCCGGCACGGTCGGCGGGTGTCGTGGACGCACCGGCCATCGGCTGTACGGTCCCGTCGTCGGTGACGACGAAACCGGCCGCAGCGGCGTCATTCCGAGTCGCGTCGAGTTCGGTGTGCAGCGTCCGCAGTTCCGGCGCGACCAGCATCGCGCATTCCCGCACGCGGCGAATCGAATCGTGGTGGTCCGCAAGCGCCGACGCGTACACGGCAAAGGATCGGGAGGCCGACGCGTGCGCGCCGCCGCGCCACCGGCCTTCGCACTCCGCCTGCGCTGCCACCGCCTCGCGCACTCGCTCGACGCGGACGGCGCAGCCTCCCAGTTCCTTCTCGAAGTCGTTCAGCGCCTCCGGATTCCACCGGAGCAGATCGTCCATCTGCATCCTCTTCACCCCCTGCCCCGGCAGCGTAGAGACAGAGCAGTGACCGGCCCGACGGAATCTGTCCGCCGGGC
>JAEZDV010000356.1 GCA_023417985.1 Actinomycetes bacterium | reverse complement strand
GGCGCCTCACCCCCCCCCCCCCCCCCCCGGGGCCCTCCGGGTCGCCCGTGGCCAGGACTTCTGGGAACTGCAACCGGGGCCGGGATGGGACAAGGGCACCGCACTGCGCTGGGTGCTCGGCGTCGTCAGCGACGGGAACTCGGTCGGGCCCCTGTATATCGGGGGTGCCCCCTTCGACGAAGATGCCTTCGATGCACTGCCGCGCGACGGGGTCGGAATCGTCGTGCGGCACCGCGCAGCCGAGGACCGGCGGTCCGCTGCCCGCTTCGCGGTCAACGGCACGTCCGGCGTGACGGACCTGCTCGACTTGGTGGCCGACGTGCTCGACCGCAACCCGTCGGATGAATCCCGGGCAGGGGGATGGACTCTGTTCTACGACCACTACGATCCTGCCTCCGAAAAACTCCGGGAAGCGCTCTGCACCGTGGGAAACGGGTTCTTCGCCACGCGAGGGTGCGCGCCCGAAGCCGTGGCGGGCCCGACGCACTATCCAGGCACCTATGTCGCCGGTCTCTACAACCGGTTGCGCGACGACCGTCCGGAAATGACGCTCGTGAACGAGAGCCTGGTGAACGCACCCAACTGGTTGCCGCTGACGTTCCGGATCGACGACGGCCCGTGGTTCGATGTGGACACCGTCGACGTACTCGACTATCGCCAGTACCTGGACCTGCGGCGTGCGGTCCTCACCCGCCGGGTGCGGTTCCGCGATCGCGACGGACGGACGACGACGGTGCTCCAGCGCCGGTTCGTCGCGATGCACCTGGCACATGTCGGTGCGCTACAGACGACCGTGGTCGCGCACGACTGGTCAGGCGTCGTGGAGTTCCGGTCGTCGCTCGACGGATCGGTCCGCAACACGCTCGTCGACCGCTACCGTGAGTTGGCCGATCATCATCTGACGCCCGTCGACGCCCGTGGAGTCACCCCCGACTCGGTGGTGCTGAGCATGCAGACGAACCAGTCGCACATCCCGCTGGCCACCGCGGCACGCACCACGATCCGCGCGAACGGCAACGGCCACGACAGCAACCACCGATTGTTCGAAAACGACGGCAGCATCGGCTATCTCGTCGCTATTCGCGTCGACGAGGGGCGAACCGTCACGGCAGAGAAAACGGTGACCGTGTTCACAGGACGTGATTCTGCGGTCTCGGACCCCGCCGAGAGCGCCACTCGGCTGCTGTCCACGCTGGGACCGTTCGACGAGATCTTGGACGGTCACGTTCGGGCGTGGGATCACCTGTGGGGCCGGGTGCACATCACCCTTGCCGAGCGGGAGGATGCGTCCCGAATTCTGCGGTTGCACATGCTGCACCTCCTGCAGACGCTGTCACGGAACACCGCCGATATCGACGCCGGTGTCCCCGCCCGCGGCCTGCACGGCGAGGCGTACCGCGGGCACATCTTCTGGGACGAACTGTTCGTCTTTCCAGTGCTCAACCTGCGGAAACCCTCGCTGACCCGTTCCCTGTTGATGTACAGGTACCGCAGACTGCCGGAGGCTCGGCGCGCGGCCGGTGATGCCGGGTATCGGGGCGCGATGTTCCCGTGGCAGTCCGGGAGCGACGGCCGGGAGGAAAGCCAGCAGTGGCACCTCAATCCGCGGTCCGGCCGGTGGCTGCCGGACCCCAGCCGGCGGCAGCACCACATCGGCATCGCCGTGGCCTTCAACGTGTGGCAGTACTACCAGGTCACCGGCGATCTCACCTTCCTCGGGGAGTGCGGCGCCGAGATGCTGGTCGAGATCGCACGCTTCTTCGCCGGCCTCGCGACGTACGACGCGGCACGGTCCCGGTATGTCATCCGTGGCGTGGTGGGGCCGGACGAGTTCCACTCCGGCTACCCGGAGGCTCCGTACGACGGGATCGACAACAACGCCTATACCAACGTCATGGCGGTGTGGGTCATCCTTCGTGCCGTCGAATCGCTTGCTGCCCTTCCCGATTCGGACCGTGCCGATCTGATGGACAGTCTTCGTCTCGACGCGGACGAACTAGCCCGGTGGACGGACGTCACCCGGCGGATCTTCGTTCCGTTCCACGATGGGGTGCTGAGCCAGTTCGAGGGCTACGGAGATCTGGCCGAACTCGACTGGGACAGCTATCACCGGCGCTACGGCGACATCGCGCGACTCGACCGGATACTCGAGGCGGAAGGTGACGATGTCAACCGGTATCGCGCGTCGAAACAGGCCGACGTGGTGATGCTGTTCTATCTGCTCTCCGCCGAGGAATTGCGGGACCTGCTCGGCCGGGCGGGCTACCGGTTCGAACCCGACGCGATCCCCCGGACCATCGACTACTACCTCGCGCGCACCTCCCACGGTTCGACGCTCAGCGCCGTGGTCCACTCGTGGGTCCTCGCGCGTGGGCATCGCGAGGAGGCCGTGGAGTACTTCGAGCGAGCCCTCGTCTCCGATGTCACCGACATCCAGGGCGGCACCACGCCGGAGGGCATCCACCTGGCGGCGATGGCGGGGAGCATCGACCTGCTTCAGCGCTGCTTCACCGGACTCGAGACACGGGGCAACCGGCTCATCCTGAACCCGCAGTGGCCGGAACATCTCGGGGCCCTGGAGTTTCCGATGCGATACCGCGGGCACCACCTCCACGTCTCGGTCCACGGCCGGAAGGTGGACGTGACCGCTGGACCGGGAGATCACCGCCCCATCGAGGTGATGTGCCGCGACCGGACCGTCACCTTGCACCCCGGAAGCACCGTCACCCTGGATTGAGTCTCCCCGCACCCGCTCATCGACACTTCCCTCCCCTGCCCAGCGGCGCGCTACGGCATCGTCGTGTCGATGCGGGGCAGCTCGTCCGGCAACCGGAGTGGCGAGGCGGGCCGACACGGGCCACGGGTGATGCGGGTTCCTCCGAGCCGTCCGCCTACCCTGTCACGGTGAGCGAAACAGGTCGGTCCGGCACCCGGACGGTCGAGGACCCGACGGTGCGGGACGACCGGTTGCGGTTGTTCGCGTTCGCGACCGCCGAGAAGCGCAGTGAGTACTTGTGGGTGCTGCGGGCGTTCGATCATGCACGAGCCAGCTACGTCGTGCTGCTGCACGCGGCCGACGTCGCGGCGGTGCTGGACCGCATCGGCGGCGACGATCCGGCGGCCGCGCTGTCCTCGGCGCAGATCGCTCCCCTACTCGAGCAGCTGCACACCTGGGGCGTGCTCGAGCGCAGCTACGACGGCACCCGGGCGGCTACCCTCGCCGAGTACCGCAACCGGCACTTCGTCTATCAGTTCGGGCAGGCCGGATTTCAGGCGTTCTGCGCCGTCGACGACCTGCTGACCGGCAGGGAACACGACGTGGCGCTCTCCCGCCTCGCCCTCGCCGACCTTCTCGCGGATCTCACCGACCTCGCCGCCGCCAACGAGGCCGGAGACGGTGAACTGGTGTACCGGAAACTGAACCGGCTCGACGCCACGCTCTCGGACATGGCAGAACGCGCCGCACGCTTCTACCTTGTGCTCGGTGATCTGGTGCGCACCACCGAGATCACCCCCGAGGTCTTTCTCACCCACAAGGACGCACTGCTCACCCACATGCGCGAGTTCAGTTCCGATCTTGCCCGGTATGCACCGAAACTGACCGCGGCTCTCGCCCGGGTGGAGGCCACCGGAGCCGAGCGACTGCCCGGCCTTGCAGCGGCCCACGACGAGCGGGTGTTGCTCTCCTACGAGGAACGCGAAGCCGACTGGCGGCAGCGGTGGCGCGGAGTCGAGCACTGGTTCGCCGGGATGGGGTCGGCGCCGAGCGAATCGGAGCGACTGCGAGAGGGCACGATGAACGCGATCGCGGCGGTGCTGGCGTTGCTCCGCCGGCTCACCGAGAACCGCCGCGGCGGCGTCAGCCGCGAATCCCAGTTGCGGCACCTGGCGGGATGGTTCGCCGCTGCCCCCAGCGAGGAAGCCGCGCACGCATTGTTCGGGGCGGTGTTCGATCTGGGGCGGCCCCGGCACTTTTCGATGCCTCACCCCGACGCCGACCTCGTACCGTCCAACCGCTCGTGGTGGGACGCACCGCCGGTGGAGATCTCGCGCACGCTGGCCGAGACCGGCCGGACTCCGGCCGCCGGAGCACCGAGCCGGGTGCAGCGCAACGACTCCGCGATCCGCCGACTACGCGCCGTACAGCTCGACACCCAACGTCGCCGTGCCGACGCCGCGCGGTCGCTCGGCGCCGGCGGGGTACGGGACCGGGAACTGACCGAGCCGGAAACCGAAGTGCTGCTCAGCCTGATCGACACGGCGTTGTCGGCGCGCGTGCCGGTGGCCGGACGCGTGCGCGACGCGACGTCCGGCACGCAGAACGGCGTGAAGCTCACGCTGCGACCGAGCACCGAATCGACGGTGGTACGGACCGCGCGAGGCCGGCTGTACCTCGACGGCCTCACGGTGGACGTGCAGTGAGGGCCCACGCCATCGCGCCGCTCGACCTCGATTCGTATCAACGCGCGGCGCGCCTGATCCTCTCCCACCATCTGGTGACCGCGACGTATCCGGACACCAACGCCCTGCCGTTGCTGCGGCGCTGGGCGACCGAATTGCGCGAGGACCTCCGCGAGATCCTCGGATACCGGCTCGAGGTCACCGAAACCACCGCACGGTTGTTCACCGTCGCGGACCGGCTCGATCCGGATGCCGGGACCGCCACGCACACCGACCGTCCCTTCGACCGGCGCCGATACGCCTACCTGGCGTTGGCTCTCGCCGCGCTGGGCCGCGCCGGCGGACAGATCAGCCTGTCGGAGCTCGCCGACCACGTCGCCTCGGATGCCGCGCAGGTCGAGGGGGTGGATCTCGCCACCGACCGCGCGGTGGATCGGGATGCTTTCGTCGATGCGGTGGCGTGGCTCGCCACGCGCGGCGCGATCACCCTCGCCGACGGCGACGCGGGTGCATGGGCGAGCGATCCCGACAGCGGTGAGGCCCTGTACGACATCGACCGGTCGGTCGTGGCGGCGCTGTTCCGCCCGTCGCAGCCGCTCCAGCATCTGCACTCGGTACGCGGCCTGCTCGCGGGACAGGACCGCGGCCAAGGAGTCTCCGATGGTGGGCGAGCCGAGGCGGCCCGACGGGTCCGCCGCGCATTGATCCAGCGTCCCGTGGTCTACGCGGAAGGTCTCGACGACACCGAAGCACTGCAGCTCGCATTGCCGCGCACCACCGCCGATCTCGAAATGCTCACCGGGCTGGCCGCCGAGCGGCGCGCCGAGGGAGTCGCCCTGGTGGACACGTCGGCCCGGTTGTCGGATCTGCGATTCCCGGGCACCGGCACCGTCGCGCAGGTCGCTCTGCTGCTCGCCGGAGAGATCTGCGACCGGGTGCTCGACCCGGACATGGTTCCGCCGGCCCGGCACCGGATCCCCCGCGACGAACACGACACGCTCGTCGCGGCGGTCGACGCCGCGATTCCCCGGTCCGGGGTGTTCACGCCGTTGGCGATCGACGACGCACCCGACGCGCCGCCACCGGACGTTGCTTCCGGGGAGAGTGACCGGCCGGGGCACCCGACGGTCGAGGACGCGTGGCTGGCAAGCACCGTCGGCGGGCTCGTCGACACCTACGGCCGGACTTTCGCCGCGCAGTGGCAGGCCGATCCTGCGGGTCTCACCGATGCCGCGGTGGGGCTGCTGGCAAAACTGGGGCTGGTGGCCCGGATTCCGGGCGGGGTGCTCGCCTTACCCGCTCTGGCACGTTTCCGGGGCGCGACGGTCAGTGTGCGCAAACGGGATCCCCGGATCGAGCTGTTCCCCGACGAGACGAGCGAGACGGAGAGTCATGAGTAGTGCCCGTTTCCGGCCCACCCGCGCCGGAATCATCAACCTGTGGGACTACCGGGACCAGGAGTTCTCGTTCGCGGACGGACGCCTCGTGCTGCGCGGGCCGAACGGGTCGGGAAAGACCAAGGCTCTCGAGGTGCTGTTCCCGTTCGTGTTCGACGGGCGCATCGAACCGCGCCGGCTGAACCCGTTCGCGGGTGAGGAACGCACGATGCGCTCGAACCTGCTGTACCAGGGGCAGGACAGCGCGTATTCCTATGTGTGGATGGAGTTCTGCCGCGGACGGGCCGACGAACCGGAGGCGGTGACGGTCGGCGTGGGTATGCGGGCCACCCGGGGAACCGACAAGGTCACCCGCTGGTATTTCGTGGTCGACGGACGCGTGGGCATCGATTTCTCGTTGCTCGATGCCGAGGACCGACCGCTCACTCGCAAACAGCTGATCGGACAGATCGGCGGTGAATCCGTGACCGACCGTGCGGCGGACTACCGGGCGGCGATCGACTCGCGCATGTTCGGGCTCGGCGCCCAGCGCTACGACCAGTTGATCAATCTGATCCTCACCCTCCGACGTCCACAGTTGGCGAAGAATCTCGATCCGAAAGGGCTGTCGCAGGCACTGACCGACGGTCTGCGCCCCCTCGACGATCACCTGCTGGTCGAAGCGGCCCGCTCCTTCTCCGACATGGAGGAGGTCGCGCGCACCCTCGAGTCGCTGGCCGCCGCGGACGACGCAGCCCAGAGTTTCGTCGCCGTCTACACGACCTATCTCCGGCAGCAGGCACGCGCCGAAGTCGACCAGGTCGGCGCACGCCTGGCGACCGTCGACGCTGCGGTCGTGTCGCTTCGCGCTGCCACCGCCGACAAGGAAACCTCCGCCACCGAACGCACCCGCGCCGAGGAGACCCTCGGCACGACCGAACGGGACCTCGAACAAGCCCGCGCGAATCTCGAAGCCCTCCAGCGTTCGAGCGCCTACGAGGGCAAACAGCAACTCGACGACCTGGCACAGGCCGTGGCGAATCTCGAACGCACCACCGCGGCGCAGGCCGAGCAGGCGGCACGCGCGCACAGTGCCGTCGCGCAGCGCGCCGACGAATTCGAGCGAGCCCAGCACGCTCTCGCCGCCGCAGTGTCTGCGCGGACCCGCTGCGAGAACGCGCTCCAGGAGGCCGCCGCAGACGCGGGGATCACCTGGCACGCAGCGGACTACTCGGAGCGCAGCGATCGGCTCGTCGCGGCTCTCGAGGCACACGCGGAGGAACGCGACGCCGACATCCGTGCGGTGCGCGCGGCCCTGGGACACCTGGACGGTGCTGCCGCAGCGCGGGCGCGGGCCGAGGCCGCCGCGACACGAAGCCGCAGCCAGCGCGAGTCCGCCACCGCGGCAGTAGAAGCGGCGGAGACCGTCGTCGAACTCGCGCGAGCACAGACGATGGACGAGCTGCGGAGATGGTGGAATCAGCACTCCGAACGCTATGCCCGGGAGAGCATTTCGTCGGAACTGTTCGAATCGCTCGACGCTGCCGTCACGATCGCCGGGCAGGACGACGCCCCGGCACCGGCCGCGACGCTCACAGCACACACGGCGTCCGCCGTCGAAGAACTCCGGTTCCGGCGACGCGCACTCACGGCCGAGATCGAGGCGCTCGAACAGCAGATCGCCCAGTTCGAAGCCGAGCGTGCCGACGTGGCCGCCGAACACGACGACGCTCCCCCACCGTTCTCCGCTCGGACGGGAAGCCGGGAATCGCTGCCGGGTGCGCCGCTGTGGCGGCTGGTGCGATTCCGCGACGACGTCACCGCGCAGGATGCGGCCGGCATCGAAGCGGCGCTGCAGGCGGCGAACCTGCTCGACGGTTGGATCTGTCCGGCAGGCCGCGAACTTCCGGAGGCCGAGTCGGAGCAGTTCCTCGTCGCGATGCCTGCGCAACACCGCCCAACCTGCCCGACGCTCGCCGATGTACTGGTACCCGAACCCGACACGGAGGTTCCCGAGCACGAGGTCGGCGAGGTGCTCGCATCCATCGCGCTGACGTCGGCACCGACCGGCGGGATCGCCGTGTCCGTGGACCCCACCGGTGGTTTCCGGCAGGGCACGCAGGTCGGCAGGCACACCAAGCACCACGCGGAGTTCATCGGCGCGACCGCCCGTGCACGTCGACGACGAATGCGCGTCACCGAACTCGAACGCGCGATCGCCGACGCACGTTCTGCGGTGCAGTCGACGCAGGAACAGCATCGCAGCCTCGGCGACCGGTTGGACGGCCTCGAGGCCGCCGCTGCCGGGCTGCCCCGCACCGGCGCCGTGCTCGCCGCGTTGCGGAAGGTCACCGAGTGCGCCGGCGCGCTCCGCACGTCCACGGAGTCGGCCGCGGCCGCCGACCGCGAACTCGATCAGGCCCTCGCCGAGTTCGCCACCGGGCAACAACATGTGCGGTCGACCGCCGCCCGCCATCACACCCCCCACGAGGCACGCGAGCTCGACAGCCTCGACGCGGCGGTGCGGCATTTCCGCTCGCAGGGACAGGCGCTGCTGCGAGCGCAGCGCGAGCACGCGACCGATGCCGAACGAGTGCGGGAGGCGCAGGCGCGTCTCGAGGAGGCACGCCGCGTCGCCGAGGAAGCCGCGGAACAGTCGGCCCTGGCCGAAGAATCCTTCGCCGCCCAGCAGCAGAAACTGGAAACACTGCGCGACGCGCTCGGCGCCGGCGCGAACCGGATCGATGCGCAACTCGAACAGGCGCGCGCCCGGATCGAGGCGTCCAGAGCAGCTCACCGCACCGCCCGCAAGGCGTACGAGGCGGCGCTCGGGCGCATCGGCAAGTCGGAGGCCGCGCAGACCGCCGCCGAGGACACGCTGCGGTCCGCACTGGCCGAAACCCGCGCCGATGCCGAGAAACTGGCGCCCTTCGCGCGTCCCGACTTGCTGGCGATGCTCGGGATAGAGCAGCTGCACGCGTGGCCGGCGAGCCCGGCCGCATGGCTGGAACCGGATCAGTTGCTGTACCGGATCCGGCAGGCGGAACCGGAGACGGACGTTCCCGTGTTGCCGGCGGAGGTACTTGCGCTGTTCCGGTCGTTGGCGGCGGCGACGGAGACGATCAAAGCGAGCGAAGCGGCTCGTAAGGCGGGGCGGACCGCACTCACGGCGGCGGTGCAGGAGTTCGATACGGAGCTTGCGAGGACGCAGGACTATCGACTGCGGTGGGATGCACCCGACGGGCTGACGGTGGTCCAGGTGCAGGACGAACAGGGGTTCTCGTCGGTCGGGCAGTTCGCGGTGCGCATCGGGAGCGCGCGGCGGGACCAGGAGTTGCTGCTCACCGACTCCGAACGCCGCATCCTCGAAGATGCGCTGCTGGCGGGTCTCGCCCAGCAGATCCACGAACGTACCGTCGATGCCCGCGAGCTCATCGCACGCATGGGTGCCGAGATGCGACAGCGACGCATGTCGTCGGGCAACACGATCGGGGTGCACTGGGTGCTCGCCGACCATCTGGACGAACAGGCCCGTGCGGTGTGCAAGTTGCTCGACCGCGACACCTCGGCGCTCTCGGCGGAGGATCTCGCGGAGGTGCGGGCGCACTTCGCGTCCCGGATTCGCGCGGAGCGGGCCGCACACCCGGAGCGTTCGTATCCGGAGATCCTCGCCGCGACCTTGGATTACCGGCGGTGGCGGGTGTTTTCGTTCAGCTTGATCGGTGCAGACGGCAGCGACGACAAGCTCACGCCCGCGCGGCATTCGACCCTCTCGGGTGGGGAACAGTCGGTATCGCTGCACCTGCCGCTGTTCGCGGCTGCCCACGTGATGCTGGATTCGGCGGATCCGCATGCCCCACGTCTGCTCGCGCTCGACGAAGCATTCGCGGGAGTCGACGACACGGGTCGCAGCGAATTGCTGAGTCTGTGTGTGCAATTCGATCTGGATCTGTTCATGACGGGATTCGACCTGTGGATCACGTATTCGGGAGTGCCCGGCTGCGCGCATTACGACCTGTCGCACTCGGTCGCCGAGCACACCGTTGCGGCGACCTTGCTGGTGTGGTCCGGCGGGGAACTGCTCGCCGAGCACGACGGTTCGGATCTCGCCACCGCGCTGGGGTCTCCGGGTACTCGGAAGGTGGCACAAGAAGTGGAGGGTGCCTTCGAGTTCGCGTGAACACTCGGGGTGCCCCCTCGGCCATCCCGTGTCGCTCGGATATCGGGGTGGCGTCGAGTGCCGAGGTGCCGTCCGACGCACCGATCCGGTGGTGCCCGTTGCGGATTCGGCGCCGGATGCACCTACCATTACCCAGGACGCTAGCGTGTGATCTGCTCGGCGAGAACGACCAGCGTCTCGCTGAGAATCTCCCTCACCTGGTCCTGCGTGAGGGTCTCGTGGTCCACCCATTCGCGCACAGCGGCCTTCACCATCCCGCCGTACGCGCGGACGATCGCCAGCGCGGTAACCCGCGCGCTTCCGGTGCCAGCGAACCCGATCGCCTCGAGAACCCGTTCGGCCGCCTGGTTGTCGGCCTCGTCGAGGATCGCCCGCAGTTCCGGATCGTTGCCTCCCGCGTCCACACCCACCGCGAGCCAGGTCCGCCCGTGGGCAGCAAGAACCGTCATGAGCCAGTCGACGGACGCGGTGACCCGCTCGCGCAACGTCCCCTCGGGTAGGTCCACCTCGTCGAGCATCGGGACGAACATCATTGCTCGCACGACGTCGAGGTACAGGTCTCGCTTGGTCCCGAAGTAGTGGTGCAGCAATCCTCGGGCAACGCCGGCGTCCTTGGCGATCGTCGCCATCTGCACGGCTCCGTACGGCTGCTCACCGAAGACCCGGATGGCGGCGGCCAGGATCGCAGACCGCCGCTCGTCGGGCTTCAGTCGTCGTCGCCTGTGCTCGAGGTCGGTCGTCATGGTGTCGATGCTGTCACGCTCTTGACTCCGTGCCAACAGCACTGGAAGCATCAGGCACGAGGGACGCCACGGCGGAAGGCCGCGCTCCCGATGCCGGATACCGAGACGAGGACTTCCGAGATGAGCCCATCTTCGACCGAGGCCGACCACTCGATCGTCATCGTCGGAGCCGGATTCGGTGGCCTCGCGCTCGCTGCGAAACTCCGGCAGGCAGGTGTGCACGACTTCGTCGTCCTCGAACGGGCGGCCGACCTCGGGGGCACCTGGCGCGACAACACCTACCCGGGGTGCGCGTGTGACGTGCCCTCCCACCTGTACAGCTACTCGTTCGCGCCGAACCCCGACTGGTCCCGGACGTACGGCAAGCAACCGGAGATCCTCGAATACCTCCGCGACGTCGCCGCCGAACACGCCGTCGACCAGCACATTCGCTACGAGGTAGAACTACTGGAAGCCCACTGGGGCGAGGACACCGACCGGTGGATCCTCGACACCACGGCAGGACCGATGACCACACGCGTGCTGATCACCGCCGCCGGTGTGTACGGGGAGGCGCGTCACCCGGCCATCCCCGGCCGAGACACCTTCGCAGGCACCGCATTCCACTCCCTCCACTGGGATCACGACTACGACCCCACCGATGACCGGGTCGCGGTGATCGGCACGGGGGCATCGGCCGTCCAGATCGTCCCCGAACTGCAACCGGTGGCGAGCCGACTGCTCGTCTTCCAGCGCTCGGCACCATGGATCATCCCCCGCATGGACCGGACGACCAGCGCACTCGAGCGCCGTATCATCCGCCGGATGCCGCTCGTCGGCAGAGCGATGCGCGCCGCCTACTACTGGATGATCGAGAGCTTCGGACTGGTCGGCTTCGTGAGCACCCGGTTCCGGCATCCATTCGAACTCATGGGGCGCTACCAGCTTCGCCGACAGGTACGTGACCCGGCGCTGCGCCGGAAACTCACACCCGACTACACGATCGGCTGCAAGCGCGCGATCTTCTCCGACGACTACCTGCCGGCCCTGACCGAACCCAACGTGGACGTCGTCACCGCACCCATCGCCGCGGTCCGGCCACACTCGGTGGTGACCGCCGACGGCGTCGAGCATCCCGTGGACACCATCGTCTACGCCACGGGATTCGCCGTGCCGCCGGCCGTCTACGAACGCATCCGGGGAGTCGACGGTCTCAGCTACGCCGACCTGTACCGCAAGAGCCCGTCGAGCTATCTCGGGGTGACCCTCACCGGTTTCCCGAACTTCTTCCATACCCTCGGCGCCTTCGGTGCGGTGGGGAACCAGTCCGCGATCTACATGATCGAGGCTCAGGTTCGCTACATCGTCGAAGCAGTCGTTGCGATCCGACGGAACCGGTTGTCTCGCATCGAAGTACGGCAAACCGTGCAGGACACCTTCGTCGACGAGATGAATGCGCGCAGCGTCGGGACCGTGTGGCTCACCGGAGGCTGCGACACGAGTTACTACCGCACGGTTGACGGCAGGAACACCGGTCTCTACCCCGGGTGGAGTTTCGAATACGCACGCCGCGTCAAAAAGTTCGACCCCACCCACTTCGACACCGAGGTCCACTGATGTCCTTCACCATCACTCGCCTCGGCGACGTCCAACGCCCTCCGTGCAAGACCGCTCGATGAACACAGCGTTCGTCGGTCGCCGTTCACGAATCAACCTCGCGGGCAAGGTCGCCCTCGTCACCGGAGCGGCACAGGGCATCGGACGGGCGGTCGCCGAGGATCTCGTTGCGCAGCAGGTGAAGGTCGCGATCGTCGACGTGGACCGCGGCGCGAACGAAGCACTCGCCGCCGCCCTCGGCGACAGGACTCTCGCGATCACCGCCGACGTCCGGGATCGCCAGGCCATGACCACTGCGGTTGCGAGTACCGTCTCCCGGTTCGGGGGTCTCGACGTGGTGGTCGCCAACGCCGGCGTCACCCCCACTCCGGCCACCCTCCGCACCATGAGTGACGACGAATTCGACCGAACCATCGGCATCAACCTCACCGGCGTCTACAACACGGTCCGGCCCGCGCTGGATCACATCGTCGCCACCGGCGGTCACGTGGTCGTCGTCTCGTCCTGTGCTGCCTTCGCGCCGGGAGCGGGCGGCTCCCCGTACATGATCAGCAAATCCGCGGCGGAACAACTCGGCCGGGCGCTCCGTGTGGAACTGGCCGCACACGGCGCCACCGCGGGAGTCGCCTACTTCGGTCTCGTCGACACCGCGATGACGCACGACATGCTCGATGCCGACGACCTCGGGCGCGAGGTCGAGAAAATGCTTCCCTGGCCGTTGAACCGCCGTATCACCACCCGTCAGGCTGCGGGGACGATCGTCGACGGTATCCGCCGCCGGGCACCGATGACCGTCGCGCCTGCAGGATGGCGGCAGTACTCCTGGCTGCGTGGGCTGGTCAATCCCGTCATCGACCGCCGTATGGCTTCCGACTCCCGTCTGCATCGGCTGGTCCGGGAAGTCGAGGCACGGGTGCGGTGAGACGCTGTGCCCCGTCGAGGAATCGAACCGAGCAGTTGCTCTCGAGCGCCGGCAAGCTGTCGTGCCGAATTCGGACCCGCGTAACGGTGGAAGTCGAACTGTCGAAGAACCGGGTGTGACACAGTTACTGCGCTTTGGCTGGAATCGCTTGCCTCTGCATCGTGTTCGCAAGCTGCAGTTCCGACAACGAGTCCACTTTGTCCCCGTCGGCGACTTCTGACACCTCGACCACCACAACAACGACCGCGCCTGAGACCGCACTCGCGCCGGATACCGCAGCGGAGTCGGTGGAACCTCCTGCGATCTCACCGGACACGTCTGCTCCGGTATCGGACACAGCGGCCGGGGAATCGCCGGTGACCGCGGAACCCTACCTTGTCGACTGCCAGATGGACCTCGGGCCGATCGAGACGCACTGGTCGGGCGGCTCCGTCACCGGGTACTCCGACTACTGTCAGTCCGTTCACGATCAAGTTCTTCAAGGCGAGATCGACGCGAATACACCCGTGTGCGATGGCACGGTGTGCCGGTACCCGTCCGGGGCAACGGTGCCGGATCCGAACGCGGCACCCGGCGACCGGTGCACCAATCGAATCAACTACGCAGGTGATCCGCGATCCAATGCGGAGATCAACTCCATCGGCGAACAAACCGGCCAATGTCCCGAGCCGATCTCCTTAGGACGACCGACGCCCCTCACCTCCACTGATCCTCGAGCGCCGGTCCCCCGGAGCGGCACCCCCTCCGGCCCGGTCCTGGCATCCGCCCTCCGATCCATGCGGTGGCTCCGAAACTGTGTGATGCGCCGCGTCGTGTCCCGGGGCTGTTTCCGGCCGGGCGGTGCGAAGATGCCGGGGGTCGGTCGAGCAGGGGAATGGAGTCCACGGGAGTGCGAGCAACCACGGTCAAGTTCGCTCGCGAGCAGTTGGGTGCGCTGGTGCGGGAAGTCAACGACGATACCGTCGCGGTGGAGATCACGGGCAAACACCATGAGGCTGTGCTGATCTCGAAAGAGCGGTACATCGCGCTGCAGGAAGCGACCTTTCTCCTCCGTTCACCCGAACTGATGGACAGTCTCCGGAGGGAGATGGCGCGCGCACTTCTCGAAGCGCAATCGGACACCCCCACGGACGGCGTCGCCGACAAATCCGAGAAGCCGGCAAAACCCGCACGGCGCCCGGCGAAACGCTCCCGCAAGCAACGAAAGAAGAATCAGAAGAAGAAGGCGTGATAGTGCGTGGGGCCGGCGCCAGGTCCACCTTCGGCACCCGCTCACCACGCGAACTCCCCGATGCCCCGTCCGATCAACCCACCCGCTGCGGAGCCCTGATCGACGAAGCGGTCACCGATGAGGATCGGAAACAGGATTCGCTACCGGGTTGTTCATTCGCGCTCGGTAGCCGAAGACGACACTGCAGATCAACCCTGAAACGACCATCGATCCGGACAGAACCCCAGGCACGTCGTGCGCAAACGCGAGCACGACGCCACATATCGCCAGCAACCCTCCGGAGGTAACCAACCTGATAGCAGTCGCGGCGGCGCGTGCGCGCACGGCGCGCGGCATCGGGTTCTCTCGGTTCGGCATCGGTCCTCCGCAGTTCGTGTGGTTCGTCGACGACCGAAC
>JAEZDV010000342.1 GCA_023417985.1 Actinomycetes bacterium | reverse complement strand
GATCGAGCAGCAACTCCACCGTCCGGCCGGTGACGAGGTGTTTGCTGTAATCGACGACCAGGTCCCCGGCGACGGCGGTCATCGCCTCGGCACGCCCGGGATCGGCGGCGAACAACTCCCGCAGATGAATCCCCTCGATCTCCGCCGAGTGGTCGGACAACTGCTGCCACGGGGTCGATCCGGTCACGTCACTCATGGAATCGACAGTAGTGTCCACCTGCTCGAACCGCCGGGTTTGCACCTTGCACGGTGTGGGACGCGCATTATGGGGTCCATGGACACATCAGAATTGATCCGGTCCGTGCCCACCGACCTGTTTCTCGGTGGCGAGTGGGTGCCTGCCGGAAACAGAGCGACATTCCCCGTCCACAACCCCGCGACGGGCGACATCCTGGCCGAGGTGGCCGACGCTGCTCCGGACGACGCGATGCGTGCCCTGGATGCGGCGGTGGCAGTGGGCCGCGACTGGGCCGCGACACCCCCTCGTGAGCGCGCAGAACTTCTCCGGGCGGTCTGGGCGAAGATCGGCGAACGCGCCGACGACGTCGCGCTGCTCATGACCCTCGAAATGGGTAAGGCGTTGCCCGAGAGTCGCTCCGAGGTCGCCTACGGCACCGAATTCCTCCGGTGGTTCTCCGAGGAAGCCGTCCGCATCGCCGGCCGCTACACCCCCGCTCCCGCCGGGAACGGCCGGATTCTCGTTACGAAACAACCGGTCGGCCCGTGCCTGGCGATCACGCCCTGGAACTTTCCCCTCGCGATGGGCACTCGCAAGATCGCACCCGCGCTCGCCGCGGGATGCACGATGCTCGTCAAGCCTGCTTCGGAGACGCCGCTGACCCTGCTGCTGCTCGCGCAGATCTTCGACGAGGCCGGTCTCCCCAAGGGCGTCCTGTCGGTGCTCCCGACGTCGCGCGCCGGTGACGTGACAGGGCCCCTGCTCGACGATCCGCGACTGCGCAAGCTCACCTTCACCGGTTCGACGTCGGTGGGCCGGGCGCTCGCGGAGAAGGCGGGCCGCTCGCTGCTGCGGACCTCCCTCGAACTCGGTGGGAACGCGCCGTTCGTCGTGTTCGACGATGCCGATCTCGACGCGGCGGTCGAGGGTGCGGTAGCGGCGAAACTGCGTAACGGCGGTGAGGCGTGCACGGCTGCGAACCGGTTCCACGTCGCGAATTCCGTGAAGGAGGAGTTCGTCACCAAGCTCACCGAGCGTATGGCGTCGTACCGGCTCGGACCGGGTACCGATCCCGACACCACGCTCGGGCCGCTGATCAACGAGAACCAGAAAAAGACGGTGATCGAACTGGTCGAAGACGCGGTGGCCGGCGGTGCGAATGTTCGTCTCGGCGGGGAGACCCCGGAGGGCCCGGGGTGGTTCTATCCCGCCACAGTGCTCGACGACGTGCCGCGCAGCGCACGCATCTTCCGCGAAGAGGTCTTCGGACCGGTGGCCGCCGTCGCCGGGTTCGACGCCGAGGACGAAGCGATCGCGGCAGCCAACGACACCGAGTACGGACTCGCGGCCTACATCTTCACCCGCGACCTGGATCGGGCGCTCAGGGTGTCGGAGGCGCTGGAGTCGGGGATCGTCGGCGTCAACCGGGGAGTGGTGTCGGATGTAGCCGCACCGTTCGGGGGGATCAAGGCGTCCGGCATCGGCCGTGAGGGCGGAACGGAAGGTATCGAGGAGTACCTCGAGACCAAGTACATCGCGCTTCGGTAGCGCAAGACTCTCCGGTCGCTACACTCTGGGCCTTCCCGCCGTCGAAAGCTTCTCGACGGTGGGAAGGCCCGTGAGCTAGTGGCCGAGTCGCCCGCGCCCGAGTCGCAGCAGCAACATCGCGAGGGTGTGGCCTTCCTGACCCAGCTCGCTGAAACGCTCCAGCACCTTCATCTCGCGGCTGTGCACGAGTCGGGTGCCGCCGGAAGCCATCCGGGTGCGACCGATGATGCGGGAGACCTCGGTGCGCCGCTTGACCGCGGCGAGGATCTCGGCGTCGAGGCGGTCGATCTCCTTGCGGAGTTCATCGATCTCGGCCTCGGTGGTGGGCACTGCTTCGGCGGTATCGCCCGCAAGAGCAGCGTCGATGTCGGCGTTCAATGTCATCTCCTCGCGTCAGCGCTGGCCGTCCGACCGGTGAAGGGCGCATGACATAACGTCCAGTTTGCCACCGGGTCAATCCGCGGCCAAGTCGGGGATTCGCTGTCGGACGGGTCCGGTAGTTTGGTAGAACGATGAACACTCCCGTTGCTCCCGCCCATACGGCCCCCGACTCGGACGCTCTCCTCGAGGGACTCAATCCACAACAACGGGAAGCGGTCACTCACGAGGGTGGGCCGTTGCTCATCGTGGCCGGCGCGGGCTCGGGCAAGACGGCGGTGCTCACGCGGCGGATCGCCTACCTGCTGGCCGAGCGGGGTGTCGCACCGGGTCAGGTGCTCGCCATCACCTTCACCAACAAGGCCGCGGCAGAGATGCGCGAGCGTGTCGCCGCCCTGGTCGGGCCCCGAGCCCTGTCGATGTGGGTCTCCACCTTCCACTCGAGCTGCGTCCGGATTCTGCGAGCGCAGGCGAGCCTGCTGCCCGGCATGAATTCCAACTTCACGATCTACGACGCCGACGATTCCCGGCGCCTGCTGACGATGATCGCGAAAGACCTCGAACTCGACATCAAGAAGTACTCGCCGCGACTGCTCTCCACGCAGATCTCCAACCTCAAGAACGAGTTGATCGGCCCGGAGGAAGCATCGGCGGGGGTCGGCGCCGACGCGTCCGAACTGGACCGGATCGTCGCGCGGGTCTACGCCGTCTACCAGCAGCGCCTCCGCGCCGCGAACGCCTTCGACTTCGACGACCTGATCGGCGAGACCGTGGCGCTTCTGCAGGCCCACCCGGACGTCGCAGAGTATTACCGCCGCCGCTTCCGGCACGTGCTGGTCGACGAGTACCAGGACACGAACCACGCGCAGTACGTGCTGGTCCGCACGCTGGTGGGCGACCCGGACGAGGACGCCGCCGTCGAGCCCAGCGAACTGTGCGTCGTCGGCGACGCCGACCAGTCGATCTACGCATTCCGCGGCGCGACCATCCGCAACATCGAGGAGTTCGAGCGCGATTATCCGCAGGCTCGCACGATCCTGCTCGAGCAGAACTACCGGTCGACGCAGAACATCCTCTCCGCCGCCAACGCGGTCATCTCCCGCAACACCGGACGTCGCGAGAAGCGGTTGTGGACCGATTCCGGTGAGGGCGATCTCGTGGTCGGATACGTCGCAGACAACGAGCACGACGAGGCGCGGTTCGTCGCGGCCGAGATCGACCGTCTCGTCGACGAGGGCGTCAAGTTCTCCGACATCGCGGTGTTCTACCGGACGAACAATGCCTCGCGCGCATTCGAGGACGTGTTCATCCGCCACGGTGTGCCGTACAAGGTCGTCGGTGGAGTGCGGTTCTACGAGCGCAAGGAGGTGCGCGACATCGTGGCGTACCTCAAGGTCCTCGACAATCCCGACGACACCGTGAGCCTGCGACGCGTCCTCAACACGCCTCGCCGTGGTATCGGGGATCGCGCCGAGGCCTGCGTGGCCGTGCACGCCGAGCGTCTCGGCATCGGGTTCGGGGAGGCGCTGCGCGATGCCGCCGAGGGCAAGGTCGCCCTTTTGAACACCCGTGCGCAGAAGGCCATCGCCGGCTTCGTGGAACTCCTCGACGACCTGCGCGGGATGCTCATGGTTTCCGACGCCGACGGCAACGACGCCGTCGACATCGGCGACGTGGTCGAGGCGATCCTCGAACGCACCGGCTACAGTTCCGAACTCGCAGCCAGCGACGATCCGCAGGACGGCGCCCGGCTCGACAATCTCAACGAACTCGTCAGCGTGGCACGGGAATTCAGTTCCGACGTGCGTAACGCGGCGGGCATCGAGGATATCGGCCGTGAAGAAGGCGACCCGGACCCCGGTTCGCTCGCGGCCTTCCTCGAGAAGGTCTCGCTCGTCGCCGATGCCGATCAGATTCCCGAAAACCAGGACGGTGTGGTCACTTTGATGACCCTGCACACCGCGAAGGGGCTCGAGTTCCCGGTGGTGTTCGTGACCGGATGGGAAGACGGACAGTTCCCGCACATGCGTGCGCTCGGCGATCCGGCCGAGCTGTCCGAGGAGCGGCGACTGGCGTACGTCGGAATCACGCGTGCCCGCCGCCGTCTCTACGTCAGCCGGGCTGTGCTGCGCTCGTCGTGGGGGCAGCCTGTCACCAATCCGGAATCCCGTTTCCTGCAAGAGATTCCGCAGCACCTGATGGAATGGAAGCGCACCGATCCGGGACCCGGACGTGGGCACGCCATCGGTTCCGGCACCGGCTCGAGATTCGGGGCGGGCGAGCAGAGGTCGTCGTCGCCGAGTTTCGGGGCACCGCGCGGACGCAACAATCATCTCGTTCTCGATGTGGGCGACCGGGTGAGCCACGACAAGTACGGGCTCGGAACGGTTCTGGAGAAGAAGGGTTCCGGTCCTACCGCCACGGTGGTCATCGACTTCGGAAGTGCCGGAAAGGTCCGGCTGATGCTGGTCGGCGGAGTGCCGATGGTCAAGCTCTGAGCTGTCAAGCCTCTGAACTGTCCGGCGTCTGAGCCGCCCGGGCCCTCTGAACCGTCAGGGCTCTGGGCTGCTCAGGCGCTGAGTCGGCCCGAAAACCGGGTCGAGCCCGGAGAAGAACGGCGCGTGGCAGCCGCGCGCGGTGGGGTGCTGCGATCAGTGGCGGTTGCTGCCGGGCGCGATGCCCCGGGTGGCGAGCCACGGCACGGGGTCGATCTTGTCGACGCCGTTGAGGTGCACCTCGAAGTGCAGATGCGGGCCGGTGGAGAAGCCGCGGTTGCCCATGGTGGCGATCTGGTCGCCGGCCAGGACCTGCTGGCCCACGCTGACCAGGGACTGGTCGATGTGGCCGTAGACGGTGACGGTGCCGTCGGCGTGCAGCAACCGGATCCACATGCCGAAACCGGACGCCGGGCCGGAGTCGATGACCTCGCCGTCGGCGACCGCGAGGATCGGGGTGCCGATCGGGCCCGCGATGTCGATGCCGGCGTGGAGGGTGCCCCAGCGAGCGCCGTAGTTGGACGTGAACGCACCCACTGCGGGGAGGGCGAACAGGGGCCGGCGGGCCGCTGCTTCGCGTGCCGCCCGTTCCTCGCTGAACCGCTCGCCCTTGGCGAGCAGGTTCGAGAACTGCGAGAGGTCGTTGGGGTCGGCGATGTTGAGGACCTGAGGTGCCTGCGAGGGCGCGGCACCCGTGCTTTCGGAGGCGAACTGTGCGGCCTGCGGTACGGCGGTGGCCGTGATGACCGAGGACTCGCTGCTGTCGGCGGCGAGTGCGACCTGGGCGTGGTCGGAGTTCTGGCCGGGCGAACCGTTGGTGGCTGCCTGGCCTGCGGCGACCACAGCGCCGGCGGCGACGGCGAATACTGCGGCGCGGCCCTTGAGGGCGGTCGGGGGAGTGGGCACCCGGTGTGCTCCGCCGCGACGGGCGGGAGCGGAAGTATCTGCCGAGTCCGTGACGTCAGGAGTCGCGGCGTAGTAGGTCGGCTCGGAGGTCAGGCCGGTCGTGCGGAAATCGATGGTCGCGGTGGTCCAAGCGTTCCAGTCGTCCGGTGCCGTTTCGGGCCGGCGGGCGTGGCTTTCGGCAATCGGGCTGCCTGGGCGCATCGCCATCCTCCGTTTCGTGACCTCATCGTTACTTGACCAGAGGGACGGTAACGAAACGATCGCAAGCGGGGCAACCTATAACGCGATACTGACGCCTTATGTGAGCGGCATCACAGTTATGTACTGGGGAAAGTGGGAATTGGCCCGAAGGTCACGTATCGAAACACGCAATGTTTTTCGCTACGCGAAGGAGTGTCGCGAACCGTCCACCGTTCTCGAAGGGGACCGGTCGCGGCACCGGGAGGGGCGCCTGTCATCCTGGGGATGGTGCTCCTCTTGGTTGCGGCGTTCTCACATTCCCGGAGGAAACCCGTGAGCTGACCCTCGGCGTCCGTACCTCCGTGACATGGGCCACATGGCCGGAGAGCGAACGTTTTGTGGGGCGTCCATGTAACTAGAGTCCGAACCGGCCCGCTCAAAACCCCCGAGCGGGCGTGAACGCAGACGAGACGGTGAGCAGATGGATCTCTTCGAATACCAGGCGAAGGAACTTTTCGCCAAGCATGACGTGCCGACGTCGGCCGGGCGTGTTACAGACACGGTCGCCGGTGCCCGCGAGATCGCCGAGGAAATCGGCAAGCCCGTGATGGTCAAGGCGCAGGTCAAGGTCGGCGGCCGCGGCAAGGCCGGAGGCGTGAAGTACTCCGCCGACGTCGACGCCGCAGTGGCCAACGCCGAGGCCATCCTGGGCCTCGACATCAAGGGCCATGTTGTGAAGAAGCTGCTGGTCGCAGAGGCGAGTGACATCGCCGAGGAGTACTACATCTCCTTCCTGCTCGACCGCACCAACCGCACCTACCTGGCGATGTGCTCGGTGGAGGGTGGCGTCGAGATCGAGGTCACCGCCGAGGAGAACCCGGACGCCCTCGCGAAGATCCCGGTGGACGCAGTCAAGGGTGTCGACCTCGCGTTCGCACGTGAGATCGCCGAGGCCGGCAAGCTGCCCGCCGAGGTGCTCGACGCGGCGGCGAACACCATCCAGAAGCTGTGGGAGGTGTTCATCAAGGAGGACGCGCTCCTCGTCGAGGTGAACCCCCTCGTCCGTACCCCGGACGATCAGATCCTGGCACTCGACGGCAAGGTCACGCTCGACGAGAACGCTGCTTTCCGTCAGCCCGGCCACGAGGCTTTCGAGGATCGGGACGCCACCGATCCGCTCGAGCTCAAGGCCAAGGAGAACGACCTCAACTACGTCAAGCTCGACGGCGAGGTCGGCATCATCGGTAACGGCGCCGGGCTGGTCATGTCGACCCTGGACGTCGTCGCCTACGCAGGTGAGAAGCACGGCGGCGTCAAGCCCGCCAACTTCCTCGATATCGGTGGCGGCGCCTCGGCTGCCGTCATGGCCGCCGGCCTGGACGTCATCCTGAACGATGCGCAGGTCAAGAGCGTGTTCGTGAATGTCTTCGGTGGCATCACCGCGTGTGACGCCGTGGCAAACGGCATCGTCGGCGCCCTCGAGACGCTGGGCGACGAGGCCAACAAGCCGCTGGTCGTCCGACTCGACGGCAACAACGTCGAGGAGGGTCGCCGCATCCTCTCCGAGGCCAACCACCCGCTGGTCACGGTCGTCGCCACCATGGACGAGGCTGCCGACAAGGCTGCCGAACTCGCCTTCGCAGCGAAGTAAAGGGACACACAGAACAATGGCAATCTTCCTTACCAAGGATTCCAAGGTCATCGTCCAGGGCATCACCGGCGGCGAGGGCACCAAGCACACCGCCCTGATGCTCAAGGCCGGCACCCAGGGTGTCGGCGGCGTCAACGCCCGCAAGGCCGGCACCACCGTCTCGCACACCGACAAGGACGGTAACGCCGTCGAGTTGCCGGTGTTCGGGACCGTCGCCGAGGCCATGAAGGAGACCGGCGCGGACGTTTCGATCGCGTTCGTCCCCCCGGCCTTCGCCAAGGACGCCATCGTCGAGGCGATCGACGCCGAGATCCCGCTCCTCGTGGTCATCACCGAGGGCATCCCGGTGCAGGACTCCGCTTACGCGTGGGCATACAACGTCGACAAGGGCGAGAAGACCCGCATCATCGGCCCCAACTGCCCCGGCATGATCACCCCGGGTGAGGCGCTGGTCGGCATCACCC
>JAEZDV010000336.1 GCA_023417985.1 Actinomycetes bacterium | reverse complement strand
CACGTTCTGGGGGGTTTCGGCGCCGTCGTTGCCGGCGAGGGCGTGGTAGACCTCGGCGAAAGACATGGGCCGGGCGCCGACGGCGATGCTGGCGAGCAGCGCGAGTACAAGAAGGGCAGCGAGGACGGCGAGGCCGAGGAGCCGGCGGCGGCGCATCGCGGGCAGGCTCGCATCGAGGGGCCGGGCGGCGAAGCCGTCGGCCACCGCGGTTTCGACGGTGACCGTTTCGGTGCCGCGGCGCAGCAGCGCGGCGCGGGCGCCGACGGGTCCGGTGCCGGTGGAGTCGCGGGTGACCAGTCCGAGCCACTGTTTGCCGAGGCTTCGTCCGGTGCGTCCTTCACGGAGTCCGCGGTTCCACCACAGCATCGCGGCGGCGGCGAGGACAGCGGCGGTGCCGAACACGAGGCGGTCGGCTTGGCCACCGCCGTGGGCGTCACCGAGGGCGTCGACCACGAGGATGCCGACGGCGAGGGGCAGAGCGACGAGTGCGAGGTCGAGGAGTTCGGCGGCGACGCGACGTGCCCGGGTGGGTGGGGATGCCGGTGGGGCGGCATCACGGTGGGGGGTGGTGGTCACGTGCGCGGGGTGCTCCTCGGGAGTGATCGCGAGTGGAACTGCGGGCTGGGAGTTAGGTTACGGAATCCTATGTCGGGGCGGGAGGGGTGCCCGCGTATCGGGAGAAGGGAAGGGGTTGCGCACCGAACCCCCCGATGAAATGGTTAGCCTTACCTAACAAGTTGTCCCCGTCGATCAGGAGGTCGGATGACGACCCTGCTGCTGCCGTCACCCGCGGCACCACCCACCCCCGTCCGAGCATTCGACGACACGCGGCGGCGCCTGCAGGCCCTGGCCGCGGGAGCGCCACGGGTATACGCGGTGGCGTGTGTGGGGGAGGAACCGCGACGGCGCTGGTGGCACCTCGGCGGTCCGGACCGCCCCCACCGGATCGAATTACTCTGTGCGCGTGCACTTGCCGACGTCGACGATCCCCGGATCGCCACGGAGCAGGTCGCTGCCGCGCTCGTCCACGCGGTGATCGGGCGGGTGCTCGCTCCCTACGCCCTCGAGGGCAGGGTGTGGGATCCCGGACTGGACAACCTGTGGCTGCACCAGGACAGCGACGGCTGCATCGACTGGGCGGGGGTCGCCGACGCTACCTTGCGCGTGCTGCCCGGCGACCGCGCCGCCGTTGCCCCTGAGGTGGTGGTGCTGCCGTGCGAGGAGGCGATGGCGGTGTGGACTGCGCATCGCGCTGTCACCGCACTGACCGAGGTCCATGCCGACGTGCGCCGCTGCGCGCCCCTGGACGGGGCTCGGTTCTGGGCGATGGTGGGGCGGTCGGTGGTCACCGGCGCCGCCCGGTTGCCGGTCCTCGGTGGTGCGTCCCGGCGGGTCGCCGCGCGCCGCGGACAGATTCTTCTCGACGCGTTCGTCTCTGCGGGCTATCCGGTCCGGGGCCTTGTGAGATTAGGGCAGGCTTCCCTATAGTGGAGGTGTTCGCGCATTACCGGACCGTGCCGGAGTCCTGAGGGCTGCAGTGACTCCCTGGTCCACACCCGACGGCGGGTCCCACGAGCCATCGTGGGGTCCGCCCTCGTGCATCGTCGATCGGGGTGTCTCCAGCGGTGGCACAGGCAAGGCGCGCCGCGCAACCGAAACACCCGATGTGACCGAAAACCGCGATGCCCTACCATCGCTCGATGGCCACCGGCGCCCGGATCCACCGGACGCGGCCCCGCACGCAACGGAGAGACCGCATGACCGATCAGCCCCGGCTCGACCCCACCTCGCTGCACGACCCGGCCGCCGCCACCGCCCTCAACGGCACCGGGTTCGGCACCGCCCTCGGCCTCGAATTCCTCGAGATCGGCCCCGATCGGGTGGGGGCACGCTGGACGGTGACCCCGAACCAGCACCAGCCGTTCGGGATCGTGCACGGTGGCGTCTACTGCGCGGTGATCGAGACACTGGCGAGCGTGGGTGGCTCCGCGTGGTTCGCCGACCGCGGCACCGTCGTCGGGGTCAACAACAACACCGATTTTCTCCGTGCCACCCGTGAGGGTGTTCTCACCGCGATCGGCACCCCCGTGCATCGCGGTCGCACCCAGCAGCTCTGGAAGGTCACCATCACCGACGAGCAGGACCGTCTCGTCGCTCAGGGACAGGTGCGACTGGCGAACATCAGCGACGCCGCGCATCTCGGCGGCTGATCGGTCCGCCGTCCGGAAGCTCCACCGTGCGGCGCCGAAGGCGCGCCGCGGTACCGCATCGGGCGTAGCATGCCGAACATGGCGGTGATCTCGGTCGAGCACCTGGTCAAAACGTTCGGTCCCACCCGTGCCCTGGACGGTCTCGACATGACCGTAGAACCAGGGGAGATCCACGGGTTCCTCGGACCCAACGGCTCCGGTAAGTCCACCGCGATCCGTGTGCTGCTGGGGTTGCTGCGCGCCGATTCGGGACAGGTCCGGTTGCTGGGCAGTGATCCGTGGCGCGACTCGGTGTCGCTGCACCGGCGGCTCGCCTACGTGCCCGGCGACGTGAACCTGTGGCCGACCCTCACCGGCGGTGAGGCGATCGACCTGCTCGCCGGGTTGCGGGGCGGACTCGACGACACCCGCCGCGCGGAACTGCTCGACCGATTCGAACTCGACCCGACGAAGAAGGCCCGCACCTACTCCAAGGGCAACCGTCAGAAAGTCGCTCTCGTTGCGGCGTTCGCCTCGGACGTCGAGTTGTACATCCTCGACGAACCCACTTCCGGACTCGACCCGCTGATGGAATCGGTGTTCCAGGACTGCATCGAGGAGATGTCCGACGCCGGGAAGACGGTGTTGCTGTCGAGCCATCTGCTCGCCGAGGTCGAAGCCGTCTGCGATCGGGTGAGCATCATCCGGGAGGGCCGCACCGTCGAAACCGGCACCCTCACGGAGCTTCGGCACCTCACCCGCACATCGATCACCGCCGAAACGGCCCGCCCTGTCACCGGACTGGCCGAACTGGGCGGAGTACACGATGTCCGCGTCGACGGTGTGCACGCCCGCTGCGAGGTCGACACCACCACACTCGACACGGTGCTGCGGCACCTGCTGACCTTCGGAATCGTCTCGCTGACGTCCACCCCGCCGACCCTCGAAGAACTGTTCCTCCGCCACTACGGCGACGAACGGGTCCGGGAAACCGACCGCCACCGCCGCGCCGAATCCGGTGCGGCCCCGCGATGACCACCGCAGCCGCCCCGGCGCCACCGCCGGCCCTGCGTGCCGAACGTTTCGCCGGCACCGGCCGGCTGGTACGGCTTGCGGTGCGCCGCGACCGGATCCGGCTCCCGGTGTGGCTGGTCGCCCTCACCGCGATCCTCGCCTTCTCGGCCTCGAGTGTGGCCGGGTTGTACCCCACCGCCGCCGAACTGCGCACGGTCGCGGTCGCGTCGGCGGCGTCTCCGGTGGCGCTGGCCACCAACGGCCTGGTGTCCGGCTACACCACCGGTGCGGTGCTGGCCAGTCAGATCGTCATGCCGCTGGCGCTCGCCGCAGGGTTGATGACCATCCTGCTGGTGGTCCGGCACACCCGCCAGAACGAAGAAACGGGCTCCGCCGAACTGATCGGTTCCGCAGTCGTCGGCCGGCAGGCGCTGCTCACCGCCGCGTTGACCGTCGCCGTTGCCACCAACGTGATTCTCGGCGCCGCCAGTGGCTTCGTGCTGGTGGTGCAGGGATTTCCGGTGAGCGGATCGGTGGCGCTGGGCGCGGCGGTCGCGGGCGCCGGTCTCGCGTTCGCGGCGGTGGCCGCGGTCGCTGCCCAGATCACCGACGGTGCCCGCACCGCGAACGGTCTCGCCGGCGCCGCACTCGGTGTGGCGTTTCTGTTGCGGGCGGTCGGCGACATGACCGGGACGGTCACCGGTGACGGCACCCGGGTGGTGGCCGGATGGCTCAGCTGGCTCTCTCCGATCGGGTGGGCCGAACAGATACGGCCCTACGACGACAACGCCTGGTGGGTTCTGCTGCTGCCGTTGGTGTTCTCCGTGGCTGCTGGGGCCGTCGCCGTTGTACTCACCGGCCGCCGCGACATCGGGTCCGGACTCGTCCCGACCCGGCCCGGACCCGCCCGTGCACCCCGCGGACTGGCCACCGCGACCGGGTCGGCGTGGCGGATCCAGCGCACGATCTGGTTCTGGTGGGCGTTCGGGATCGTCGTGCTGGCGCTTGTGTACGGGGCGGTAGCCGATCAGATCGACGACTTCCTCGGCGACGGGGACCAAGGCGACGAATTCCTCGCCGACCTCGGTGGGGGCGGTGTCTCCGACTTGATCGACGCCTATTTCGCGGCAATCTTCGCAATGATGGCGGTCGCGGTCGCGGGATATGCGGTGCAGGCGCTGTTACGGATGCGCGGGGAAGAAACCGCAGGCCGGCTCGAGCCGGTCCTCGCCACCGCCCTGAGCCGGCCCCGGTGGATGCTCGCTCACGTCGCTTTGGTCACCGTCGGCATCGTGGCGCTGCAGGCGCTCACCGGCGCGGCGATGGGCCTGGGGCACGGGCTGATCGTCGGTGATGCGCTGGGCCACGTCGGACGCCTGACCGGCGCCGCCCTGGTGTTCGCGCCCGCGATCCTGGTCGTCGCGGGCGCGGTGGTGCTCCTCATCGGAGCGCTGCCGGCATGGTCGATCGCACTGTCCTGGGGTGTGCTGGCAATCTGCCTGGTCATCGGGCTGTTCGGACCGCTGCTCGGGATTTCCGGGACGGTCCGCAACGTCTCACCCTTCACCCACATCCCCGCCGTCCCGGCCGCTGCGATCACGGCCGGGCCGCTGGTCGTCCTCTCGGTGATCGCGGTGGCGTTGTGTGCGGCCGGGGTGATGGCGTTCCGGCGCCGGGACCTCACCATGTCGTGAAACCTGGACGGTGTGTGTGTTCGCGAAAGGGCACGGATGTGCCGCCGAGCGGCCGCTCCGAACGTCCCTCGCATTGTCACGAGTCGGACAGCGCTCCGGTGACGCGGTCGGTGCGGCGGTAACGAACCAGACTCAGGCCGCCGAGGACAACGGCAACCGCTCCCAGCACCACGGCGAACAGTGCGCCGACGACGCCGTTGCCGGTGTTGGGACCACCGGCCGCGTTCGCGCCGTGCATCCCACCGACGATCACACCGATCGCCCCCGTCACCAGCGACACGACGATCCAGGGGAAACCGGGGCGCGGGCCGGAGCGGCGGGAACGCCTCAGCGCCACCGTGCCGGCGACGACACCCGCCAATGCGAGGACGGCCGCGGTGGTGGGCACCGTCCGGCCGACACCGAGTTCGTACCCGGCGGCGACGAGAGTGGTGGCGGGTGCCTCGAAGACAGACATGACGATCCTTTCGGCCGGACGGTGCCGGTGCTTTCCGTGCGTCCCGGTATCCGTTGTGAATGGGGCACCTTCGATCGTCGTGTCCCGGGCCCGGCGCGTCATGGGCCGACGGGCGTCGGCTACTACGCCGTTCGCCGTATACCGCGTGTGCCGATCCGCAACCGTCGACGTAGCGGGCCTACGCCGCCGACCCCAGGTTTTCGGGGCGCGCGAATCCTATGATCACTGCATGCCGGATCGCGTCGCGTCGTTCCGCTTGCCTGCCCGCTTCCAGGACCTGCTGCTGGCACTGTTCGTCACGGTCATGCAGGTCCAGGGCACGGTGGTGCGCAACAGCGGCCAACCCGACGTCGTGCTGCGTCCCCTGTCCGATCTGGGCAACCTCGGCTATCTGCTGCTGATCGTTTCCGGTGCCGCCCTGGTGGTGCGCCGCCGGCATCCGGGTGCCGTGTTCGCCGTGACCGCGCTGGCCAGCGTCGTCTACTACGGTCTCGATTATCCCGACGGACCCGGCTGGCTTGCGCTGTTCGTCGCGCTCTACACCTTCACCGCGTACGGCGACGGACACCGCACGCTGCGACTGGCCGGCGGGGGCGTCGTCGCCCTGGCCGCGGTGTGGCTGATCGCCGCCGCCGATGTCGAGCCACCGGCCGCGGTCGGCTGGGTCTACTTTCGCATCGGCGCGTCGGTGATGAGCGCCGCGCTCGGGGAGAGCGTGCGCGCGCGGAAACACCTTGCCGCAGAGGCACTCGAACGTGCCGCCCTCGCCGAACGCGCCCGCGACGAGGAAGCCCGCGCCCGGGTGGACGCGGAACGGCTCAGGATCGCCCGGGAAGTGCACGACACCGTGGCCCACGCCATCGCCGTCATCAACATCCAATCCGGAGTCACCGCACACGTTCTCGACAAACGACCCGAACGCGTCCGGGAAACCCTCGAAGCGATCGAACAGACGAGTGCGCGCGCCCTCACCGAAATACGGGCGATCCTCGACGTGCTGCGGCCCGAGAACTCCGGTGACGATGTAGGAGACGGTGGGGGAGCAGACCCACCGGATTCGCGGGCGCCGCGCGCCGGGGTGGCGCAACTCGAGGATCTCACCGCGATGGCACGCGCAGCAGGACTCGACGTGACGCTCGACGCGCCCGCACCCCCGCAGCCGCTACCCGCCGCGGTCGGCAGCGCGGTGTACCGCATCGTGCAGGAGTCGATCACCAACGTGATCCGTCACGTCGGAACGAGCCACGTGACGATTTCGCTGCGGTACGGGCCCGACGCCGTGGAGGTGCGCGTGTCCGACGAGGGCCGGTCCGCACTCGCTGCTCCCGCGCCGCGGGACCAGGAGCAGTCGAACAGGCCGGGTCACGGCCTCGCCGGGATGCGGGAGCGCTGCCAACTGCTCGGTGGTCACCTCGACGCCGGGCCCCTCCCGGACGGCGGCTTCGCCGTCACCGCGCGGCTACCCGTCGCCCCGACCGAGGCGACCACGGCATGAGCGAGGAAGCACAGACACCGGGCGCCGCCGGAATCAAGGTGTTGCTCGTCGACGACGAACGACTCGTCCGGTCCGGGTTCCGGCTGCTGCTCGACACCGAGGACGGCATCACCGTGGTCGGGGAGGCCACCACCGGCTCCGACGCGGTGACGAAAGCCCATGCTCTGCGACCGGATGTCGTCCTCATGGACATCCGTATGCCGCACCTGGACGGAATCGAAGCCACCCGGCAGATCGCCACCGCACCCGGCCTCGGTGCTGTGCGCGTCCTCATCCTGACGACCTACGACACCGACGCGTACGTCTACGAGGCACTGCAGGCGGGTGCGAGCGGATTTCTGCTCAAGGACGCCGGGCCGGCCGAACTCCTGCACGCCATCCGTGTGATCGCGGCGGGGGACGCGCTGCTCGCGCCGCGCATCACCCGCCGCCTCATCGGACAGTTCACCACCCGCCGGGCGGCCGACAATGCCGCCGCCGGCCGGCTCGAGGTTCTCACCGAACGCGAACGCGAAGTTCTGGCGCTGGTGGGGCAGGGCATGAGCAATCAGGAGATCGGCGCCGCGCTGTTCCTCAGCCCGGCCACCGCCCGCACCCACGTCAGCCACGCGATGGCCAAACTCGGTGCCCGCGACCGCGCGCAACTGGTTGTGCTCGCCTACCGGACAGGGCTCGTCACTCCGTAGGAACCGGTGTCACGGCGGCGGCTGTCGATGTGACTGCCTCGGTCATCCCACTTCTCGCTGCGGCTGCGCCTGCTGGGCTTCGGCGGCGCGCACCCGTTCGAGCGCGATCCGAGCGAACACCTGCTGTTCGGTTGCCGCCATCTGATTGCGGCCGGTCGAGAAGAACGCCTGCGCCCACGACAGCAGTGTCGACACCTTCGACGAGAACCCCACCAGATAGAGCAGATGCACGAACAGCCACGCGATCCACCCGAGGAACCCGGTGATTTCGAGTTTGCCGACCTTCGCGACCGCGCTGAACCGCGAGATCGTCGCCATGCTGCCCTTGTCGAAGTACCGGAACGGCGGACGTTGCGCCGGGTCCTGTCCCTCCACCGAGGCGATGACCTGCTTCGCCGCGTACTTGCCGCCCTGCATCGCCACCTGCGCCAATCCGGGCAGCTTGTCGAGCGACATCATGTCGCCGATGACGAACACATTCGGGTAACCCGGCAACGTGAGGTCGGGCAACACCTCGACCCGGCCTGCCCGGTCGATCCCCGCCCCGGACTGCTCGGCGAGCTGCTTGCCCAGGGGGCTCGCGGCGACACCCGCCGACCACACCTTGCACTGCGACTCGATGCGCCGTTCGGTGCCGTCCTTGTCCTTGACGGTCAACCCGTCCGCATCGACACCGGTCACCATCGCGTTCAGCTGAATCTGCACACCCAGGCGTTCGAGTGTTTGACGGGTCTTGCGGCTCAGTTTGCCGCCGTAGACGGGAAGCACGTCCGGGGCACCGTCGAGCAGCACGACCCGCGCTTCGGTGGAATCGATGTGCCGGAACGCGTCCCGAAGGGTGCGCCGGGACAGTTCGGCGATCTGCCCGGCCAGCTCCACTCCGGTCGGACCCGCGCCGACCACCACGAACGTGAGCAACCGGGCCCGCTCGTCGGGGTCGTCGGACAACTCGGCCTGCTCGAATGCGCCGAGGATCCGGCCCCGCAACTCGAGTGCGTCGTCGATCGTTTTCATACCCGGGGCGAACTCCGCGAAATGGTCGTTGCCGAAGTACGACTGGCCGGCCCCGGCCGCCACGATGAGGCTGTCGAACGGGGTCACGGTGCGCCGCTCGAGAAGTTGCGAGGTCACCGTCTTGTTCTCGAGGTCGATTGTTTCGACCTCCCCGAGCAGTACCCGCGCGTTCTTCTGCTTCCGCAGCACCATCCGGGTTGCCGGCGCGATGTCGCCCACCGACAGGATGCCCGTGGCCACCTGGTAGAGCAGCGGCTGGAACAGATGATGGGTGGTGCGCCCGATCAATGTGACATCGACGTCGGCATTCTCGAGGGCCTGGGTGCTGAACAACCCACCGAACCCCGATCCGATGACGACGACGCGATGACGAGACTCACCCGACTGGACACTCATGCATGCTCCTTCACTGTTCTCGGCAGGGCCAATGTGGTGGGTACCCCCACGGCAGCCCGCCGACGCGGGTGGAACAGCATTCAGTCTCGCAGTTGCCGCGCGGCAGCACAGGACGATCGCGTCCGAAGACTCGGCGGTTCAGTGCCCGCCGGGCGCTGCGTCGCCGAGCAGCCCGTACACCGGGTTGTGCTGCGCGGCGTGCCGCACTGCGTCGCCGGTCGCCGACGTGTAGATCTGCACCGTCTGCAACGACCGATGCCCGAGCAACTGCTGCAACTCCACCATGGTCGCGCCGCTGTCGGCGAGACTCGTCGCGAACGTGTGTCGCAGCGCATGCGCCAGCGCACCACGTTTGCGCTCGGATTCGATGCCGGCACGCCGGTACAGGCGACGTACCCGGTACTGCAGGGTGCCCCGGGTGATGCGCTGTCCGTCGCTGCCGACGAACAACGGATCGGTTCCCGGATACCGCTCCCACACGGCCACGTCGCGGTCGTCGCGCACCTGCCGCCGCGGCGCCGGGAACCGCGCGTACCGTTCCTCCAGATAACTCGACACGATCGCCGTCCAGCTGTCCTCGAGCGGAATCTCCCGTTCGATCGCACCCTTACCCATTACTCGAAGCACCGGAGTGTCCGCCCCACCGAGAATGCTGCCCACGTCGAGGCGGATCAACTCGTCCGACCGGATACCGGTGAGCAGCAACGTCGCGATCAACGCGAGGTCGCGCTGCGGCCAATCCCGCGCCGATTCCGCCGGACGTTGTGCCTCGACGGTGACGGTCTCGACGAGTTGGTTGATGGCGCTGGGGGAGAAGGATTTCGGAGTGTGCTGGGGTTTCTTCGGCTGGGTGATGGACGCCATCGGATTGCCTTCCGACACTCCTTCGGACACCAGGAAGTTGCAGAAGTTGTTCCACACCGACCACGCGCGGCGCACCGAGGCCGGCTGCCGCTCCGCGGCGAATGCTGCGAACGCCGAGCGCATCGCGCGGATCGAGATGTCGCCGACTGTCAGTGCGTCGACGGGTTGTGTGTGCACGTCGGCGAGGTGCGCGCACACGCCGTGCAGGTCCAGGCGGTATGCCTTGAGGGTGTGCGGGGACCGTTTCGCGGTCTGCAGCGTCTCCAGATACGACGAGACCCACTCGAGCAGACCCGGCATCTCCCGGCTCGTCATCCCGACCCTCCCTGGCATCGCTCAGTCGTACACATGTGCGAGACCAGTGTGACAGGAGGGGGTGACGGGAACCATGGGGCTGTCGCGCCCGGGACAGATCAGTCGCCACGCACCGGCAAGCGGCGTGGGCCGGGACCCTCCTTCGCCAGGACGTCGCCCGGGTTCGCCAGCGGACATGTCTTCAGACTCAGGCAGCCACATCCGATGCAGCCGGCGAAATCATCCCGTAACTCGGTCAGCGCGTCGATGCGGCGAGTCAGTTCGTCGTGCCACGACGCCGACATCCGTGCCCAGTCCTCGGCGGTCGGCACCCGGCTTTCCGGCAACGAATCCAACGCAGCCTTGATCTCTTCGAGGGAAACCCCGACTCCCTGGGCGATCCTGATGAACGCCACTCGCCGTAACGTGTCGCGGCGATACCGTCGCTGATTGCCGGAGGTTCGGCGACTGCCGATCAGTCCTCGCGACTCGTAGTAGTGCAACGCTGACACGGCCACTCCCGAGCGGTCCGCCAGTTCGCCGGGGGTGAGCCAGACGGCAGGAGACATCGGGAACCTTCCGACGGTCGAGCAGTGCGCGGCAATCTGCCGTGCACAGTACCGAAAGGGCGCGGTCAGCGGTGTCGTTGCGAACGGGCCGGGCCGTCGGCGGCGCTCCGGCGCACAGCAGCAGGGGACGGTCGCCGGTGTTACTTCCGCCAGAACAGATGGTGGGTGACCCCGCTCGGCCTGGGAACGACGTCATGGTGGAACCTGTCGTCCAGTTCGTCCGGTGAGTCCCACAGGTGCAGGCCGGATCCGAACTCGAACGGCGTCACCGCGATGTGCATGGTGTCGACCAGGTCGGCGTCGAGGAACTGCCGGATGGTGGTGACCCCTCCGCCGAGCCGGACATCCTTGCCGTCGGCTGCGTCGCGTGCCTGGTCGAGGATGTCGGATGGTTCGCCACCGACGAAATGAAAGGTGGTGTCGGAAAGTGTGAGGGATGGGCGCGGGTGGTGCGTCAGGACGAACACCGGCGTATGGAACGGTGGTTCGTCGCCCCACCAACCCCGCCATTCGGGGTCGGGCCACTGTCCGAGCTTGGGAGCGAACTTGTTGCGTCCCATTATTTCTGCGCCGATGTTGTGGGAGAAGTCCCGTGTGAAGTAGTCATCGATGCCGCGGGACCCACCGGGATCGGTGCGGTTGGGCCAGCTGGCGGTGGCTCCGGCCCATTCGAACATTCCGCTGTGGTCGAGGCCGAAGGGATTGTCGAGGGTCTGATTCTCTCCCGCGGCGATCCCGTCGTTCGAGACCGTGAAATTCTGTACCCGGAGTAACTGGGTCACGTCGTTCTCCTTGTGTCATGGCGGACGGGTGTCATGGCGGACGGGTGTCATGGCGGACGGATTCGATGTACAGACCAGGATGAGCGCCAGAACTCATCGGGGGAGATGCCCGTCGGGTCCGACCCGAGGTGTGCGAGGGGAGTGGACACGACGACAGGGACTGTGCGAGGCGGGAAGGGTTTGCGGAAGGTGCCGGCGACGGCCGGCCGGCGAAAGCCGCAGTCTGCGAGGGCAGACTCAGGCGCATCAGGCAGATGTTCCTGAGACGAACTTGTGCATTCTGGGATGAAAGATGCTGTGGGGCAGAAGGATTCATGGATAACGGTGATTATCCATCAAATCGAACCAGTAGTGCGATGCGGACAGGGGCGACCTCGGTTCGCGGGGGACGGGGGGCGTACGCACGACCCGGCGGATCGGCGGCGCCGCGAACGATGGCCGCCGCGCGACGGTGCGTGCGCTAAATGCGGTGCCGACGTCCGAGGTGCAACACCAGTGTCGTCACGGCGAGTGCTCGCCGTGAATCAAGTTGGCAGTGGCCCGGATCGGCGAGGGGGCCGTGGAGGGCGATCGGCTACCCGCTGGGCCCGGCCGATACGAGGCGGTGTTCGCACTCCGGCGATCAGCGAGGCGCCCCGTTCGCTCCCGGGGGCGGGCCCGTTCGGCGTTACTTGACATAATGTAGATTATCGGTAAATTCGCCACCTGGGAAAATGTCCGACTCCGGTCGTCGACCCACGTTGTGTATCGCGTTGCACCGCGCCGCGGATTCGTACGCTGACGCACTCGTTGCACCGCGCCGCGGATTCGTACGCTGACGCACTGCTTTCGCGTGCGTTGCTCTCCGTGTTCGCTATGAAATCCGTGCGACCGAGTCGGCCTACCCGGTTGCCCTGGCGGTGCGTTCTACGGTCGTGATGGCCCCTTGCCGCCGACAGTCCGCGCCGAAGTGGCGAGTCGACGCCCCCCGACCGCTGGCATCCCTCCCCGCTTGTTGCCTGTCGCCCACTTCAAAACGTCACAGTGACGTTTTGGGGGCACCCTCCCGGTTGTCTCGATTTCGTCGCTGGTGCCGCTCGGTGGTCGATATGCAGCAGGTCCTGGGGTGGGCGGTGCCGGGGTGACTCTGAAAATTCACGGAAATGGGAAGTTATCGGTCCGACGAGTGACAATCGGCCCTCGTCAGCATGGGATCGGCGGCCATACCCTTGTGTAACTTTCAGCGAGGAGAAACTGTGAGCCACGAAGTGAAGATGATCGTCCTGTCGACCGATGATCTCGACGAATCGATCAAGTTCTACAGCGAGGGCCTGGGAATGGGACTGAAGTTCCGCGACGGCACCCACTTCGCCGCGCTCGACGGCGGAGCCATCACGCTCGCGCTCGCAACATCGGTTGATCATCCGATCCACGGTCAGGTCGTCGTAGGTATCAAGACCGACGATGTGGACGCCGCGGCGCGCGCGACAGAAGAAGCCGGCGGCGGCATCGTGCAGGGTCCGTACGACGACGCGCACGAGCGGCGCGCGGTGGTGTACGACAACAAGGGCAACGGACTGGTGTTCTACAGCCCGTTGAATCGTTCATCGTGAATCCGAACCATTGATCAAGAATCGTTGATCGTGGGTCGACCCGTCGAGGGGATGCGGCCGGGTGCGTCGAGGGGTCTTCCCCGGAACCCCCGGCCGCAGCGGTTCCTTCCCGCTCCTACTCCCCTGCCGTGCGTGTCGTGAACGGCAGCACGAGCCGGGAGTGGTGCGCGGCGTCCCGGTAGATCTTGTGGGTCACGGGGCGGCCGACCGGAAGGTGGAAGGCGTCAGGCGGGAGCAGCGCGTTGTGCTCGTCGGCGAGCGGTTCCCCGTTCGACAGTTCCACCGTGAGCTTGTGTCCCGGCAGGAACGTATTCGCGAAGGGATACAGGCGCAGCACGTATTCCTCGATCGCGCCGGGTTCGACCGGCACCGCCCGCGTGTGCGGATGATACGGGTTGCCCTCGGTGGTGCGCTCCTCGTCCAGTTCGCGGTGCGACGCTTTGAGATATCCGGCGGTGATCAGCTGACGCTTGCCGTTGGGGGCGTAATCCCACAGTCGCAGAATGAAATTGGAGTCCGGCTGGTCGAGTTCGGCGAAGATGTGCGCCGCGCCGGTACCGATCATCTCCGTGGGTTCTTCGAAGACCGGGGTTTCCCACTTCAGGATCTCGACCTTGTCGGTGACCGTCAGCGGTGCCTGATAGAAACCGTCCGGGGCGGCGTACTGTACGCCCATCGGTTCGGGTTCGGTCGACAGCTTGCCGCGCGGACGTAGGTACAGCGACCGGTACTCGACGTCCTTCGGGGGCCACTGGTCGCCGGTGACCCGTTCACGCGAGCCTTCGACGAAGACCTGCACCGCGGGTTCGTCCATGATTCCGTTGTCGATGCCCTTGATCCAGTAGTCGTACCACCGGAACATCTTGTCGTGCTCTTCGATGAAGGGCCGCGACTGCATGGGCGGGTACGGGCCGATATCGAGTTTCTTCGGTCCGCGGAGCGCGTCGAACAATTCGATCGTGCCGTCCATCGTCCACCCGCGTCCCTGGTCGATCTGCAGGTAGACGGGAATGTCGATATTCGGAGCAAGCGTGATGGGGTTGCGTTCCTCGTACCACTGCCCGTCGAGTTCGTTCAGCACGATGTCGAACCAGGCTTCGTGGTGCTTGGGGTAGTTCAGCACGTGGACCAGGTTCGGCCATGCGGCGACATCGGGATCTTTCAGGCGCTGCGCGACCCGTTCGGCGATTTCCTCCGGAGAGTAGGTCTCGAGCATCCGGGATTTGACGCCGTCGGTGAAGGCCCACCCGGAGTCGCCGCCGCGGCCTTCGCGTGCTGCGCGCGGCATGAACCACATGATGCCACCGTGGTAGGTGGTCTCGTAGAAGTCGTAGTGCCCGCCGCTGACGAAGATCGCCTTGAGGTGCGGGGGCCGTTCCGCGGCGGCGAGGACCTGCATCGACCCGAAGTAGGAGATGCCGATCATGCCGACGTTGCCGTCGCACCACGGTTGTGCTGCGACCCACTCGATGAAGTCGTAGGCGTCCTGTCCGAGCGACACCCCGCCGGCGTTGTAGTTGCCGATGTGCTCTCCCCCGGAGTCACCCGAGCCGCGGAGGTCGCCGATGACGTGGACGTAGTCTTCGGCGACGACCCGGGCGATGTCGCCGGCTTCGATGCAGCCGTCCCACATGGGGCTGGGCCGGCGCTGCGGCGGGGTGGTGAGGGCGAGAGCCTGCAGTTCCTTGCCGTAGGGGCTGAGTGCGACGAGCGCCGGGCGAGGCTTGTCGTCGACGCCCTGGTAGGCGTCGGCGGCCAACTCGATGCCGTCGCGCATCGGGACCCGCAGATCCTTGCGGATGTGAATGGTGCGGCCACCTGCGTCGAACGTTTCGAATTCGGCCATGAGGCTACGACTCCTCTTCTCTGTCAGGGTTTCTGGGTGAACTGGGTGCGGTAGCCGTGCAGCGTCGTGAAGAACGGGGACGGTTCGAGGGTGGGGTCGCCGTCGTAGCCGAGTTCGTCGGCGACGGACGCGAACGGTGAGTACACCGAGTCGGTCTCCCCCAGCCCCTGACACAGGCACCGGTGTGCGGCGTGGTGGACGCTGCTTTCGATGTCGGTGCTTTCGCGCAGTGCTTCGGCGGCTTGATGACGGTCGAGTTCGACGCCGTACGCCACTCCGTCGGCGCGTCGGTAGGGATGGCCGAGGTACAGGTGCCGGGGCCGGATCTGCTCGCGGAGGTAGCGCAGGCTCGTCCGGTACGCCTCGGGGTCCGAGTAGCCGGGGAATCCGTTGGCGGCTCCGTGGACCTGCACGGCGTCGCCGACGAAGACGTCGTCCTGGCCGTCGAGGACGTACGCCACCGAGCCCGGGGTGTGTCCGGGGATGGAGTGCACCGAGACGGTGACATCTCCGCCGAGCGAGAGGGTTTCCCCGCCCCGGACCAGGACGGTGGGTTCCATCTCACCGGAGATGACGGCCTGTGTCGCTGCGGCGACCTTGGCGGCACCCTCGGGGTCGCCGAGGTAGGTGCCGCGCGCGCCGAGGTAGTCGTCGACGTGGGCTTGCCGGGAACGCAGCAGTGGGGCGTCGGCTTCGTGGATGACGACCTTCGCCTTGCGGCCGGTGGCCTCCCACAGCGCGTGTGCGCCGCCGATGTGGTCGATGTGCCCATGGGTCAGCAGGATCCATCGAATGTCTTCGATGCGGCGGCCGAGCGCTTCGAGGGCGGGTGCCACGCCCTCGGCGGGTGACGATGCGATGCCGGTGTCGACGATCGCGGGTTCGGGGGCGTCGATGAAGAAGGTGTACAGACCGAACCGTCCCCACGGCGAGACGATGGGGTGGATCTTCACCTCGCTCGCCATGTCCTCGCTCGCCATGTCACTGTCCCTGTCGGGTGGGAAGGTCGCCGCGCAGGAACTGGGCGGTCTCCTCGAAGACCCCGGCGAACTCGGGGATCCACGAGAAGTTCTGCACGAACCCGTGGTTGGCGCCGGCGTAGCGGCGCACCGTGGCCGGTACCCCGGCCTCGGTGAGTCGCGCGCCGTACAGTTCGCCTTCGTCGCGCATGGGGTCGTATTCGGCGGTGACGATCAGCGCCGGGGGTAGTCCGGTGAGGTCGTCGCGTTTGATCGGCGAGACGCGGGGGTCGGCGGGGTCGGCGCCGCTGTCGAAGTAGAAGGAGTTGAACCCCTTCAGGCCCGCCGTTTCCACGCCGTAGCCTTCTGCGTTTTCACGCAGCGAGGCGTACCGCTCGATGTCGAAGTCGAGGTCGAGCGACGGGTAGTACAGGATCTGGTGGGTGATGCGGTGGAAGCCCTCGTCGTAGGCGAGGGCGGCGACGGCGGCGACGAAGGTTCCACCGGAGCTGTCCCCGGCGAGGGCGAGGGTGGTGCCGTCCCACCCCAGGGTGTCACCGTGGTCGGAGGCCCAGCGCACTACGGCGAGGCAGTCGTCGAGTCCGGCGGGGAACGCCGCTTCGGGTGCGCGGCGGTAGCCGACGGAGATGACCTTCAGGCCGGTGGCTTTCGCCAGGTTCCGTGCCACGTGGTCGTGGGTGTCGAGGCTGCCGAGGAAGAACGCACCACCGTGGAAGTAGACGAGCAGTCCATAGCTGGCGGCCTCGACCGGGGTGTAGATCCGGACGGGTACGTCCCCCACGGGTGTGGTGGCGACGGTGTCCTCGACCCGGTGCAGTGGCAGACGCTCGGCGAGGGGCGGGACCTGGGATTCTTCGACGGCGCGCAGGATCTGGGGGTCGAGGGGTCCGTCGGGTGGTGCCGGCAGGTCGGCGAGGAAGCCGGTGATTCGGGGGTGGAGCGGCATGGCGCGTTCTCCTCTAGTGGGTTGCGGGCTGCTGCGAGGCGGGCTTCTGGCCCGGGAAGACGTCGTTGACTTCGTCTTCGGTCCAGCCCTGGCGGGAGATGCGCTGCAGTTCGTCGGTGACGGGCTTGCGGGCCGCTTGGAAGTCGGCGAGTGCTGCGGCGACGGTGTCGGCGTCGCGCAGGGCGTCGGCGAGGGCGCCGGCGTCGAGGATCGCGGAGTTCGCTCCCTGTCCCTGGTGGTGGAGCATGGAATGGGCGGCGTCGCCGACGAGGACGGCGGAGTCGGAGTGCCAGGTGTCGACGGGGTCGATGTCGTAGACGGCGCGGAGGTTGACGGTGTTCATGTCGATCTCGCGGGCGATCTGCACGATGCGTTCGTCGAAGCCCTCGAGGGTGGCGAGGAGGTCTTCGCGGGTGGCTTCGGGTGACCAGGTGCTGTCGGGGCACAGAGCGGTGACGTCGAAGGACACGTCGTTGCGGTGACGCAGCGGCAGGAAGTACACCTTGGTGCCCTTGCCGATGTACATGCGCAGGTTGTCGTCGGTGGCGAGGCCGTGGGCGGCGTCGGCGGAGATGACGGCGCGGTAGGCGTGTTCACCGGAGAAGACGGGCTGCTGGTCGCTGAACAGTTGCCGGCGGACGACGGATTTGATGCCGTCGGCGCCCACGACGAGGTCGGCTTCGACGACGGTGCCGTTGGTGAAGGTCAGGACGGTCTTGTCGCCGCGGTCTTCGACGGTCTCGAGTTTGTGGCCGAGTTTGATCATGCCGTCGGGCAGCACGCTCACGAGCGCGTCGATGAAGTCGCCGCGGTGGATGAGGTGGGTATGGGTCTTGACCTCGTAGTCGTCCATGCCCGGCCAGTCTTCTTTCATGATCGGCTGACCGGTGGCGGTGAGGATCTCGAAGTAGTCGCTGGGCGAGCTGACCTGGGCGATGGCGTCGAAGGTTCCCCACTCGCGGAAGCGCTGCATGCTGGAGGGGCGGAGTCCGATGCCGGCGCCGACCTCGCGGATTTCGGCGGCCTGTTCGTACACGGTGACATCCGCGCCGAGCAGACTCAGAGCCTTGGCGGACGCGGCGCCGGCGTATCCGGCACCGACGATGGCGATGGTCAGGTTCTTCAGGTCTGCAGACTGCATGGTCTTGTCTTTCTGGTGGGGCGCGGCGACGCGCCGGGAAGATTGGTGGGTCAGGCCTGGATGGTGAGGAAGTCGGCCGGGTTCTCGACGAAGAGCTTGGTGATGGTGGCGTCGTCGAGGCCCGCGTCGCGCAGGTCCGGAATGAGGTCTTCGAACAGGTAGTTGACGGTGTGACCTTTGACGCCCGGCCAGCCGAGTGGGCTGCAGTTGGCGTCGACTCCGGCGAGTGCCTGGTCGAGGTGACCTGCGCGGAGGAAGCGGAGGAAGTGGTCGAGGCGTTCTTTGCGGGGTCGCGCCCAGAACGGCGGGTCTTCGAGTTCGGTTTCGTAGCCGAAGGTGTCGAAGCCGACGCGGCCGCCCTGGGAGGCGATCCAGGTGTCGCGGGTCTTTTCGGCGTTGATGCCGTCGTCGGCGTGGCCGAACAGGACCCGGTGCAGCGGCAGGCCTTCTTCGTTGAAGATGGCGATGGCGTTTTCGGCGTCGATGGCGAGGTGGGTGAGGATCGGGACGCCGGTCTCCAGGGCGGCGCGGGCGGCGGCGCGGTAGATGCGCTTGTCGAGGTCGGTCATGCGGCCGCCTCGGCTGACGCCGACCTTGATGACGCCGGCGCGGCTGCCGGTGTTGCCGATACCCACGGTGATTTCGTGGACGAACTGGGCGGTGAGGTACTCGACGGTGGCGCGCTCGAAGAACGGCAGGGCGGTATCGCCGCCGACGAAGCCGGTGCAGGCGATGATGTGGACGCCGGTCTTGGCGGACAGCGACTTGTAGTAGTCGATGTCGCGGCCGTTGCAGATGCCGGTGACGTCGACGAAGGTGCCGCCGCCGTACTCGTGGAACTTACGGAGTTTCGGGACGGTTTCCACGTAGCGGACCTCTGGGGATTTCCACCACTTGGTGTCCAGCTCGGAGCCGGGCATGCCGTATCCGATGTGTTCGTGGATGGCGACGATGCCCAGTTCCTCGGTCGCGATGGGACCCAGGACGGTGTTGACTCTCGACACAGCTACTCCCCTTCGGGAAAAAATTCGGTGGTTTCGGCGGGGGTCAGCGCGCGGCGGGGTGCACCGACAGCAGCTCGCGCGGGTTGTCGGCGAGGATGCGCTGGACGTCGGCGCCGGGCAGTCCCTGGGCGGCGAGCAACGGCACGAACGTCGACAGCACGTAGCCGAACGGCACGTCGCGGCCGGGATGGCCTTTGGCGACGCCGGTGGCGTTGCACGACAGCAGGATCCGGTCGCCGTAGCCGGCGTCGACCAGGTCGCGGACGAGTTCGGCGCGTGCGGTGTCGGTGAGGTGCACATCGTCTTCGGTGCCGACGTGGTCGAGGGCGACGTACGCACCGCGCCGCGCGATCTCGAGGTGCGCGCCGGCATCGACGGCATCCCGTCGGTCGAGTCCGCCGACGACGATGCGCGCGGCCGGCAGGTTCTCGTCGAGGGCGACGTCGAGGTCGGCGATCGGGTCTTTGCCGTAGCGCAGGGACACGGCGATCCCGGTGGCGCGGGCTGCGCGAGCGGCACCGCGGAACAGGCTTTCCTCGGTGGCGGTCATGCCGGTGGGGTCGGCGGCGGTGGTGACGAGGCCGGCGGCGCCGCGGCGTTCGACGCGGGGCACGACCATGCCCTCGGTGATCTCCGCGGCGAACAGGTCGGCGAACTTCTCGGCCGGCCACGGGGTGGGCGGGTTGGTCTGCGGGGTCAGGAAGTACCCGCCGAGCAGGTTTTCCGGTCCCATGCCGGTGGACGCGACGATGTGCACGCCGGTGGTGCGGGACAGCGCTTCGTACAGGGTGACGTCGCGGCCGTGGAACATGCCGGTGCTGTCGACGACAGTGCCGCCGCCGTGCTCGCGGAAGTCGGTCAGTTTCGCCGCGAGGGTGTCGAAGATTTCGGCGCGGTCGAAGGTGATGTCGTAGGCGTGTTCGGCACCGGGGAGTACCGACAGCAGTGCCTCGTGGACCGAGACCACTCCGAGGTCCTCGGCGGGAACGGGTCCGAGGACGGTGTGGACGACAGCGTTCTCGGCCGTGTGGGTGCCAGTCATCGGCACTTCCTTTCGTCAGCGTCATGTCAGCACGACGTGGTGGCAGTCACAGTAAGCTTTAGCATTACAACGTGTCAAGTGAGTGGCCTCCGAGATATTTTACTGAACGGACTGATAGGTGGGTGTACTGCCGCTAGACTGCGATTCCATGTCACTCCGTGCGGCGCAGAAGCAGATGACCTACGACCTCTTCCTCGCGAAGGCACTCGAGCTGTTCTCCGAGAAGGGATACGGCGCCACGACGATCGACGACATCGCCACCGCGGCCGGCTCCACGCGCACCACCTTCTACCTGCACTTCTCGTCGAAGGCGGACGTGATGATCGCGTTGCTGACCAAGGCCGACCAGATCCTCACCTCAGCGGACAAGCCGACGCTGACCGCTGTGGTGGCGTCGGGGTCGCGCGAATTGATCAGGGAGTGGCTCGATCGCAAGTTCTCCCAGTGGGACGAGATCAAGCCCTACATCACCGCCTCGTACCAGGCCGCTCACGAGCCGGAGGTGGCGGCGAAGACCGAGCGCTGGTTCGAAGACTCGGTCGGCGAGATGATCCAAGGACTCAACCAGGCGAATCGTTTCCCGCCGGAGCGCCGGCGGGTCCGCTGTGTACTGGCGTTCGGGCAACTCGAGTACCTCTCGCGACGCTACTTCTCGCTCGGCTGGGTGACCCCGCGAGAAATCTGCCTCGACGAAACCGTCGAATCCTGGTGCTACCTGCTCACCGCGGACCACTGAGGCCTGCGCGGAGAGCCGGGATCAGGCGAGCGACTCGAAGGCCGACGCTTCGACGAGAATCTGCCGCAACCAGCCGATGAACTCCGCGTCCGCCAGCCGCGGGTTCCACACCATGTCGATGCCCAGCGGTGCGACCGGCAGCGGAAACTCCTCGATTCGCAGAGGCGTGCGTTCGGACATGACGATCGCCACGAGGTAGGTGTGCACGGCGACCCCGCCGCTCTTGGCGACCAGGTGCGGAACGAGCAGGAAATCGGAGATCAGCTGCCCGATCCGGTAATCCAGACCGTGCGCGTCCATCGCCGCGTACGGAGCGACCCGATTACGGGCGTCGTAGGTCACGTGCGGCAGCGACGCGAGCAACTCGAGCGCGGACGCGTCCGGGTCACTGTCGGGGTGGGCGACGACCACCCACCGGTTCTCGTAGAGCCGTTCCCGCGGATACGGCGAGGAAAACGCTCCCGACACCAGGACCACATCGACGCCCTCGTCGGTGAAGTCGCTCGGCTGCGGCTCGACGAAGTTGCGGATCCGCAGGGTGGACTTCGGTGCGCGCTCGGCGATCAGGCGCGCCAGGCGCGGCCCGAGCACGAAGGCGGTACTGGTGGTCATCGCGACCGTGATGGTGCGGCTGTCGCGGGATGGGTCGAAGCCCGGGAAATCCACCACCCGCGAGGTCCGGCGGAGCACATCACGCAGCGGCCCGATCAGCTCCCGGGCACGCGGGGTCAGCACCAGCCCGCTCCCCTGGCGCGTGACCAGTTCGTCTCCGAGGAGGCGGCGCATCCTGCCCAGCGCGTGACTCATTGCGGGTTGGGTGATGCCCACCCGCGCCGCGGCGCGAGTGACCGATCGTTCCTCGAGCAGTGCCAGCAGTGGCACCAGGAGGTTGAGGTTGACCGACGCGAGCCGTCCCAGATCGGGGTCGGCCGGATGGTCCGGCAGCTGGTTCATCCACACGGATGGTACGCATCCCCTCGGTGGGAGCGCAGGACGTCGCGCCACCGGCGACCGGGCGGGTTCACTCGGAGGCGGATGCCATGCGGCGCAATTTCGGAATCGGGATGCGCTGATTGACCGCCACCGCGACCGCGTGGCCGTCCTCGTGGGTCCAGCGCATCACCGCCGGCCCCTCGGGCCGGTCTCCGGTGAGGAATTCCGGTTCCCCGGTCGCGGGCAGATGCCCGACTGCCTTGAGATTCAACCCGAACTGTTCGGTCCAGAAGTACGGTTCGAGGTCCAGTTCGGGCGCTGCGTCGCCGGTCAGCAGTGCCACGGCCGCGATCTTGGCCTGCTCGATCGCGCTGTTCCACAGCGGGATCCGGCGCACCCCTGCCCGGGTCGGGATGGCGGCGACGTCTCCGGCGGCGACGATGCCCGGCGCTACCCGCCCGCGCGAATCCGCCACGAGGCGGCCGTCGGTCAGCAGGCCGCTGCCGACCAGCCATTCCGTGTTGGGGATGTCGCCGATCGCTGTGACGATCAGTTCCGCCTCGACCCGCGCGCCGTCGTCGAGGAGCACGGTGTGCGGGCCGTCGAGCCCCACAGCGGTACCGTCCACCAGTTTCAGGCCCCGGGCGACCGCGGCCGTGGTGAACGCATCGGACAGATAGGGCCCCAGATGGACACGCATCGGCGGTCCGTCGGCGACGACGGTGACTTCGCACCCTGCCGACAGGGCCGCCGAGGCGATCTCCATGCCCAGGGGGCCGGCCCCGACCACCGCGACCGACGGCTGCGTCGCCAGCCGGTCCCGCAGCGTGAGGGCGTCCTCGAGGGTGCGCAGAGTCGATTCGGTGCTGTCGGGGCCGCCGAGTCGGCGGGCCCGCGCACCGGAGGCGATCACCAGTCCGTCGTAGGACAGTTCCGAACCGTCGTCGAAACCGACCCGCCGGGTGCGGGTGTCGAGGGCGAGCGCCGACACCC
>JAEZDV010000307.1 GCA_023417985.1 Actinomycetes bacterium | reverse complement strand
AGATAATTCAGTGGTCGCGCCCGTAATCGAACAAGCACTTCGCCGCCCCGAAACGGGCGCCTCTACTCGAAAGTAATCTTCCTGGTCATCCCCGGCGCAGGCCCTGACGTTACCCGCAGTGCCCCCGGCCGGCCCGGATCCGGGCCACTGGTGGGGCCGAGGACGAATCGGCCCCACCGGAATCAGCCCAGGTCGGGAAGCTGGTACACGCGGTGCGCGGCACTCCACTCCTCCAGCGGTACCCCGGATACGTCGTCGAGCACGACGACGGCTGCGAGATCCTCGAGTGTGCCCGGTTCCAACGTGCCCAGCGACGCGGCCGGCAGATGGACGTGCGTCACCCACTGGCCGTACAGCACCCCGTCTAGGCTCGGACCCGATGTGGCATCCGCGGGTACGACCACGACCACTGCACCTGTCGCGGTCACGACCAGGGGTTCGAGTGCCACGACCTCGATGTCGACACTGCCCACAACGGCGCTTCTGGACTCGTAGGTCAGCCCGTACTTCTCACGCAGCGACCCGATACGGTCGATCAGTTCCTCGTTGGTGAACGTCTTCGATGCTGTGACGACTGCGGGGTCGGTCGCACCGACCGGCCTTATTCTGTCGCTGTATGTCACGGGATCCGACGGCAGAGCGGCCAGTTCGTCGCGCACATCCGGATCGTCGACGACGATCCGTTCACCATCGGGCGAGGAAACGCCGGTAACAGTGAGGGTCACCACAGATCCCTCCGACTGGTGCGGTATCTCTCCGCCGGGGTCGATCATGGCGAGGGCAGCGCCGGTCTTGACGACCGCCCATTGAGCGACCACCGACTGCACCGATCGCGGCATCGCGACCGCGGCCACGTCGCCGGTGCCGACTCCGCGGGCGATGAGGAGCCTGGCGAGACGCGACGAGCGCGCGTCGAGTTCCCGGTACGGGATTTCGGTGCCCTCGCCTCCGACCGACGGATCTGCCGGCACCGCCAGAGCGGGAGCCGACGGATCCTCTTCGACCACCTCCGCCAGGACCGTGGCGAGTGTCCGCGCTCCGGTGTCGACGGCGCCTTCGGACGGCCCGGACTCGGCGACAAGACGTGCGCGTTCGTCCGCATCGACCAGGTCGATGTCGCCGACAACTCCTTCCGGCTCGGACACGAACGAATCCAGTACTCGCACGAGCTGTTCCGAGATCCGTCCGATCCCTGCCTCGTCGAAGAACCTCTCCAGGTACTTGAACGTCAGCTCGAGTTGTCGATCCGCTACGGCCATCAGCGTGATCGGGTAGTGCGTGGCATCGTCCAGCACCACGTCGGTGATCGTCATACCGTCGAGGGATCCGGCCGCGTCGGTCAACGCCTCCCTGTCGATCGGATACGACTCGAACACCAGCAACGAATCGAACCCGATCGGGGTCCCGATCCGCTGCTCGATCTCCGACAGCCCGACGTAGTGGTGATCCAGCAGGTCGGCTTGTTCCGATTGCACGCGGCGCAGCATCTGCACTACGGGTTCGCCCGCGTGGATCCGGACCCGCACGGGCAGTGTGTTGATGAACAGGCCCACCATCGTCTCCACGCCCGGCAGGTCTGCGGGGCGACCCGAGACGGTCGCACCGAACACGACGTCGGCGCGCCCTGTGATCCTGCCCAGTAGAACACCCCACGCAGCCTGGACGAGTGTGTTGACCGTGACGCCGCTTTCGGTGGCGAGCGCGGTCAGCCGCGCTGTTCGGTCGGTGTCGACGAGGACCGACATCTTCGACATCGTGTCGTTGTCGGCGTCCCGCCGGACCGGAGCGACAATCGTCGGTTCCGAGATGCCGCCCATCGCCTCGGCCCACCTGTCCAGCGACGCGGCACGGTCCTGCTGCTCGAGCCACGCGAGGAAGTCCGCGTAGGAACGCGTGGGTGGCAGGGCCGCACGGTCACCGCGCAGCACGTACAGAGCCATGAGGTCCTGCATGAGCAACGGCATCGACCAGCCGTCCAGAAGGATGTGGTGGGCGGTGACCGCGAGGTGATAGCGGTCCTCGTGCGACTTCACGAGCAGGAATCGAATGAGAGGCGCACGCTCCATGTCGAAACGCCGAGCCTGTTCCTCGGCCAGCAGCTCCGGGACCCCGCTCCCACCGGGACGGCCGGAGAGATCGCTCACTTCGATGACCCGCCAAGGCAACTCGACCTCGTCGAGAACGAGTTGCAGCGATCGGCCTGCCTCGTCGGTGACGAACACGGCCCGCAGATTCCTGTGTCTGTCGAGCAGGGCTTGTCCCGCGCGTCGCAGACGATCCGGGTCGACGTCGCCGCCGAGATCGAGGACCGCCTGCATCGTATAGACATCGGTGCGTTCGTCGGCCGTCATCGAAGCGTGGAAGAGCAAACCTGATTGCAACGGCGACAGCGACCAAACATCCGTGAGCGACGGGTATCGCTGCTCCCAGATCTCGATGTCGCTCTGGTCGAGGTCGACGAGAGGGAGATCCGACGGTGTCAGCCCACCGGCACCGGGCGAAGACCCGTGCCGTGCAAGCGCATCGAGTGCTTCCAGCCAATGCTGCGACAGTTCGTAGATATCGTCACGGTCGAACAACCCAGCGGGGAACGCGATGGTCGTATCAAGGCGCGTGCCATCGGAGCCGTCCGAGATCACAACCTCGATATCGACGCTGACGTCGGCCGGAATCGCCGTGGACAGATGCACTTCCAGTTCGCCGAGGGCACCGGTCGGTGTCCAGACGGACTCGGTCGCGCGCTGCTCTGCATCCGAGCGCGACCTCCGGTCGAGGAAGCTGAAACGCACCTGCGGCGACCGCTCCACCGATGCCAGGCGATCCCGTGCCTCCGGATCGAGATACCGCAGCACACCGAATCCGGTCCCGCCGGCGGGGATGGCCAGCAACTGCTCCTTGACCGCCTTCATCGCCGCACCCATCGCCGGCCCACCCGCGAACGCCTCGTCGATATCCACACCGGCAAGTTCGACTCGCACCGGATACGCAGCAGTGAAGCAACCCACGGTTCGTTGCAGGTCGGCCCCGGCCACCGCGGTGTCCGCACGTCCGTCGGCCTCGAACCGGACCAGCGCGGACGACGACTCCACACCACGATCGCGGCGCCAGCGCACCAATGCCAAACCGAGGGCCGTCATCAGGCCGTCGGTGATCGCGCCATTGAACAGCGCCGGCACCGAGGTCAGCAGCGCGTCGGTGTCGGCGGTAGGAACGGACACCTCCAGCCGTTGCAACGTCGAAGTCGTATCGACGGCCGGATCGAACGGTCTCATCCCCATTTCGGGATCCGGTCCGTCCAATGCGCGCTCCCACCAGGACAACTCGGATCCGTGTTCGGGTGCGACCTCGAGAACGCCGTGCGACCACCGCCGCAGTGACGTGCCGACGGCGGGAAGTCGCGGTTCCTGTCCCGCGGCGATCTGCTGCCATGCCAGTCCGAGGTCGTGAAGGATGATGCGCCACGAACCGTCGTCGACCACCAGACGGTGTGCGACAAGGAGCAGGATTCCCTTTCGCTCGCCCGGGCCGAAATCGAGCCAGACGAGACGCAGCATCGACCCGGCGTACGGATCGAGGGC
>JAEZDV010000236.1 GCA_023417985.1 Actinomycetes bacterium | reverse complement strand
GACGGACACAGGCGCACGCGGTCGAGCGCGACCAGCCGTCCGTCGGGCCGCCGCACCTCGACGTCGGATGCGTAGATGTCGTACCGGTGACGCTCGTCGCGGGCAAGTCTGCCCGCATACACGGTCTCACCGAGCAGTAGCGTCGCCGATTCGTCCAGCGTCACTGCGGTGTGCTGGTAGAAGCGCGAACCTGCGAACGGGATCACCGCTTCGGGCAGGTATTCGGTATAGGCGCCGGGCGCGACGGAGATGTGCGTCACGGACGACGCGTAGTCGTTGTCCATCCGGTACACCCGGGTCTGGGCCTGGGTTGTCACATGCGCCGAAGTGCCCTCCCCGAACGTCAAGTCGGTGCGTAACCGGTCCGATTGGAGAACGCCACCTCCCGAAGACATCATGTACGTGTAAGGGAAGTCGGGGCGCAGCGGATCGAAGTACAGCGGGCGCATGATCTGCAGCGGCGACTTCTGGTAATGCTGCACGAGTTCCGTCCGGTCGCGCATGCGGTTGTGCTCGAAACCGAGCTGGAGCACCCCCACCTTTCCGGGACTTCCGACAGGCAGAGTCGCGTGCGGACTCGCGTACCTGGAAACCTCGTCCGGGACTCGCGCGGGCTCGAAGAAGTCCGGCTGCAGCCGGTACCCGCCCGGAAAGGGCGGGCCGGGCAGCGAACTGACCGGGGCGAGTCTCGGCGATTCGTCCGGGCCGGCACCGGTGGGCGCCGATCCTGCATAGATATGGGCCGTCATCAGACGAGTTCTGTCCGCGCGTCGTTCCACAACGACAGAATCTGGTCGAGCAACTCGTCGAGTCCCTCGCCGGTCAGCGAATTGGTGAGTACGACGGGCGCGCCGCCCCGTACTCGATGGGCGTCGCTCTCCATCACATCGAGATCGGTCCGCACATACTGTGCGATATCGATCTTGTTGATGACGAGGATGTCGCTGTCGGTGATGCCCGGGCCGCGTTTGCGAGGCATCTTCTCGCCCTCCGCGGTGTCGAGGACGAAGATGAACACGTCGGCCAGTGCGGGTGAGAACGTCAGAGTCAGGTTGTCCCCGCCCGATTCATAGATCAGCGTGTCGATTTCGGGGAATCGGTGCAGTAGCTCTTCTCCCACCGCGAGGTTCATCGTGGGATCGTCGCGCACCGCGGTGTGCGGGCACGCACCGGTCTCCACCCCGACCACCCGTTCGGGATCGAGAACCCCGTCGAGGACCCGTCGCACGTGCTGCGCGTCCTCCTGGGTGTAGATGTCGTTGGTGATGACACCGGGCGTGCGACCTGCGGCGATGAGCAGGGGCACCAGGGCCTCGGTCAACGCGGTCTTGCCGGATCCCACCGGACCCCCGACACCGATTCGAAGAACATTGTCGGACATGTGGCTCGTTTCCCCTCGGATGATTACGAACAGAACTGTGGATCGATTACTTGTCGCGGTAGGCGACGGTCAACTGGCGAACAGTCGCGCTTCTGCCCTCTCGTGCTGTGCCGACATGATGTCGGCCATCGGCGCGAAGCCGCCGAGATCGTGGAGATCACGCTCGGCGGCGTCGTTCGCCACCTCTTCGATCACCGGGCCCACCGCGTGCAGAATCACCTGGGCCTTACGGTGATCGGTCAGCCGCAGGCGCAGGGCAGCACCCACGAAACTGACGGAGAACGCGGACAGGTCGGAGGCGATCGCGACGCGTGTTCCCACCCCGGTCTCCGCATAGATCAGCGCGGACACCACGGGCTGGCAGCCCGGAGTGGCGCGAGTCTTCAGACGTCGCCGGTACTCCGCCAACGCCCCGTTGCCGAGTACGACGTCGGCGAGATCGGCGAGCTGGTGTCCGCTTCGCACGGAGGCACGTCGCATCTCCGCGTTCAGCTTCGATGCGAACAGGCGATGGTCGACTTCCTCGACGAGGTCCCAGTGGCCCGCCCTCGCTGCGCGATGAGCGGCAGCGAGGGCTGTTGCGTCCCCAGGCCCGACCGAGTGAACAAGCAAGGAGCTCAACAGATCCTGCACACCTCCGGGATCGACCAGGCGGGCCTGGCTGTATCCCTCCAGACCGTGCGACATGGTGTAGAAGCCGCTCGGGAACGCCGAGTCCGAGAACTGCAGACTCGTCAGCAACTGACGGATATCAGAGGTCACCTCGTTCCCCTTAAGCCAGGAAGAACATCTGGGTGAGGGGGAGCGTCTGCGCCGGGTCGATCGCTGCGAGGGTTCCGTCGTAGGTCACGTCGTATGTCTCGGGATCCACTTCGACCGTGGGGGTCGCACTGTTGCGGACCATGTGCTGCTTGCCGATGTTGCGGCACCGCTTCACCGGCAGCACCGTGCTTTCGAGCCCGAGTTGCTCCGGCACGCCGTTCTCGATCGCCGCCTTGGACATGAATGTCGCCCGCGTGGACTGCAACGTCTTGCCCTGAGCGCCGAACATCGGCCGGTAGTACACCGGCTGAGGTGTCGGGAGTGACGCGTTCGGTTCGCCCATGAGCGCCCAGTTGATCAGGCCTCCCTTGACGACCACCTTGGGCTTGGCTGCGAAGGACGTCGTCGGCCACAGCACGATATCGGCCATCTTGCCTTCTTCGAGCGAGCCGATGTAATCCGAGATGCCCTGTGTGATCGCCGGATTGATGGTGACCTTTGCCAGATAGCGCAGCACGCGGAAATTGTCGTTGTCCTCCGCGTCTTCGGGCAGCTTGCCGCGCTTGTCCTTGCAGTGATGCGCGATCTGGAAGGCACGCATGAACGACTCACCGATTCGGCCCATGGCCTGCGAGTCGGAGGAGACCATCGAGATGATGCCTTCGTCGTGGAACACGGTCTCAGCGGAAATCGTCTCCGCACGCACACGGGAGTCCGCAAAGGCGACGTCCTCCGGAATGTCGTGTGACAGATGGTGGCACACCATCACCATGTCGAGCAGTTCGTCCACCGAGTTCGCCGTGTACGGAAGCGTCGGGTTCGTGGACGACGGCAGGACGTTCGGGTGCCCCGCGACCTTGATCAGGTCAGGTGCGTGTCCGCCGCCGGCGCCCTCGCTGTGGAATGTGTGGATCGTGCGTCCGTCGATCGCGTCCAGAGTGTTCTCGACGAAGCCCGACTCGTTGAGGGTGTCGGTGTGCACCGAGATCTGGACGTCGTAGCGGTCGGCCACGTCGAGCGCGTTGCTGAGCGCGCCGGGTGTGGCGCCGAAGTCCTCGTGGACCTTCAACCCCGCTGCCCCCGCCTCGATCTGCTCACACAGGGCCTCGGGGAGTGAACCGTTGCCCTTTCCGAGGAATCCCATGTTGACCGGCATGGCCTCGGCGGATTCCAGCATGCGGTGAAGGTTCCAGACGCCGGGTGTGCTGGTCACACCGTTGGTGCCGTCGGTGGGTCCGGTACCACCACCGAAGAGCGTTGTGATTCCGTTCGACAGTGCGGTCACGCCCTGCTGCGGGGAAATGTAGTGCACGTGGCAATCGAATCCGCCGGCCGTCGCGATGCAGTGCTCACCGGCGAGCAGTTCGGTGCCCGGCCCGACGACCAGACGAGGATCCACTCCTCGCTGAAGGTGCGGGTTGCCGGATTTCCCGATCCCCGCGATCTTTCCGTCCCGCACGCCGATATCGCCCTTGAGGACACCGAGCACCGGGTCGAGGATGATCGCATTGGTGATCACCAGGTCCAGCACGCCCTGGGCGTCGGTCCCCTGCGGGTCGGCGCCCATACCGTCGCGAGCCGTCTTCCCGCCGCCGTAGACGATCTCGTCGCCGTAATTGCCTTCGTTGAAGTCCTTTTCGATCTCGATGATCAAGTTGGTGTCGGCGAGATGAACACGGTCGCCGGTCGTGGGTCCGAAGAGGTCGGTGTACTGCTTACGTGAGATGATCGCCATTACTTCGCGCCTTTCTTCTTCTTCGAAGTGCTCGCGCTCTCTCGCGCCTTCGGAGTGCCGTCCTGATACTCGAGTTCCTTCATGAGTGCCATCGCACGAATCTTCGTGCCTATGGAGTCCAGACCGCCGTCGACGAGGTTGTTGAACCCGACGACGTGACGATTGCCGGCATACGCGACGAGGGTCACCTCGCGCGTGTCACCTGCTTCGATGCGGACACTCAATCCGGACGGCAGATCGAGGTGCATCCCGTAAGCGAGTTCGCGTTCGAACAAAAGCGCCTTGTTGACCTCGAAGAAGTGAAAGTGCGACCCGATCTGGATTGCCCGATCTCCGGTGTTGGCGACCTGCAGCGTGACGCTTGGACGCCCCGCGTTGATCTCGATGTCTTCTTTCCTGTGGTGATAAGTGGGCCTGGCTACCATTGTGGTTCCTTCCTCGCGGCGGCGCGTCGAGAAGCCCGCGTCGATGATTCCGATCTGCGGTCAGTGTGAAGACGCGGTTGCAGGGAGCGCATGGCCGCGCTCGTCGTCTCGGTGACTGTGATGTCCGTGGCCGTGGCCGTGGCCGCTGCCCGACGAGTCGTCGACAGCGTGGGAGTGCGCGTAGCCGTATCCGTGATCGGCCATCAGGCCGGCATCCACTCCCGTACTGCCATGGGACAATTCGTGCAAGGCTTCGCGGGTGCGCGCGTCGATGATGCGGATCATTGCCTGTTCGCTCATCAACGGCCCGTAGAACTCGCAGTCGGTGAATCTGCTGTCGCCGAGCGTGATCGGAGATTCGCGCCGGAAACCTGCGGGAACGACGACGATGCGTGGGTGGCCGAGCAGCCGGAGCCGCTGCAGAACCTCGAAAAGGTCGTCGGGGGCACGGGTCGTGGCAACCTCTACCACATTCCCTGCGCCGTGAGTACGAACCAGATGCGCGACGCGATGCAATTCTGCATCGTCGAACGGGTCGGACGCGGGCGCCTGCACCACTATCGCGGCATCGGGCGACCGTTGCCGAATGCGGGTTGCTGCAAGGCGCAACCACGCGATGAGGTGGTCGGCACCGCCGAACGGCTCCGACAGTGCCAGACGTCCGGGTGCACCCGCCTCCAGCCACCGCAGGGTCTTCGCGGTGTCCGAGACGAGAGTCGGATTGCGGCCCAGGGTCATGGGAACAACGACGATCGGTGCGCTGTCCGCCTTCGACAGACGAGAGACGAGATTGTGGAGCGGACGGCCGATAGGGGAGACGAACCACTCCGGCCGTCCCTGCTCGAGGAATCGCAAGTCGTCGCCGTCGGCGCTCTCGTGGCCCGCGACCAGTACGGTCCTGGTGACGTTGCTACCCGGTTCGACCACGATCTCAGGATCCGATCGGGTCGTGGCAGGAAACCAGCTTGCTGCCGTCGATGAACGTCGCCTCGACCTGGAGGAGAGGCAGTCGTTCACGGACCCCGTTCATGCAGTCCTTTTCCGATACGATCGTTTTGCCCAATTCCATGACTTCTGCCACGGAACGTCCGTCGCGCGCCCCTTCCAGGATCGCCTCGCAGATGAGCGCGGTCGCTTCGCTGGAATTCAACTTTGTGCCGCGTTCGCGGCGGCGGCGTGCAAGCTCTGCAACCTGGTACACGTACAGCTTTTCGATTTCTCGTGGAGTCAAGTCCATTTCTGCTCCCCGCAATTTCCGTAGGTCCGGTTTTGTTGATCATTTTCCGGCGACGAGCCGGAGCCCGCTTCTTGGGACAATACGCGTCCGGCAGCATATGGATCGGTGCTTTGACGGCCAGCGGAGTCGGTGGTGGCAGGCGCTCGGATGGAGGGCGCGATTTATAGGCGTCTCCCCGAAAAACGACACGCCGGCTCGGTCGCCACACTCGCGGAAATGAATATCTGAACATACGTACAGTCGAACAATTCACCGAGGTCAAGTTCGCTGTTTCCCTATCCTGTATACATTTTTCGGTGTTGTTTCCCGAAGTGGGCGATTGCCATTCTTCGGCGCGACCCGCGTATTCGCGTATCCGGTCGCGAAGCGGCCGAACGGCGCAGCATGCAGCTGTGAAAGCCCACCCGGGCGGTGGCGCAGCGCACCCCGGGTGGACTCCTGAACAGGCTCGGGTGAGCTATCCGCTCTCGACCGGTACGACGGTCATTTCCACGAGGTCGTCGCCCAACGCCGACAAGGCGTTTCGAACGTTGGTGAGCGACTCCGCGGGTGCCAGGATCTCCGCGCGGACGCGTGGGGTGACGTCCATGGTTCGTTTCTGTCCTCGGACCATCGAATCCACCGAGGAGGCCGTGGTGACGAAGACCTCGGACAGCATCGCGCGCCGGGCACCCGCGGCGAGCGCTTCCCGTTCCACGCCCGCGGCTCCGCCCGAGGTGAGAACCGCGGTGACCATGTACAGCTGGTGTCCGGGCTCCATCGGTGTCGGCGCCGCACCCGTGGTTGCGCCGTCGGCGGTGGGATCGGGGGGAGTGGGGCCCTCGGAGTAGGCGCTCATGCCCTGCTGGCTGAGGTCGAGATGTTCTTCCTCCTCGGCGCTGACACGGAGTCCGATCGTCTTCTCGATCGCGAAGCCGATCACCAGCGTGAGCACCAGGGCGTAGGCGATCACCGAAGCCAGTGCGACGATCTGATAACCCAGCAGGGTCAGGCCGCCACCGTGGAACAGTCCGTCTCGGCCGATCGAGTTGATGGCCTCTTCGCCGAAGAATCCGACGCACAGGGTTCCGAACACGCCGCCGATGAAGTGGACCGCCAGCACGTCGAGCGCATCATCCACGTGCAGAAGCTTTTTCAGGCCGAGTGCCAGGTAGCACACCACGCCGGCGAGGCCGCCGATGACCACCGCCGCCCAGCTGCTGACATAGCCTGCCGCCGGGGTGATGGTCGCCAATCCGGCGACCGCACCGGTCACACCTCCCAGAACGGTCGAATGGCCTTCCCGGAAGCGTTCGATGATCAGCCAGACGAGCATCGCGGCGGCACCGGCGACCTGGGTGTTGACCAGGGCCTGCGCGGCAACTCCGTTCGCCTGCAGGCTGTCTCCGGCGTTGAAACCGAACCAGCCGAACCACAGTATTCCCGCGCCCACGATCACCAACGGGACCGAGTGCGGCAGCGGCGCCCGGTTCGGCCGGACCTTGCGCCGACCGAGGACGATCAACAGGCCGAGGGCGGCAGCCCCAGCCGACGCGTGGACGACCATTCCGCCGGCCCAGTCCTGTGCTCCCATCTTGGTCAGCCATCCACTGGGAGCCCACAACCAGTGTGTGACGGGTGCGTACACGACCAACGACCAGATCGCGATGAACACCGCCCACCCGAATGCCTTGAGACGGTTTGCGACTGCGCCGGTGGCCAGCGCCGGCGTGATGATCGCGAACATCAACTGGTATGCGAAGAAGGCAAGCGTCGGGATCGCCACAGTTTCGGTCACCACGTGAAGATCCGGCTTGGGCGCGTCGTCGATGTTGGTGAGTGCGACGAATCCGAGGTCCGCAATGATCCCGTTACCACGGTCGTTGCCGAACGCGATGCTGTAACCGAAGGTGAACCACGTGAGCGTGATGATGCAGAGCCCGATGAGGTTCTGCTGCAACATCACGAGGGTGTTGCGCCTGCTCACCATGCCGGCATAGAAGAACGCCAAGCCGGGCGTCATGAACAGTACAAGGGCTGCACACACCAGCACCCACGCGGTGTCGCCCGAGTTGATCACGTCTTGGGACAAGGTCGTAGAGTTCATCGACGGGCCTGCGCTTTCGGGCGAGGTGTGTGAACGGCCGCGAACAGCTCTGCCGAACAAGGCATTTCGGACTTCTCCGGACCAGGGGATCGAGGCTTCGGGCTCAGCCCTACCTGGTGTCGAGCGACGTACATCGAGCGACCTCCGATCCTCACACCGTCAGTCACGCTTTTCTGGGCACGCCGGCGCACTGTCGCCGGAAGGACGAGACTTGTCAGTCCGACGCGAGCATATACACCGCGTTTGTGTTACGCGGGTCGATCGCGTCAACTCGATCGTGCTTCTCGTGAGGCAGGTTTCGCGCCTCACCTTTCGGTTGTCCGGATCGTCCCTTCTCCACGGTCGATCCCGTTCTTCCGTACCTGCACAGCCGTGTCGCTCTAGACTCGTGCCGTGGACGCAGTCCAGTGGCTCGGGATCATCATTCTGGGTGCGATCCTCCTGGACGTCTTTCTCACTGCGCTCAACTACAACGGCGCAGGCTTCCTCACGCGGGCCGTGACGGGAGCGGTGTGGCGCGTCCTCCGGCGACTGACGCGGGGGATGTCCCGTGGGCAGCGACCCGCTCTGCTTCGTCAGGTCACAGGCATTCAGATCGTCGTCATGGTGGGCATGTGGCTGGGTGGCGCCATCCTGGGCTATGCGTTCATCTACCTCGGCATGATGGACGGGCGCGGCTTCGTGTACGACGGCGCAACCGACGGTCTCTTCGCCGCAATCTATTTCAGTACTGCCCAGCTCGGCACGGTGGGTACCTCCCAGGTTGTTCCCAACACCGATGTCTCCCGGATCATCTCGGTTCTCGAGTCCCTCACCGGCGTCGTGCTCGTGGCCCTGATCCTCACATTTCTGCTCGGGGTCTACGGAGTGATCAGCGCCCTGCGCCGGCTTTCCGCGCAGTTCTACAATCCCCGAGACAGCGTCGGCGACCCCGTCGCGAGCCTGAAGCCGTATTTTCCGGGCGGAGAACCACGCGACCTCGATTCCAAACTCTCGTCCATCGCCGACAGCGTCAGCAGTTACGCCGACGGGGTCCGGCTGCACCCCTCCGCCTACTACTTCCAGAGTGGCCGCGACACCGTCTCGCTGCCGTACTCGATCCGGATGCTGAGCGGGGTCGTCGGGGCACTTCGGTGGGGGTTGCCCACGTCCCACCCGGCGACTGCCGAGCCGACGTTGCTTCCGCTCACCGATCGGTTCCTCGAGTTCGCGGACCACATGCATCCTCTGGTCGGCTGGACGAGTATCGATGTTCCCGAGATGCGGTCGCGTGGGGAGTTCCGGCGGCTGATCGATGCGGACATCGAACTGCACCGGACCCCTGGGCGCCGCTCGGCGCCTCCTGCCGAGAGCGAGGATCCGTGGGTTGCCTGCTTCGCCCGGGTGAATCGGAACATGAGCGAACTCGCGCACCTCGAACCGTTCACCGATCTCGACGATGCCTACGACCGATACGTCGATTGGCTGCCCTTCGCGTACCGGGCGCAGCAGTTCACCGAGGCGGTCGGCCGGGATCTCGACTATCAGCCCGTCCACGCGCCCGGCTGGGCGGATGTTCCGGAGAATACTGTTCCGGTGAGCGATGCTGCCGCTGCTGCGCCGAAGCGCACGACCGGCGGCGTACGGGCCTTCTTCGCGAACCGGTTCACGCTCATCGATCCCGGCCACATCCGGCTCTTCGGAGCCTTGCGCGTGATCATCGCGGCCGCCGTCTCGGTTGTGGTGGTGGCCATCGGCCTCGAGATCACAGGCAAAGCCCCCATGCCCACGGCGATCTTCGGCGGAATGATCACGATGTTCGCAGGTGGAGTTGCGGCACAGAGCGGAGCACGGCCGGGATTCGCCAAGTTCCGTGGGATGCTGGCGCTGCTCCCGGTGGTCGCCGCGGTCGGTTTGATCACCGGGGTTCCACACGAACCGCTGCCGTCGGCGCTCGCCGTCGCCGCGCTCGCATTCGTGGGTGTGTTCCTGACCCGGTTCGGGCCGGAAGGAGCCGGGCTCGGCCGCGTGCTGTTCATGACGTTCTACTTCAGCCTGCTGCTTCGGCTGAGCCCCGACGATTTCGCGGCGTACGCGCTGACGGGCCTGGTGAGCGTCACCGCGTCGGTCCTCGTCCAGTTCATTCCGATGGGTCGTGGGCGCATCGGGCTTGTGCGGGGCGGTGTCCGGGCATTCGAGAACAGCGTCGCGAAGAGCATCGATCCCCTCGTCGATGCGGTGTCGGCTGCACGGTGGGACCCGGACCTTCGCAAGCGTGTGCACAGTGGACTCGATCAACTCCACCACACAGCATCGTTTCTGGGAGGGCAGCTCACCGAACAGGGACCAGTCCTGCACTTCTCAGCGGAACAGCTGAACAACCTGCGGATACGCCTTTTCGACGTCGAGCTCGCGACGGTAAATCTTTCTGTGGCGGCCCGGGATGCGACGGGAGCCGGGATGCGGCTCCCGGTTCGGGCTCTGCTCGCCGGTCAGCTCGAACAACTCCAGGTCCACATCCGTAGCTATCCGGATCTTCCGAGGTGGATGGACGAGCCCGGAGAAAACGGCAGGTCCGGAGAAGACGAGGGGGAGGCATTCCGGCCACTCGGCGACGTGCCGGATCCCATCGACTGGCCCCTGTCGGCGCAACGATTGCATCGCGCGGTGCGTGAACTCCGGTTCGCGGTGGAGGCGCTGCAGACCGCGCGCCCCGAAGACCTCCTCGCTGGTCCGTCCGGCGCAGGCGGGCCATCCGAGACCGATGCCGCCGTCTCGTCTCCTGCGATCGGAGCGGGGCCCGATGCGGGGAAGCCGGAATCGTCCTCCGCTCCGAGCGGAAGACGCCGCTCCGGTGGCACCGGCGCCGGGGCGGTCGGCCGTGCGGTACAGGCTGCACTCGCGACGGTGCTGGCTCTCTGGATCGGAGGGGCGGTATCGGAGACCTACCAGTACTGGGCCGCGTTGCCGGCGTTCTTCGTCCTGGGGGAGACGGACGGGGAGACGTTTCTCAAGGGAATGCAGCGCATCATCGGAACCGTGGCCGGAGCCGCGATAGGGTTCGGTCTCGCGATCGTGATCGGGACCGATACCCCCGTGGTCCTCCCGCTGCTGGCCCTGTGCATGTTTGCCTCGCAGTACTTCCGACCCGTGTCGTCGGTCCTGTCGGCGCTCTGGATCACCGCCTTCGTCGCTTTGCTCTACGACCTGCTGGGCAGACTGGACACCGAAACCATCGAACTGCGCGTCGTGGAGACGGTGATCGGTGCGGGCATCGCCTTGGTGGTCGCCGCGATCGTTCTCCCCACTCGTACCCGCACCCGGTTGTCGTCGGATACTTCGCAGTTGGTGCGGACAGTCCAGAACGTCACGGGCATCTGTCTCGCACACCTGCGGACCGGGTCCGCGGGAGTCCTGGACAGGCAGGAACTCGCACGTCGGGAACTCGCTCTGGCCACGCTGGTCCGGAAGGTCGAGGCCACGGCCGTGCCGCTGCGGCGCTCCTCCGGGGCCCTCGATGTCCGGGGGATCGAAGGGAGGCTCACCGCACTGTGGGCCTTGTTGTTCTATACGCGGCACCTGGTGACCGCCACCGAGCGTCTCTCACCAGGCGAGAACGTGCTCACCGAGTCGCAATGGGGCGCGATCCAGCAGATCAGCGACACCAACTTCGAGGCGCTGCTGAACACACTGGCAGGCAAGACGCCGTCTGCGGTACAGGAGGGCCTGGAGGTCGACGAGTACGACGTCCCGTACGACAGCACTCTGTCGCGAGTACTCCGGTCTCTCGAGCGCATCGATCAGACCGTGACGTTCATGGTCGAGGACGTGCTGCCGAGCGAAGGGCGACTGTCGCGGATCGAGTCGTCGTCGAACCGGTTCTGATGTCGGAATTCGAATATCCTCCGAATGTTCTGCCGCCCAATCGCTTTCGCGTCTTCCCGATCTGTGGCGATGTTGCCGAGCGGGACGTCCGTGCTGGTGACCGGCCCGTGTGTGGGCCTCGTCTAGACTCGATCGATGTGGCCCACCCGATGATTGCCCCCTCGATTCTGTCCGCAGATTTTGCTCGTCTCGCCGATGAGGCGCAGGCCGTCGCCGGTGCCGACTGGCTCCACGTCGATGTGATGGACGCTCATTTCGTGCCGAACCTCACGCTCGGACTGCCCATCGTGCAGTCGTTGCTGAAGGCGACGGACATCCCGCTCGACTGCCATCTGATGATCGAGAGCCCGGGCCGGTGGGCACCACCGTATGCCGAGGCAGGTGCACACAATGTGACGTTCCACGCCGAGGCGACGGACGATCCGGTCGCCGTGGCGCGTGATATCCGCGCCGCGGGCGGTAAGGCCGGACTGTCGGTCAAACCGGGCACCCCCATCGAGCCCTACCTGGAGATCCTCCGTGAGTTCGACACCCTGCTCGTCATGAGCGTCGAGCCCGGTTTCGGCGGCCAGGCGTTCATCCCCGATGTACTCGACAAGGCGCGCGCGGTACGGAGAATGGTGGATTCCGGTGAACTTCGGCTCCTGGTGGAGATCGACGGCGGAATCAACGCGGACACGATCGAAGCGGCGGCAGAGGCAGGCGTGGACTGCTTCGTGGCCGGTTCCGCCGTCTACGGAGCCGAGGATCCGGCCGAGGCGGTGCGCAAGCTGCGCGCGCAGGCGGCGGCCGCCTCGCCACACCTGACGCTCGCGTCGTGACGCCCCCCGAGGTCACCGAGGCATTCCAGTTCGCACTGGATGCCTCGGAGGCCGTGCGGGGAACCACGAGCCCGAACCCGCCGGTCGGGGCCGTGATCCTCGACGCGACCGGGCAGGTCGCAGGGGTGGGTGCCACGGCACCACCGGGTGGGCCCCACGCAGAAGTGCGGGCACTGAGCGCCGCGGGCGACCGGGCGCGCGGCGGAACCGCCGTTGTCACCCTCGAGCCGTGCAACCACACCGGGCGTACCGGCCCGTGTGCCCGCGCGCTCATCGACGCGGGTATCGCGGCGGTGTACTACTCCGTTGCCGACCCGAACCCGATCGCCGGGGGAGGGGCCGACACCCTGCGTGCCGCCGGCGTGACGGTGCATCCGGGCCTCGGAGCCGATGCCGTCATCCACGGCCCGTTGCGCGCATGGCTCCACCGCGCCCGCACCGGCCGGCCGCACGTGACCTGGAAGTACGCCGCGACCCTCGACGGCCGGAGCGCTGCCCAGGACGGGACGAGCCGGTGGATCTCCGGCCCGGAGGCGCGTGCCCGGGTGCACGACGAGCGTAGTCGGCTCGACGCGATCGTCGTCGGCACCGGGACGGTGCTGGCCGACGATCCGTGGCTGACCGCCCGGCTGCCCGACGGCGATCTCGCACCGCACCAGCCGCTGCGCGTGGTCGTGGGCATGCGGGAGATCCCGACCTCGGCGCGGGTCCTGGACGACGCGGCACCGACCCTGATCCTGCGCACACGCGATGTGGGCGAGGTCCTCGATGCGCTCACCGACCACCCGGATGTCCTGCTCGAAGGCGGTCCGCGGCTTGCCGGCGCGTTCCTCGCCGCGCGCAGCATCGATCGGGTTCAGGCCTACCTCGCGCCGGTGGTCCTGGGCGCCGGAACGACCGCTGTGCAGGACGCAGGAGTGCACACCGTCACCGAGGCGCTACGGTTTCGTCGGGAACGCGTCGAGACCGTCGGCGCCGACGTGTTGTTGACCCTGGTCCCGGAACGGGACCTGTGAATCCGGTCCCGCAACGGGATCTGTGAACCCGGTTCTCGACCGGGAGTGAAGGAGCTCGAACGTGTTCACCGGCATCGTCGAGGAACTGGGTGAGATCGTGGCGCGAGAAGATCTCGCGGACGCAGCGCGCTTCACCGTGCGCGGCCCGATGGTCACGTCCGACGCGAAGCACGGTGACTCGATCGCCGTCAACGGCGTGTGCCTGACGGTGGTCGACGTGCAGGACGGCGACTCCTTCACGACCGATGTGATGCAGGAGACACTGAATCGGTCCTCGCTCGCACGACTGGCCACGGGAAGCCGCGTCAACCTCGAACGTGCCGCCGCGGTGAACAGCCGCCTGGGCGGTCACATCGTGCAGGGGCACGTCGACGGCACCGGCACCGTCCTGTCCCGGACGGAGTCCGACAACTGGACCGTCGTGCGAGTGTCGTTGCCGGACAGCATCTCCCGGTACGTCGTCGAGAAGGGCTCGATCACCGTGGACGGCGTGTCCCTCACCGTCTCGGCGCTGGGTGGTGACCGCGGCGACGAGTGGTTCGAGATCTCCCTGATCCCCACGACGTTGTCGCTCACCACACTCGGCACCGCGGAGGAGGGCACTGTCGTCAATCTCGAGGTCGATGTGATCGCCAAGTACGTGGAGCGACTGCAGAACGCACGCTAGGTAGTCGTAGGGTGGAAACGACAAGTGGACGCGAAGCACGAGTCGTCCGGATACGAGATTTGGAGCCAAGGCAAGTGACGAGGTTCGACACCATCGAGCGCGCGGTCGCCGATATCGCCGCCGGTAAAGCGGTCGTCGTGGTCGACGACGAGGACCGTGAAAACGAGGGTGACCTCATCTTTGCGGCAGAGAAAGCCACCCCCGAACTCGTGGCCTTCATGGTCCGGTACACCTCGGGGTACCTGTGCGTGCCCCTCGACGGTGACGACTGCGACCGACTCGGGCTGCCCCCGATGTACTCCACCAACCAGGACAAGCACGGCACCGCCTACACGGTCACCGTCGACGCCAAGGAAGGCATCGGCACCGGCATCTCCGCATCCGATCGTGCGGCGACCATGCGTCTGCTCGCCGATCCGGACTCGCGCGCCGACGACTTCACCCGGCCCGGCCACGTGGTGCCGCTGCGTGCCAAGGAAGGCGGCGTCCTGCGTCGTCCCGGGCATACCGAGGCCGCCGTGGACCTCGCCCGCATGGCCGACCTCCGGCCCGCCGGCGTCATCTGCGAGATCGTCTCGCAGAAGGACGAGGGCGAAATGGCCCGCACCGACGAACTGCGCGTGTTCGCGGACGAGCACGAACTGGCCCTGATCTCGATCGCCGACCTCATCGCGTGGCGCCGCAAGCACGAGAAGCACGTCGTGCGCGTCGCGGAGGCCCGCATACCCACCCGGCACGGCAACTTCACCGCCGTCGGCTACCAGAGCATCTACGACGAGGTCGAGCACGTCGCCCTCGTCCTCGGTGACATCGCCGGCCCGGACGGGGACGGCTCCGACGTCCTGGTGCGGGTGCACTCGGAGTGCCTCACCGGTGACGTCTTCGGCTCACTGCGCTGCGATTGCGGACCGCAACTCGACGCGGCTCTCGACATGGTCGCCCAGGAAGGCCGTGGTGTGGTGCTGTACATGCGGGGCCACGAGGGTCGCGGCATCGGGCTGATGCACAAGCTGCAGGCCTACCAACTCCAGGACGCCGGCTCGGACACCGTCGATGCCAATCTCCAGCTCGGTCTGCCCGCCGACGCCCGGGACTACGGCATCGGCGCGCAGATCCTCGTCGACCTGGGAATCTCCTCGATGCGCCTGCTGACCAACAACCCCGCCAAGCGGGTGGGTCTCGACGGTTACGGCCTCCAGATCACCGATCGGGTTCCGATGCCGCTGCGCGCCAACCGCGAGAACCTCACGTACCTGCGCACCAAGCGTGACCGGATGGGCCACGATCTGATCGGTCTCGACGAGTTCGAAGCGGGCGACGCCTGATGAGCGGGGAGGGGTTGCCCGACCTGCATCTCGGCGACGCAGCGGACCTTCGGCTCGCCGTCGTGGCGGGTAGCTGGCACGCCGAGATCTCGAGCGCTCTGATCGCCGGGGCGCTGCGCGTCGCAGACCGGACCGGTATCACCGATGTCCGGGTGGAGCGGGTCGCGGGTGCGATCGAACTGCCCGTCGTGGCGCAGCAACTCGCGCGCACCCACGACGCCGTGGTTGCACTGGGGGTCGTCATTCGTGGCGGTACCCCGCACTTCGAGTACGTGTGCGAGGCGGTCACCTACGGGCTGACCCGCGTGGCGCTCGACGAGAGCACCCCGGTGGGCAACGGCGTGCTCACCACCGACACCGAGGAGCAAGCGCGCGATCGCGCAGGGCTCCCCGGGTCGGCCGAGGACAAGGGCGCGCAGGCGTGTGCGGCTGCGCTCGACACCGCCGTGACCCTGCGCAGGCTGCGGGAGGCGCGGTCGTGACCACCGCCGGAACACAGTGGGACCTCGAGGTCCGTCCGGCGAAGATGCGCCGCTGGGTGATCATGGGTGCCGTCTTCGTGCTCGCAGTGCACCTCGGTGCCGCACTCGTCCTGCGTGGCGGCGGCGACTCGGGCGTCAATCTGCGGGTCGCGGACCAGGGCGCCATGGTGGCGATCGGCATCGCGCTGTCGGGCGGACTGCTGCTCTTCACCCGGCCACGATTCCGCGCTGGCGCCGACGGTGTGGCAGTGCGCAACGTGGTCGTCGAGAGGCACATACCGTGGGACGAAGTGCGGGGTCTGTCGTTTCCACAGGGCGCACCCTGGGCACGTCTCGAACTGCCGTACGACGAGTACGTCCCGGTCGTTGCGGTGCAGGCCAGGGACGGCGCGAGTGCCGTCGACGCGCTCGAGCGGTTCCGTGAACTCGAAGCCCGGTACGGCCGGGGTGTCGTCGGCGGCGACTAGCCTGGACTCGTGCCCGACCCCTCTGCATACCGCCCCGCGACCGGCACCATCCCGACGGAACCGGGGGTGTACAAGTTCCGCGACCCGCACGGACGGGTCGTCTACGTAGGCAAGGCGAAGAACCTCCGCTCGCGACTGAACTCGTACTTCGCCGACGTCGCGTCGCTGCACCCGCGCACCCGGCAGATGGTCACCACCGCCGGAAGCGTCGAGTGGACGGTGGTGCGCACCGAGGTCGAGGCGCTGCAACTCGAGTACAACTGGATCAAGGAATTCGATCCCCGGTTCAACGTCCGCTACCGCGACGACAAGACGTACCCGATGCTCGCGGTCACCCTCAACGAGGAATACCCGCGCCTGTTCGTGTACCGCGGTCCTCGCCGCAAGGGCGTCCGGTACTTCGGCCCCTACTCCCACGCGTGGGCCATCCGTGAAACCCTCGACCTGCTGTTGCGTGTGTTCCCGGCGCGGACCTGTTCCAACGGCGTGTTCAAAAGGCACACCCAGATCGGCCGCCCGTGCCTGCTCGGGTACATCGACAAATGTTCGGCACCGTGTGTCGGCCGGGTCGACGCCGCTGAACACCGCCGCATCGTCGAAGCGTTCTGCGACTTCCTGGCCGGCCGAACCGACAAACTCGTCCGCGATGTCGAACTGAGGATGCAGGCGGCCGCCGAGGAACTCGACTTCGAGACCGCCGCCCGGTTGCGCGACGATCTCGGGGCGCTTCGCAAGGCACTCGAGAAGCAGGCCGTCGTACTCGGCGACGGCACCGACGCCGACATCGTTGCGTTTGCCGACGACGACCTCGAAGTCGCCGTGCAGGTCTTCCATGTGCGCGGCGGACGGGTTCGCGGTCAGCGCGGGTGGGTGGTCGAGAAGTCCGGCGACGTGCTCGACCGGCCCGACGACCGGGACACCCCCGGTGACGCAGCCGAGGACGTCGGCGACGTGAAGGAAGTGTCCCTGCTCGTCGAACAGTTCCTCACCCAGTTCTACGGAGAGGAGGCCGCACTCGATTCCGGGGACGCGCCCTCCGACGGGGCGCAGGAGGGCGGTGCGGTGCCGCGCGAGGTGCTGGTACCCGCGTTACCTCCGGACCCCGACGAGATGACCCGTTGGCTCTCCGGACTCCGGGGTGGCCCGGTGCGCCTGCGGATCCCGCAGCGCGGAGACAAGAAGGCTCTCGCCGACACCGTGCAGCGCAACGCGAAAGAGGCTCTCGCCCAACACAAACTGCGGCGCGCCGGTGACTTCACCGCGCGCTCGGCAGCGTTGCAGGGCATCCAGGAGGCACTCGACCTCGATTCGGCACCGCTCCGCATCGAATGCGTCGACATCAGCCACGTGCAGGGCACCGACGTGGTCGCCTCGCTCGTGGTCTTCGAAGACGGCCTGCCCCGCAAGTCCGACTACCGGCACTACGGCATCAAGCACGCCGCGGGCGACGGGCATTCCGACGACGTGGCGTCGATCGCGGAGGTCACCCGCCGGAGGTTCCTGCGCCACCAGCGCGACACCCCGGGCGCGGCCACGAGCGACGGTGGCGACTTCGCCCCCGACGCAGCACTCGATCCCGCGACCGGCCGGCCGCGCCGATTCGCCTATCCGCCGAACCTCTACGTCGTCGACGGCGGTGCCCCTCAGGTCGCCGCTGCCGCCGAGGTGCTCGACGAACTGGGGATCACCGATGTCGCCGTGATCGGCCTCGCCAAACGTCTCGAGGAGGTGTGGGTACCGGGGGAGGAGGATCCGGTCATCCTGCCCCGCACCAGCGAGTCGCTCTACCTGCTGCAGCGCATCCGCGACGAAGCGCACCGCTTCGCGATCACCTTCCACCGCAGCAAACGGTCCCGCCGCATGACCGCCTCGGCGCTCGACGGCGTGAAGGGACTCGGGGAGTCCCGGCGAAAGGCACTCGTCACGCACTTCGGTTCGGTGGCACGGTTGCGGGAAGCCGACGTCGAGGAGATCACCGCGGTGCCGGGCATCGGGAAGGCGACCGCACAGGCGGTTCTCGACGCACTGCACGCCGACCGGGCGCCCCGCACGGTTGCCGAGGATGCCGACCCGGATGCACCGGCCCCGTCTGTGGGCGATGATGACTCGGTCGGCGTGTCGGCGGTGCGAGCGGAGGCTGAACAGTGACGGACGTGGACCGCATGTCCCGGGACGGGGGCGAACACGAGGCGAGACCGGTGGACGCGAAGGAAGCCCGCGCGGAGGTGATCCTCGTGACGGGCCTGTCGGGCGCCGGGCTGAGCACCGCGGCCACAGCTCTCGAGGATCTGGGCTGGTATGTCGCCGACAATCTGCCTCCGCAGTTGGTCACCTCGATGGTCGATCTCGCCGTGCAGGCCGAGCCTCCCCTCGAACGGCTCGCCGTGGTGATGGACGTGCGCAGCCGCTTGTTCACCGGCGACCTCGGACGTGTCGTCACGGACCTCGAGGCGAGGCCCGTGAGCACCCGGGTGCTCTTTCTCGACGCCACCGACGCCGTGTTGATCCGACGCTTCGAGCAGGTGCGGCGCAGCCACCCGTTGCAGGCGGACACCGCCGACCGCACCCTGTCCGACGGTATCGCCGCGGAACGGGTTCAGCTCGCTCCGGTCAAGGGCGCCGCCGACCTCGTCATCGACACTTCGGCGCTGTCCGGGCCGGAACTGCGCCGCAAGATCGAAGCGGCCTTCGGTGACGCGGCGTCCGACTCCATCGGGGTCACGGTGGAGTCCTTCGGGTTCAAATACGGGCTCCCCATGGATTCCGATCTCGTGTGCGACGTGCGGTTTCTGCCGAATCCCCACTGGATCGCGGAACTCCGCCCGCATACCGGGCAGGATGCTCCCGTCCGCGATTATGTACTGTCCCGCGACGGTGCCGAGGACTACTTGCGCACCTATCACCGGCTGCTGGAACTGACCACGGCCGGTTACCGTCGGGAGGGGAAGCGCTATATGACGATCGCGGTGGGATGCACCGGCGGCAAACACCGGAGCGTGGCGATGGCAGAAGAACTCGCCGCGCGACTCGAGCAGGATCCCGGGCTCGCGGTGCACGTCGTGCATCGGGATCTGGGGCGCGAGTGACCGCGCAGCCGCACCCGGTCGACGCGGCCCCCGCGCCTGCCATCACCGCGCTCGGAGGCGGGCACGGGCTGTACGCCACCCTGAGCGCTGTCCGGCGACTGAGCGACCGCGTCACCGCCGTCGTCACGGGCGCCGACGACGGCGGCTCGTCCGGACGGCTCCGCGCCGAACTCGGTGTGATCCCGCCCGGGGACCTGCGCATGGCGCTCTCCGCGCTCGCCGCCGACACACCCGACATCCGGGTGTGGACCGAGGTCGTGCAGCACCGATTCGGCGGCACCGGCGCGTTGGCGGGTCATTCGGTCGGCAACATGATCCTGGCAGGACTCACCGAGGTGGTGGGGGACCCGGTGACAGCACTGGACATGCTCGCCCGGGTGCTCGGCTTGCGGGGACGGGTACTGCCGATGTCCCCGATTGCACTCGACATCGAAGCCGATGTGTCGGGACTCGAGTCCGATCCCCGGGTCAGCCGGTGTATCCGCGGGCAGGTCGCGGTCGCGACCACCCCGGGCAAGGTGCGGCGGGTGCGCCTGATCCCCGCAGATCCACCTGCGTGCCCCGCAGCGGTCGACGCCGTGTGCGAGGCGGACATGGTGGTGCTCGGGCCGGGATCGTGGTTCTCGAGCGTGATCCCGCACGTACTCGTCCCGGACCTGCACGAAGCGCTGACGCACACCCGGGCGGCGAAGGTGCTGATCCTCAATCTCGCCGCGGAACCGGGGGAGACCGCCGGGTTCTCCGCCGAAAGGCACCTCCACGTGCTGGCGCAGCACGCTCCGGGTTTCCGGGTCGACCACGTCGTCGTCGACGCGGGCACGGTGACGCCCGGCCGCGAGCGCGACCATCTGGACCGCGCCGCGTCGTACCTCGGCGCGGACGTCTCGTATGCCGATGTGGCCGAACACGGAACCCAACGACACGACCCCGTCAAGCTGGCGGTGGCACTGGAAAAGTATCTGTCCCCGCTTCCGGGCAGCGCCCGACCCGGAATCGGTGACCGGAGGGAGATCATCTCGTGGCAATGACAGCGGAGGTCAAGGACGAGCTGAGCAGGCTGACGGTCACCCGCACCAGCAACCGCAAGGCCGAAGTGTCCTCGCTCCTGCGCTTCGCCGGCGGGTTGCACATCGTCGCCGGGCGCGTGGTCGTCGAAGCCGAGGTGGATCTCGGGTCGATCGCACGCCGATTGCGCCGCGAGATCTTCGAGCTCTACGGATACGCCGCCGACGTCCACGTGCTCGGCGCGGGCGGCCTGCGCAAGAGTTCGCGGTACGTCGTGCGCGTGGGGAAGGACGGCGAAGCCCTCGCACGGCAGACGGGTCTGCTCGACGGCCGCGGGCGTCCGGTACGCGGGCTGCCGGCCCAGGTCGTCGGTGGCAGCGTCTCCGATGTCGCGGCGGCGTGGCGCGGAGCGTTCCTCGCGCACGGCTCGCTCACCGAACCGGGACGGTCCTCGGCGTTGGAGATCAGTTGCCCCGGCCCGGAGGCGGCGCTCGCACTCGTCGGCGCAGCCCGCCGCCTGGGGGTGACCGCCAAGGCGCGTGAAGTGCGTGGCTCCGACCGGGTCGTGGTGCGCGACGGGGAGGCCATCGGTGCCCTGCTCACCCAGATGGGAGCGCAGGACACCCGCCTGACCTGGGAGGAACGCCGGATGCGCCGAGAGGTACGGGCCACCGCGAACCGCCTCGCGAACTTCGACGACGCGAATCTGCGCCGATCCGCGCGCGCTGCCGTCGCAGCTGCGGCGCGGGTCGAGCGCGCCCTCAACATTCTCGGTGACGACGTTCCCGATCATCTCGCCGCCGCCGGCACGCTGCGCGTGGAGCACCGTCAGGCTTCCCTCGAGGAACTCGGCCAGCTCGCGGACCCGCCGATGACCAAGGACGCCGTGGCCGGACGCATCCGGCGTCTGCTGTCGATGGCAGACCGCCGAGCGAAGGATCTCGGGATCCCCGACACCGAGTCCGCCGTGACCGCGGAGTTGCTCGACGACGCGTAGAGGCGCACGCTGAATGGGGAGTTCGTCACACGGGGCGAATCCCGAACCGGGGCCCCGGCACATTAGGGTAGGGGTCACACCAGCACAATCATCAGCACAATCATCGAGATCTGGGCAAAGGAGCTCCACTGTGACTGTCCGCGTAGGCGTGAACGGGTTCGGACGTATCGGGCGCAACTTCTTCCGCGCAGTCGAAGCGCAGAAGGCGCTCGGCACCACTGACATCGAGATCGTCGCCGTCAACGACCTGACCGACAACGACACCCTTGCGACGCTCCTGAAGTACGACTCGATCCTGGGTCGCCTCGACAAGGACGTCCGTGTCGAGGGCGACTTCATCATCGTCGGTGAGCAGAAGATCAAGGCGCTCGAAATCAAGGAGGGCCCGGCGGCGCTTCCGTGGGGCGACCTCGGCGTCGACGTCGTCGTCGAGTCCACCGGCATCTTCACCGATGCGGCCAAGGCGAAGGGTCACCTCGACGCCGGCGCCAAGAAGGTCATCATCTCCGCGCCCGCCAAGGGCGAGGACATCACCATCGTGATGGGCGTCAACGACGACAAGTACGACGGCAGCCAGAACATCATCTCGAACGCCTCGTGCACCACCAACTGCCTCGGCCCGGTCGCCAAGGTCCTCGACGACAGCTTCGGCATCGAGCGCGGCCTCATGACGACGATCCACGCCTACACCCAGGACCAGAACCTCCAGGACGGCCCGCACAAGGATCTGCGTCGCGCTCGCGCCGCCGCGCTGAACGTCGTCCCGACCGGCACGGGCGCCGCGAAGGCCATCGGCCTCGTCCTCCCGCAGCTGCTCGGCAAGCTCGACGGATACGCGCTGCGCGTGCCGATCCCGACCGGCTCGGTCACCGACCTCACCGCCAACCTGCGCACCAAGGCGTCGATCGAGGAGATCAACGCCGCGATGCAGGCCGCAGCAGAGGGCCCGCTCAAGGGCATCCTGAAGTACAACACCGACCCGATCGTGTCGTCGGACATCGTCACCGACCCGCACTCGTCGATCTTCGACGCGCCGCTGACCAAGGTCATCGACGATCAGGTCAAGATCGTGGCCTGGTACGACAACGAGTGGGGCTACTCGAACCGCGTCGTCGACCTCATCGGTCTCGTCGGCAAGTCGCTCTGATACACCGAACCGAACAGGACACCCGAACAGTGGCAGTTCAGACCCTGAAGGATCTGCTCGACGCCGGGGTGGAGGGGCGCGGTGTGCTGGTGCGCTCCGACCTCAACGTCCCCCTGGACGGCGCGACGATCACCGACCCCGGCCGGATCGTCGCGTCCGCCCCGACGATCAAGGCACTCGCGGAAGCGGGCGCCAAGGTCGTCGTCGCAGCCCACCTCGGCCGCCCCAAGGGCGAGCCGGATCCGAAGTTCTCGCTCGCGCCCGTCGCGGCGAAGCTCGGTGAGGTGCTCGGCCGAAACGTCCAGCTCGCCGGCGATGTCGTCGGGCAGGATGCTCTGGCCCGCTCCGAGGGCTTGACCGACGGTGACATCCTCCTGTTGGAGAACGTCCGCTTCGACCCGCGTGAGACCAGCAAGGACGAGTCGCAGCGTGAGGCGCTCGCCCGTGATCTGGTCGAACTCGTCGGCGACGACGGTGCTTTCGTCTCCGACGGCTTCGGTGTCGTCCACCGCAAGCAGGCGTCGGTGTACGACGTGGCGAAGCTGCTCCCGCACTACGCCGGTCGGCTCGTCGCCGAAGAGGTGGCGGTGCTGGCCAAGCTGACCACCGACACCGAGCGTCCGTACGCGGTGGTGCTCGGCGGATCCAAGGTCTCCGACAAGCTCGCGGTGATCGAGGCCCTCGCGCCGAAGGTCGACACCCTCGTGATCGGTGGCGGAATGTGCTTCACGTTCCTTGCCGCGCAGGGAATTTCGGTGGGCAACTCGTTGCTCGAAGAGTCGATGATCGAGACCTGCAAGGGTCTGCTCGAGCGGTACGCCGACGTCCTGCACATCCCGCAGGATGTCGTGATCGCCGACGGCTTCTCGGCTGACGCCGAAGCGAAGACCGTACCGGTCACCGAGATTTCGGACGGCTGGATGGGCCTGGACATCGGGCCGGAGTCGGTGCAGCGGTTCTCGTCGCTGCTCTCGGCGGCGAAGACCGTGTTCTGGAACGGTCCGATGGGCGTGTTCGAGTTCCCGAAGTTCGCGGCGGGCACCAAGGGTGTGGCCGAGGCGATCGTCGACGCCACCGGCAAGGGCGCGTTCAGTGTCGTCGGCGGCGGCGATTCGGCTGCGGCCGTCCGTCAACTCGGCCTGCCCGAGGACGGCTTCTCGCACATCTCCACCGGTGGCGGCGCCTCCCTCGAGTACCTCGAGGGCAAGGAACTGCCCGGCATCTCGGTTCTGGAGGGCTGACCGCGATGGCACGCAAACCGCTCATCGCGGGCAACTGGAAGATGAATCTGAACCACCTCGAGGCCATCGCGCTGGTGCAGAAGATCGCATTCACCCTGCCCGACAAGTACCTCGAGAAAGTCGATGTGACGGTCATCCCGCCGTTCACCGACATCCGTTCGGTGCAGACGCTCGTCGACGGCGACAAGATCAAGCTCACCTACGGTGCGCAGGATGTCTCCGCCCACGCGTCGGGCGCCTACACCGGCGAGATCTCCGCGGCGATGCTCGCCAAGCTCGGCTGCACGTACGTGGTCGTCGGCCACTCCGAGCGGCGCACGCTGCACGGCGAGACCGACGAACTCGTCCGCGACAAGACGAAAGCCGCGCTCGCGCACGGCCTGACTCCGATCGTGTGCATCGGCGAGGGCCTCGACATCCGTGAGGCCGGAAACCATGTCGCGTACAACGTCGAGCAGCTGAAGGGCTCTCTGGCAGGGTTGTCCGCCGACGACATCGCCAAGATCGTCGTCGCGTACGAGCCGGTGTGGGCGATCGGAACGGGGAAGGTGGCGTCGGCTGCCGACGCCCAAGAGGTGTGCGCCGCAGTGCGTTCCACCCTCGCCGAGCTGGCGTCGCCGGAGATCGCGGCCACCGTGCGCGTGCTCTACGGCGGTTCCGTGAACGCCAAGAACGTCGGCGAGCTCGTCGCTCAGCCCGATGTGGACGGTGGTCTGGTCGGCGGTGCGTCGCTCAAGGCCGACGAGTTCGCACAGCTGTCCGCCATCGCGGCCGGCGGTCCACTCCTGTAGAGCGTCTCGAAAAGCACGAACACGATGCCCGCGGGGCGCAGGATCCTTCGATCCTGCGCCCCAAGGCTTTTCCCGGTGGGTACCGGGCCGGAAAGGAAGTCGTCACCTCATGGACGCAGGGGCCGGCATGCGGCCGAGCACCCGCAGCGTGATGTTCGGCCTGGTCGCACTGCTGCTCGTCGCCGCATGCCTGCGCCCGGCGATCACCGCGATCGGACCGCTTCTCGACGAGATCGACGCCGACACCGGTCTCGGCAGCACCGCTCTCGGAGTACTCGGCGCCGTACCGTTGTTGTGCTTCGCCGCGGTCTCCCCGTGGATCCACCGCCCGGCCGCCCGATTCGGCGCGCAACACATGGTCCTGGTCGCCATGCTCGTCCTGACCGCGGGAATCCTGCTGCGGTCACTCCCCGGTGCGGTGTGGTTGTGGGTCGGCACCATCGCGATCGGCGTGGGTATCGGCATCGGCAACGTGTTGTTGCCGGCCATCGTCAAACGCGACCATCCCACCCGTATCTCGACCGTCACCGGCGTGTACTCGTCGGTGACCACCGGTGCCGCCGGGCTGGGATCCGGTCTGGCCGTGCCGTTTCTCGCGTTGACAGGCAATTGGCGGGGCGCGCTCGCACTCTGGGCCGTCGTGTCGCTGCTCGCCGCCGTCGTGTGGACGGTGCGCGGACGGGTGCTGCCGAGCCCGCCACCTGCGTCCGCCGCCGCGACGTCCGGTGCGTCGATGTGGCGATCTGCGACCGCGTGGCAGGTCACCGCATTCATGGGGCTGCAGTCCACCACCTTCTACCTGCTCGTGACCTGGCTGCCTTCCGTCGAGACGAGTCTGGGCGTCGACCGTGCCACCGCCGGGTGGCACCTGTCGGTGTACCAGGTGGTCGGGATCGTGGCAGGTCTGGGAGCCACCGCCCTGATGGGGCGGCGCAGCGACCAGAGCCTGCTCACCGCCGTGGCCGCTTCGATTCTGGTCGTCGCGATGATCGGCCTGCTGTGGGCACCGAGTCTGGTGCTGCTGTGGGTCCTGGTCGCGGGCATGAGCAGTGGCGCGACGTTCATCATCGCGGTGTCGCTGTTCGGGTTGCGCACGCGCACGATCGCGCAGACCGCGCAGTTGTCGGGAATGGCACAGTGCATCGGCTACCTGCTCGCGGCGAGCGGGCCGGTGGTGGCCGGAGCGATCTTCGACCTCACCGGAACCTGGACCGTCGTCCTCGTGCTGGTCGCGGTGTGTTCGGCTGCTCAGGCAGTGGTCGGGGCGTTCGCGGGCCGCGCCCGCTACACCCACGACGGAACCCCCGGAGAGGGGTCCGGAAATCCGGGAAGTGGTGCGGACCGGGTAAGCTGACGGCCGACGTCACCCACCATCGAAGGACACCGAACGCCGACATGGAACTGTTCCTGGACATTCTGCTGATCGTCACGAGCCTGCTGCTCATCCTGCTGGTGCTGCTGCACCGCGGTAAGGGCGGCGGTCTGTCGAGCCTGTTCGGCGGCGGCGTCCAATCCAACCTCTCGGGTTCGTCGGTGGCCGAGAAGAACCTCGACCGGCTCACCGTGTTCACCGGCATCGTCTGGGTGATTGCCATCCTCGGCATCGGACTGCAGATCAAGTTCAGCTGATCGGCCAGCGGTCGCATATCGGCGCCGGGGCGCCGATACTGGCCGCATGACGGATACCCCGCCGGCTTCGGCCACCGAACCCCTGCGCGACGACATCCGGCTTCTCGGCGGCATCCTCGGTGATGTCGTCCGTGACCAGGCGGGCGAGGAGATCTTCGACCTCGTCGAGGCAGCGCGGGTCACGAGTTTCCGCATCCGGCGGTCGGAAATGGACCGCGCCGACCTCGCCGAACGGTTCGCCGCCGTCGAGACCGGGAGCCTGCTTCCGGTCGTGCGCGCGTTCAGTCACTTCGGGTTGCTCGCCAACCTGGCCGAGGACCTTCACCGAGAACGACGCCGGGCCGTGCATCTGCTGGCCGGCGACCCGCCGCAGGACAGTGCTCTCGCGGCGACCTACGTCAAACTCGATGCGGTGGGCCTCGACGCCGACTCGGTTGCCGAGGCGCTCGCGGACGCGCTCGTCGCTCCGGTGATCACCGCGCACCCCACCGAAACCCGGCGGCGCAGCGTGTTCGACGTGCAGACCACTGTCACCGAACTCATGCGCAAGCGCGAACACGCCGTCGACCCGCACGAACGGGACGAGGTCGACCGCGCCCTGTACCGGCAGATCCTCACACTGTGGCAGACCGCCCTGATCCGGCTCTCCCGGTTGCGGATCAGCGACGAGATCGACAACGGTCTGCGCTATTACGACCTCGCATTCTTCGACGTGGTGCCGACTCTCAACGCGGAGGTCCGCCGCGAACTGCGTCGACGATGGCCCGATGCCGCGGTTCTCACCCGGCCGATCGTCCGCCCCGGCACGTGGATCGGCGGCGACCGGGACGGAAATCCCAACGTCGACGCCGAGGTCGTCACGACCGCAGCCGACCGTGCATGCGCGACCGCGCTGCGTCACCACCTCACCGAACTCGCCGCGCTCGAACGGGAGTTGTCGATGTCGGCGCGCACGACCGTCGTCACCGCCCCGCTCGAAGAACTCGCCGACCTCTCCGGCGACGACACTCCGGCCCACAGCGACGAGCCGTACCGGCGAGCGGTGAGGGGTATCCGCGGTCGGCTCACCGAGACAGGTACCCATCTCCTGCCGGGAGTCGACCTTCCCGGAACCGTCGATGCGCCGCGCGAGCCGTACCGCACGCCCGCGCAACTCCTCGCCGACCTGACGGTGGTCGACGCGTCCTTGCGTGCAGGTGGGGGCGGGGTGATCGCCGACGATCGTCTCGCGCGTCTTCGCGGTGCGGTCGAGGTCTTCGGTTTCCACCTTGCGCCGTTGGATCTGCGGCAGAACTCCGACGTGCACGAGAGGGTGATCGCCGAACTGCTGTCCTGGGCGGGGGTGACCGACCGCTACGCCGAGTTGTCGGAAGACGACAAGGTCGGGCTGCTCACCACCGAACTGCGCATCCGCCGGCCCCTGACGAGCCCGGACGCGCAACTGTCGGAGGAGACGGCCAAGGAACTCGGTATCCTGCGAGCCGCTGCAAACGTGGTGCGCCGCATCGGCAATGCCACGATCGAGCACTACATCATCAGCATGTGTACCTCGGTGTCGGATCTGCTCGAGGTGGAAGTGCTGCTCAAGGAAGTCGGGCTGCTCGACCTGGACGCCGGTTACCCCCGCAGCAGCGTCCAGGTGATTCCGCTGTTCGAAACCATCGAAGATCTCCGTGGCGGTGCGTCGACACTGACCGCTGCCCTGGCCGTGCCCGAGTTCCGCAGTCTCGTCGACGCGCACGACGGGTTGCAGGAGGTCATGCTCGGCTACTCCGATTCGAACAAGGACGGCGGTTACCTCGCTGCCAACTGGGCGCTGTACCGCGCGGAACTCGACCTCGTCGAGGTATCCCGCGCCGCGGGGGTGCGCTTGCGCCTGTTCCACGGCCGCGGTGGCACCGTCGGACGTGGGGGTGGCCCCAGTTACGACGCCATCCTCGCCCAGCCCCCCGGCGCGGTGCAGGGCTCGCTGCGATTGACCGAGCAGGGGGAAGTGATCGCCGCGAAGTACCGCGAACCCGTCCTGGCGCGCCGCAATCTCGAGGCTCTGGTCGCCGCGACGCTCGAATCGACCCTGCTCGACGTCGAAGGTCTCGGTGCGGACGCGTCGGCCGCCTACCGGATCTTCGACGAACTCGCCGATCTCGCTCGCGACGCCTACCGGCGGCTCGTTCACGATACGCCCGGGTTCGTCGAGTACTTCACGACCGCGACCCCGGTCGCGGAGATCGGCGCTCTCAACATCGGCAGCCGGCCGTCATCACGCAAACCCACAGCGGCCATCTCCGACCTGCGCGCGATTCCGTGGGTGCTCGCGTGGACCCAGAGCCGGGTGATGCTGCCCGGCTGGTACGGAACGGGCAGCGCCGTCACCGAATGGATCGGCGACGACCCGGAGCGGCTCGAGTCCTTGAAGGCCCTGTACCGGCGGTGGCCTTTCTTCCGCACGGTGCTGTCGAACATGGCGCAGGTGATGGCCAAGTCGGACCTCGAACTTGCCGCCCGCTACTCGGAACTGGTCGAGGATGCCGATCTGAGAGAACGTGTCTTCGGCCGGATCGTCGAAGAACACGCGCGGACGATAGAGGTCTACCGGCGGATCACGGGTTACGACTCGCTCGTCGCCGACAATCCGGCGCTGGAGCGTTCGCTGCACAACCGGTTCCCGTACCTGGAACCGCTCAACCACCTGCAGGTCGAGTTGTTGCGGCGATTCCGGGCAGGGGAGGACACCGAACAGGTGCGCCGGGGAATCCAGTTGACCATGAACGGGCTGGCCACTGCGCTCCGCAACAGCGGCTGACGATGCCGGCGAGAAAAAAATTCACAGTGGTGTCGATTCCGGCCGGCGCCGTTCGTCGTCATGACGTACGGCGAAACTGCTGTACGAGTGACGACAGGAGATGACGATGAAATACATGCTGCTGATCTACTCATCCGCGACGGAGGAGAACACCTGCACCTTCGAAGACTGGCAGGACTACGAGAAGGCGATGCGTGACGCCGGGGTACTGGTGACCGGCCATGCGCTGCAGGATCTCGTCACCGCGACGGCCGTCCGGGTCGGCGCGGACGGACGTCGCACGGTGACGGACGGACCCTATGCAGAAACCAGGGAGGTGCTCGGAGGCTACGACGTCATCGATGTGCCGGACCTGGACTCCGCGATCGAGTGGGCGTCGCGATGCCCGGGTGCCCGAGACGGGGGCACCGTGGTCGTGCGCCCGATCGCCGAGTTCGGCGACTAGCCGTGGATGCCGGCGTCTCGGTCGAGGCCGTGTTCCGCGAGGAGCACGGCCGGCTGCTTGCCGGCTTGGTACACCGCTTCGGTGATCTCGATCTTGCCGAGGAATCTGCATCCGATGCTTTCGAGGCCGCGCTCGCGCACTGGCCGGTCGATGGGGTCCCCGACCGGCCGGGAGCGTGGCTGTTCACCACTGCCCGCCGCCGTGCGCTGGACCGGGTACGGCGTGACCGGGTCTACGCGCAGCGGTTGGCGCAACTCGCGATCGACACCGAGCGTCGTGGTTCCCCGCAGCCGCTCGAGGACGAGTTGCCCGACGAACGGCTCGAACTCTTCTTCGCGTGTGCCCATCCGGCACTTGCGGCCGACGACCGCGTCGCTCTGATCCTCCGTTGTCTCGGTGGTCTCACGACCGGTGAGGTCGCCCGCGCGTTCCTTCTTCCCCACGCCACGATGGCGCAACGAATAGTGCGGGCGAAGAAGAAGATCCGGGGTGCGCGGATACCGTTCCGGGTCCCTCGCGGCGACGAACTGCACGAACGGCTACCGGTCGTCCTCGGCGCTCTGTATTCGACCTTCACCGAGGGGTACGCCGCCAGTAGCGGTGCCGATCTGCAGCGCCTCGATCTCGCGGAGGAAGCGATCCGGCTGGTCCGGATCCTGCACCGGCTCATGCCCGGGCAACGGGAGGTGGCCGGGTTGCTAGCCCTGGCACTTCTCGTGCACGCTCGCCGTGACGCCCGCACCGACGACGCGGGCGAAATCGTGCTCCTCGACGCCCAGGACCGCGCGCGGTGGGATACAGAGATGATCGAGGAGGGACGTCTCCTGGTGGTCGAGGCGCTGTCCGGCGGCCCGCCCGGACCGTACGCGGTACAGGCGGCGATCGCCGCTCTCCACGACGAGGCTTCCGACGTCGAGTCCACCGACTGGCCGCAAATCGTCGAACTCTACGGGGTGCTGCTCGCACTCACTCCCTCTCCGCTGGTCGCCGCGAATCGTGCTGTGGCGATCGCGATGCGCGACGGACCCGCCGCGGGTCTCGAACTGCTCGACGCCCTGGACACCGAGCCCTTGCTACGCGACCACTACCCGTTTCACGCTGCCCGCGCCGACCTGCTCGGCCGCCTCGGTCGTGACGCCGACGCGGAGTCCGCGCTGCGGCGCGCGTCGGATCTGGCCGGCACCGAACCGGAACGCCGCCGCGTCCGTGCTTGTCTGGCCGCGTTCGAGGAGAGTCCGGGGTGAGGATGTGCGGAACCTCCGCACGCACAGGCGGATCGGGTTCCGGTCGGCCATGGAAGTCGCAGAGGTACCGGACAGAGAGGGGAGTGCGTCGTGTGTGGACGGTATGCAAGCACGAGTACGCGGGAGGATCTGCTCGCCACCTACGGCGCGGCAGCAGCGGTCGGTGAGGAATTGCCGCCGTCGTACAACATTGCCCCGACGCAGCAAGTCAACGTGGTGCTCGTGCGCACACCGCGCGAAGACCCCGATGGGGATCCGGTCCGTCTGGTGTCGTCTCGGGTGCGCTGGGGTCTGGTTCCGTCCTGGGCGAAGGACCCGAAAATCGGTGCGCGCATGATCAATGCGCGTTCGGAGACGATCACGCAGAAACCGGCGTTCAAGGCCGCTGCCGCCCGGCGGCGTTGCATACTCCCGGCCGACGGATACTACGAGTGGATGAAAAACGACGAGGGGAAGAAGATCCCGTACTTCCTGCACGGGGACGCGCCCATCTCCATGGCCGGACTCTACGAGTTGTGGCCGAATCCCGAACTGCCCGAGGACGACCCGGAACGGTGGTTGTGGACCTGCACGGTGCTCACCCGCCCGGCGACCGACGCTGCCGGGCATATCCACGACCGCTCACCCGTCGTCCTCCCGGCCACGTTCGTCGACCCGTGGCTCGACACGACGCTCACCGCCCGCGAGGACGTCGATGCGCTGCTGAACTCGATCCCCGAACCCCATCTCGAACCCTACGAGGTGAGTACCGCGGTCAACTCGCCTCGCAACAACACACCGGACCTGCTGCGACCCGTGAATCGATGATCCTGTGACCCCCGATCCGGCGCGGGCCGGTCACCGGTACTCGTCGACCAGCGACAGGTAATCGCTCCACCGGGGCAGGGGACTGCCGGTGAGAGCAGCGTCCAGGCGATCGAGGTAGTACTGCCAGCTCGGGCCGATCTCCCCGGCCTCTGATCGCGGCACGTGAGAGTGCGTGAAGTCGAGTGTGGTCACACGACCCACCGCGCGCAGGGCGACCGTCAGCAACCAGCCGTCCACCTCCAGCGAGAACCCGGCCGGGGGAGTACACCGGAGGATCCGAACGTCGGCGGTCGCCGAATCGTGTTCGTCGGTCATCGTCAGCCGCACGTGCCCCGTGGCGGGATCGCCGGTGAAGGTGCCGTACCACCGTGACAGTTGCCGCGGGTCGGTGAGCGCGTGCCAGATCTCGTCGGGGGGCAACGCGAAACTGCGGCGATAAACCAGCCTGACCAGCGACGCGTCCTGCGGGCAATCGCTTTCCGGCCGTACCTCTCCCATGACCGTCGTGGGCATGCTCATCGGTTGCTCCCCTCGTCTTCGTTTGCCAGTGTGATGGATCCGTTCGGCGTCCGGACGCGAACGGGACGTCGCATTCGCGCCTTTTCCGGGGGTACCGACCTCCCGGGATTTCGACCGGTTCGTCCGTACACTCCCGTCAGTTGCATTTCACCGACGAGGGGACGAACGTGAACTGTGCACACGACGGTTCGTGGAACCGCCGACAGTTTCTGACCGGATTCATCGGGGGCGGAGCTGCGCTCGCCGCGCTGAGCACGCTGGGTGTTCCCACGGCAGGTGCTCAGCCTGCGGCGCCGGCGCCACCGATTCGCGACACCATAAACGGGTTGCTCTCGTTCGTCGTGCCCGGGAACGACCCGTACTCCCAGCACCAGGGGGTGGCCACCGACCGGCCCGGGGGAGTGACTCCGGGAACTGCCGCGTCCCTCGAACTGACTCTCGACCGAGCGCTCGCGATTCCGCTGCTCGGCGGGGCCGGAGTTCCGCTCCCGGGCGCTGCGGGAGTTGCGGTGCTGCTCAACATTTTCGCAGTCACGGCCGACCCCGGCGC
>JAEZDV010000133.1 GCA_023417985.1 Actinomycetes bacterium | reverse complement strand
GGGGCGAGGGCCCCGGGGGCCCGAGAGGGAGTCGTCGTGTGACTTCTACTCTCGGGGTCGCCTCGCGGCAAAGGATGCGCGGAAATGAATGAACGGTACGGGGCAGCCGACGACATGCATCTGCTTGTATCGCATCGAACCGTACCTTTCTCGGGCGCACCAGTGGGTTAACGGGAGACCATACACCAATAACGCGAAAACGACATTTGTTATTTCGCGGGGACGCTCACAGGCTCTTCAGCCACGCCTCGAAGCCGGTCGTGAACTCCTCGGAGAACGGAAGATCGGCGACGTAGTCGGCGCCCGTCGACTGCTGGGTGCCGATGTCCTTGAGGACATGGTTCGTGTGCGTCATCCGCAGCTTGGTCAGCCGGGTGTGCACGAGAGCATCGTCGAGCGCATCGACATCCTCGATGCGGATCTGGATGTCCTTCGTCGACGCGCTCGACAGCACCGGCAGATCGCCGTCGATCTGGGCGGCGAGCATCCGCGGGTCGAGTGCGTCCTCCTCGGCGAGCGCTTTGGCGTTCGCGGGCACGAGACCGGCGTTGCGGAGCGGCTCGGGCAGGTTGTCGCTGAGAGTGCCGTCCGCGCGCAGCGATTCGACGGCTCCGGTCAGCGCGAGCCGCAATTCGTCGGCGATCTGCACCGGCAGTTTCTGGGCGATGACCACAGCATCGAGTTGGGCGTCGATCTGGGCGGTCAGCAGATCGAGCAACCGCACCGCGAGTGGTTCGAGCAGGCCGATACCCCTGATCCGGGGATTGTCCTGCGCGAGCGTGAGGGCGATGAGCGCACCTTCGCTGTGCCCGACGACGTAGAGGCGGTCGGCGTTGACACCGCGTCGGCTGCCCAGGAAATCGAGGGCAGCGGACGCCGCGTCGATGAACGTGGAGAAACCGAGATCGGCGACGTCCTCGACCTCGTACGGTCCGAGGCCGGTGACGCCGCTGCCGAGCTTGTCGTATCGCAGGCTCGCGAATCCGCGCCTTTCGAGGACGTCGGCGAGGTGGCGGAGCGTACCGATCGAGCCGGGCAGCAGGGCACTGTCACCGTTGCGGTCGGTGGGTCCGCTGCCCGCGAGCAGCAGCACGCCGGGCACCGCACCCCTCATCGACACGGGTACCCGCACACTGCCGTGCAGGGTCACGTCGCCGCTGGAAAAGGTGATCTCGGTGTCCGACATACACCGTGTCTATCAGAAGAGGGGCGAATTGCCCGTACCCAGGCGCCCCCGAACGTGCACGTCCGACGTGTGAAACGGATCGCTCGGCCGGATATGCGACGGCCCGGAGCAGCGTGGTCCGGGGTTCCTCGTGTCGCAGGTGCCGAAACCGCCGCACGGTCGTACCTTTGATGGGGTGACGTCACCCACACAGCGCCCGTCCACCCTCGGAGAGCTCCGCGCCTCCGGTCACGTGCATCGTCCCGTCAAGGACGAGATCCGGCAGAACCTCGTCGCTGCCCTGCGCGACGGTGCCGATCCCTGGCCCGGCATCGTCGGCTTCGACGACACCGTCGTTCCGCAACTCGAGCGGGCACTGCTCGCCGGCCACGACGTCGTCCTGCTCGGAGAGCGCGGCCAGGGCAAGACGCGCCTGCTGCGCACCCTCTCCCTGCTGCTCGACGAGTGGACGCCCGTGATCGCGGGATCCGAACTCGGCGAGCACCCCTACGAGCCCATCACACCGGTATCGATCCGTCGCGCGGCCGAACTCGGCGACGACCTGCCGGTGGCGTGGCAGCACCGCAGCGAGCGGTATGCCGAGAAGCTGGCGACCCCCGACACGTCGGTCGCCGACCTCGTCGGGGACGTGGACCCCGTCAAGGTCGCGGAGGGACGCAGCCTCGGTGATCCGGAAACCATCCACTTCGGGCTGGTCCCGCGCGCCCACCGCGGCATCGTCGCGATCAACGAGCTTCCCGATCTCGCCGAGCGCATCCAGGTGTCGCTGCTCAACGTCATGGAGGAACGCGACATCCAGGTGCGCGGCTACACCCTGCGGCTCCCGCTCGACGTGCTGCTCGTCGCGAGTGCGAACCCCGAGGACTACACCAACCGCGGCCGGATCATCACCCCCCTCAAGGACCGCTTCGGCGCGGAGATCCGCACCCACTACCCGACGGAACTCGACGACGAGATCGCGGTCATCGAGCAGGAAGCCGATCTCCAGGCCCGGGTGCCCGATTTTCTCGTCGAGATTCTCGCTCGCTTCACCCGTCTGCTTCGGGAGTCGACGTCCGTGGACCAGCGTTCCGGTGTCTCCGCGCGGTTCGCCGTGGCGGGCGCCGAGACCGTCGCCGCGGCTGCGATGCATCGCGGGGCGGTGCTGGGGGAAGAGGACCCGGTGGCGCGTCCGGTCGATCTGGGCACCGTCGTCGAGGTGCTGCGCGGGAAGGTCGAATTCGAGTCGGGCGAGGAAGGCCGGGAGTTCGAAGTCCTCGATCATCTGCTGCGGCGCGCGACGGCGGAGACCGCGCGCACCCGGCTGGCCGGCATCGACCTCGCCCCTCTCGTCGCTGCCGTCGAGCAGGGGGAGCCGGTGATCACCGGGGAACGGGTGACCGCGAAGGCGCTGCTCGATGCCCTGCCCGAACTGCCGGTCATCGACACGGTCGCGGAGCGACTCGGCGCAACCGACAACGGAACCCGCGCTGCCGCAGCGGAACTCGCGTTGGAGGGTCTCTATCTGGCACGGCGCATCGCCAAGGACGCCGGTCCGCGTGGTGCGGCGGTGTACTCCTGATGGACCGTTCGGCGCGTTACGGCCCGTACCACGGGGGCGACCCGCTCGCTCCTCCCGTGGATCTGCGCGACGCGCTCGCGAGCATCGGTGACGACGTCCTCGCGGGGTCGTCGCCGCAACGAGCGCTGCGCGAACTGCTGCGCCGTGGCAGCAACGGCATGCGCGGGCTCGACGAACTTGCGGCGGAGGCCAATCGGCGCCGCAAGCAACTTCTCGACCGCACCAACCTCGACGGCACGCTGAGGGAGGTGCGCGAACTGCTCGACAAGGCGGTACTCGAGGAACGCAAGGAACTCGCGCGGGCGCTCGACGACGACGCGCGGTTCGCGGAGATGCGCATCGAAGAACTTCCGGCATCGCCGGCTCAGGCCGTCCAGGAGCTCGCCGATTACGACTGGCGGAGCGAGCAGGCACGGGAGAACTACGAGAAGATCCGCGATCTGCTGGGGCGGGAAATGCTCGACCAGCGGTTCGCCGGGATGAAGCAGGCACTCGCAGGCGCCACCGAAGAAGACCGGCAGCGCATCTCGGAGATGCTCGAGGACCTCAACGATCTGCTCGACAAGCATGCCCGAGGGGAGGACACCCCCGAGGATTTCGAACAGTTCATGGCCGAACACGGAGACTTCTTCCCCGACGACCCGCAGGACGTCGAGGAGTTGCTCGATTCGCTGGCGCAGCGCGCGGCGGCGGCGCAACGCCTCCGCAATTCGCTCACTCCGGAACAACGCGAGGAACTCGACGCACTCGCGCAGCAGGCGTTCGGTTCCCCCGCCCTGACGGGCCTGCTCGATCGGCTCGACGGGCATCTGCGCGCCGCGCGACCGGGCGAGGACTGGAGCGGGTCCGCCCGCGCCCGGGGCGACGATCCGATGGGTCTGGGCGACGCGACCTCGGCGCTGCAGGAGGTCGCGGAACTGGATCAGCTGGCCGAGCAGTTGTCGCAGCAGTATGCGGGGGCGTCGCTCGACGACATCGATCTCGACGAACTCGAACGGCATCTCGGTCCGCAGGCGGTCGCCGACGCCCGCACGCTCGCCGCGCTGGAGAAGGAACTTCAGCAACAGGGATTCTTCGATCGCGGCGCCGACGGACAGTGGCGGCTCTCGCCCAAGGCGATGCGCCAACTCGGGCAGACGGCGCTGCGGGACGTGATGGACCGGATCTCCTCGCGGACCGGGCAACGTGAATCGCGGCGCGCCGGTGCGATGGGTGAGCCCACAGGGGCCACCAAGGCGTGGGAGTTCGGCGACACCGAGCCGTGGGACGTCGTACGCACCCTCACGAACGCGACGCTCCGCAGTCCCGGGGTGCCGGTCCGGATGTCTGTGAGCGATGTCGAGGTGATCGATACCGAGCAGCGGGCGCAGGCTGCGGTCGCGTTGCTCGTCGACACGTCGTTCTCGATGGTCATGGACGGCCGCTGGGTGCCGATGAAGCGCACCGCGCTCGCGCTGAACCATCTCGTGTCGACGCGGTTCCGCGGCGACGCCCTGCAGCTGATCGCATTCGGCCGACATGCGCGGGTGGTCACGGCGCCGGAACTGGCGGGCCTCGACGGTGTGTACGAGCAGGGCACCAACCTGCACCACGCATTCATGCTCGCCGGTCGCCACCTGCGTCGTCACCCCAACGCACAACCCGTCGTCCTGGTGGTGACCGACGGTGAGCCCACCGCACACCTCGAACCCGAGGGATATGCGGCGTTCGATTATCCGCCGAGTGCGCGCACGCTCGGCCTGACGGTGCGTGAACTCGACCACCTCGCCAAGATCGGTGCCCAGGTGACGATCTTCCGGCTCGGCGACGATCCCGGTCTTGCCCGGATCGTCGACCGCATGGCTCGGCGGGTCGGCGGACGGGTCGTCGCACCCGACCTCGACGGCCTCGGTGCTGCGGTCGTCGGCGACTACGTACGGATGCGCCGCCGCTGACGGTCGTGGTGAGTCAGGTGCGCAGCGCCCGCCACGTCGAGGTAGCCGCGGCGGACAACAGCGCGGCGGTCACCCAGAACACGGACGCGACGCCTGCGACCCCGGCGACTCCACCCGCTGCGACGGGGATCAGCACCTGACCGAGGCGATTGCCCGTGAGGCGGACCGCCAGCGCAGACGCCCGGTCGGCCGGGGCCACCAGTTCGACGACCCACGTCATCGTCAGGGGTTGCCCGACACCCCAGAACGCGCCGCATACGGCGAGCAGTGCGGCGATGAGCCACGGGTTGGGCAGAAACGGGATGAGCGCGACCGGCACGACGGTGCCGGCAGTGGCGGAGATGAGCAGGCGTCGCCTGCCGACGTACCGCAGCGCCCACGGCAGCAGTGCGCGGGACACGATCGATGTGAGTGTCCTCGCCGTCAGCAGCGCCGACACGAGCAGCACCCCGAACCCGAACTGCTCTCCCAGCAACGGGAGGTACACCACGACGAGGTCGACGGACGCCAGCACGATCAGGCTCGAGAGCATCGCCGGTTTCATTCCCCGGGTGGCAAGCATCGACCGCACCGATTGGGGTGCACCGTCACCGGCGGTGCGTCCCGAACCGGGCGGCTCCCGGAGTCCCAGCACGAACGGCAGTGCGATCGCCGAGATCACCGTCATTGCGATCAGCGCGCCCGTGGTCTCGACGTTGCCGTCGTCCGCACTGTGGTTGGCGGCGATGATCCCGGCAACGGGTACGCCCACGGCCTGACCGACCGACACCCCGAGCGTGATGCCGGCGAATCCGCGGTCCAGCCGGTCGGGCGGCGAGAGGATCGAGACGAATGCCTGCCCGGAGACCGTGACGAGCAGCTGTCCCAGGCCGAGCACGACGTTGCCGGCGGCGAGTACCACCAGACCCGAACTCGCGGCGATGAGCCCGACACCGAGCGTGGACACCACGATGCCGCTGCGCAGGATCATCGTGGCGTGACCGCGGTCCACGGAACGGCCCATCCGGACTGCCGCCACGAGCGGCACGATCGCGTACAGCGCGGTGACGAGACCGATGGTCGCGGCGTCGCCGCCGAGCGCGAGGATCCGGTAGGAGACCAGCACACGCACCGACTGGAACGCGGCGTGCAGCAGGGCGGTCGCGGTGCACAGGTACAGCAACCAGTGCCGGGGCACACCGGTCTGCGGTGCGGGGAACGACGCGTCGCCGCTGGACGGAGTGGTCAGTTCGGCTCACCCGCCGTGACGATCCGCTCGCCGAGCGGTTGCTGCAGCGGAACCTCGAGTGTTCCGGCCACCGCGATCATGATGCACATCTTGTCCTGAGCCTCGGGCAGCGTGCCCCCGAGCACCGTGACACCCACGGCGTCGTCAGTTTCGGTGACGACGGCGTCGACGCCGAAACATTCCGGTGTTCCCGTCTCGAAGTGCAGCGCGATGCGGTTGTCGCCGGCGCGCGACCAGCCCTGGATCTCGAGCGGATGCGGATCGACGAGGTCGGTGCGGGCACCGAATTCCGTTGCTCCTTGCGGCGCCGCCGTTTCCGGTAGTGGCTCGATGTCAGGGCTGCCCGGACCGCATGCGGTGGCGAGAATGCTGCAGGCGAGCAGGACGATCAGGCGCATGCGGTCACCTTAGGCCTGCGCCGGTGACGGCAGGTTTTCCGGCTCTCACGTCAGCAGCGTGGCGATGATGCCGATGGCGGGGATCGAGGCGAGTGTGGTGACGAGGGCGGCGTCGCGTGAGAGCACCATGCCGCGGCCGTACGCACTCGCGTAGACGAAGACGTTCTGGGCGGTGGGCAGGGCGGCAACGACGACGACGGCGAACAGTGCGTGTCCGTCGAGGCCGAGGAGGTATCGGCCCATCGCGTAGGCGAGCAGCGGCTGCACGACGATCTTGAGCACCGAGGCGAGGGCGACATCCCGCCGGGGGCTCGTACCTTTCTCGAGCACTCGTACGCCCTGCAGCGACAAGCCGAACGCCAGCAGCGCGCCGGGCACCGAGGCCCCGCCGAGCAGGTGGAACGGCTGGAGGATCGCCGGGGGCAGGGTCCATCCGCTCACCGCGACCGCGAGTCCGGCGGCGCCCGCGAGCACGATGGGATTCTTGAACGGTGCCGTGAGGGTGTCGAGCCGGGAGGCACCGGCGCGCATGGTCGACAGGTCGAGCATGGTCAGGGCGATCGGGGAAAGCACCACGATCTGGAACAGCAGGAGCGGTGCGACGAACGAGGCGTCGCCCAGAACGAACACCGCGATCGGGATTCCCAGGTTCGCGGAATTGACGTACCCGGCGCACAGCGCGCCGATCGTCAGTTCGGGAAGGGAACGTTCGAGCCACAACGCTGCGATGACGAAATAGGCGATCGCGACGGCGAATGCGGTGGAGGCAGCGACATAGAGGTTCGGCGAGAAGATGACCGCCAGGTCGGAGGTGGCGAGCGCGTCGAACAGCAGTGCCGGTGTGGCGACGAAGAACACCAGACGGCTGAGCACGGTTTGTGCCTCGCTGCCGAGCGTCCCGCGGCGTCCGAGCACGAATCCGATCGCGATGATCACGAAGATGACGGTGAACCCCGCGACCACGCCCGACACCGATTCACCCACTCGTACGAAAGCTCCACCGGGCCCGTTTCACGCCCGGCGAAAAAGGTTACCACCGGTAACGGATTCGTCTCGGACCCGTACGGGATCGGCTGGGATCCGGTTGATCGGAGAGTCAGGTGATAGGAAATCCGGGGAATCGACCACGCTTCTCCGCCGGCGGCGGGTGCGATCCCGCCGCCGGCGGGGCGTCCCCGACAGTCCGTCCCGAAGGACGGCAGGCGGGGTGAATGCCCGCGTTGTCACGCGTGAGGCTCGGTGGCCGGTGGGGACTTTGGAGCCGTCACGCCGTGCGGGGCATTCCGCCGAAACGAATTCTCTGTCCTCCCCGGCAGCGCAATTCGTTTCAGCGAACAAAAACCTATCCGGAAATCGGAATGAATGCCAACTGAAACTCCCTGATTTTGGGGTTTTTGGTAGCGCGATACGCGATTGGCGATGATTATGCCCAATTTGCCCGAATTTCGGCCGGACATCACGCACGTGCCGCGAAGGACGGGTACAGACGGCTGCCGCCCCTCCCGCGGAATGCGGAAGGGGCGGCAGCGAAAGATCGTCGGCGCTGGGCCTACTTGCTGCTGATGTAGGGCAGGAGCGCCATCTCGCGCGCGTTCTTCACCGCAATGGCGACCTGACGCTGCTGCTGCGGGGTCAGCCCGGTCACGCGGCGGCTGCGGATCTTGCCGCGGTCGGAGATGAACGTGCGGAGCAGGTTCACATCCTTGTAGTCGACGTAATCGATCTTCGCCGCGAAGAGGGGATTCTTCTTGGGCTTGCGTCCCTCTACGGCACGCGACTTCTTGGACGGTCCTCGCTTGACTGCCATATCTCGCTCCTCACCAGCTCGACTTTGTGGACGCCGGGTATTTCCCCGCGGTGGGCTACTTCACGTGCACCCTCGTGGGAGCGCGAACTTCCGCAGTGGCCGCGCGGGCGGCCGTCCGCAGCGTCTCGATTGAGTAATCTTACCGGACGGGCGGCACAGGTCGGACCGCAGGACAACCGGGGCCCTACGGCACGCCGCTCAGTCAATTCTCAGCGGGTCGGTCCACACTGAGAACCATGCGCATCTTGGTGGTCGACGACGACCGGGCAGTGCGGGAATCGCTGCGCCGCTCCCTCAGCTTCAACGGATACACCGTCGACCTCGCGTCGGACGGACAGGAAGCCCTCGAACAGGTCGTGGCGTCCCGGCCGGACGCGATGGTGCTCGACGTGATGATGCCCCGCGTCGACGGCTTGGAGGTCTGCCGTCGCCTGCGTAGTACCGGTGACGACCTTCCGATCCTCGTACTGACCGCCCGTGACTCGGTGTCCGAGCGCGTCGCCGGTCTCGACGCCGGAGCAGACGACTACCTTCCCAAGCCGTTCGCACTCGAGGAACTGCTGGCACGCCTGCGGGCACTGCTACGCCGCGCCACCCCGGACCCGGATGCGTCGGCAGAGGAAACGTTGAGGTTCGAGGACCTCACCCTCAATCCGGCCACGCGCGAAGTCACCCGGGGCGAGCGCCGGATCAGTCTGACGCGCACGGAGTTCGCGCTGATGGAGATGCTGATGGCGAATCCGCGGCGAGTGCTGTCCCGCAGCCGGATCCTCGAGGAGGTGTGGGGGTACGACTTTCCCACCTCCGGCAACGCCCTCGAGGTGTACGTCGGGTATCTCCGCCGCAAGACCGAGGCGGGGGGTGAGTCCCGCCTCATCCACACCGTGCGCGGTGTGGGTTACGTGCTGCGCGAGACGGCACCGTGAGCTCGAAGATGCGGCCACCCATGCTGCTGACGCGGTCGGTTCCACTGCGCACCCGCGTCACCCTGCTCGCGGCCGGTGCGGTCGCTCTCGCCGTGGCGGTCACCTCGATCGCCGCGTATGCCGTCGTCGCCCGCGCGCTGTACTCCGACGTCGATCAGCAACTCCGTGCCCGTGCGGAAGCGCTGGTCGAATCCAGCACGCTCATCACCTACGACCCCCGGTACATCGGTGGTGCCCAGCTCTACAGTTCCGACATCAGCGTCGCGTTGATCTACAGCGACCTCAGCCGGTACGTGCCTCCCGGATCGTCGGTGCCCATCGGTGACCCGGAGGTCGCCGTCGCGGAGGGCGAGCGCACGTCGTCGCTGCGGACAGTCGATCAGCAACGCGTCCTCGCCCAGCGCATGCCCGACGGAAGCACGATCGTCATCGCACAGCGACTCCGGCCGACCGTGGAAGTCCTCAACCGGATGGCGAGCGTGTTGTTCGTCGTCGGCGGCTGCGGGGTCGTGCTGGCCGCGGCGGTGGGAGCCACCGTCGGGCGAACGGGGCTGAGACCCGTCGCGCGGCTGACGGCCGCGGCCGAGCGGGTCGCCCGCAC